>JAGRLC010000046.1:0-15063 GCA_020441995.1 Rhodobiaceae bacterium
ATCAGCTCGATCTCGTCGCGCTGGCGAATGAACTCGCCGTGAATGGCCTCGGCCAGATCCGGATCGGTCTTGGCAAGATCGTCGTGGAAAAAGTCGGACATCGTCACTTCTTTCTCTTTATCGGGAATTCTCATCGGAAAAGTGGCGCTTGCGCGCACACCTGCAAACGAAGCCACCTCCCATGCCAGCTTCGCGCATAATTATCGGTTACATGCCGCAAAAAAAGCCCTGCGGATAGCTCGATTACGACAAAAGGACTTTTTCCTGCGATAGCTTCAAACAGGCGATTGCCGCGAGAGCATCATCTTGAGTTTGCGGACCGCCACACGCTCAAGATCGGCGCGCGAAGCATTCGCGGGCCCCATAATCGTGGTTTCAAGACCGCTTGCGGCATCAATCGCCACAACACGCATCATTTTGCCTATTGGAATGAATTCCAGAAAAATTTCGCCGGGCTGACCCGAAGGCGCCCGGCGACCTGAACCCGATCCGCCGCGCGGCGGCATGGCTCCTCTAGAGCCTCAGCTGTCTTGGCCGGCAATCGCAAGATCGCCCGCCGCATCGCGATTGTAGACATCCGGGCGGAAGTGGACGATGCCGTCCGGCGTGCCCCACGCCGTGATGTAGGTCATGTAGATCGGCGTCGGCGAGGACAGATTCGCATCAATCCGTTCACCCGATGCAATGGTCGCATCGACAGTCGCCTGATCGTAGTTGCCATTGGGCTGCAACAGCCATGCGACCAGCTTGCGGACATCATGAACACGGACGCAACCCGATGAATGGAACCGGTAATTCGAGCCGAACAGGGACTGCTGCGGCGTATCGTGCAGATAGACCGAGTGCTTATTGGCGAAATTGATCCGGATAGAGCCCATCGAGTTCTTGTCGCCGGGGTCCTGACGCAGCAGATAATCGACGGCCTCGTCCGACTGCCAGTTGACCATCTTCGGATCGATCTCGTTGCCGCGCTGGTCATAGATACGGATATGGTAGCGCGTCAGATATTCGGGATCCTCGCGCATGCGCGGGATGATGTCCTTTTGAACGATGCTCTTGGGAGCATGCCAGAACGGATTGAAATTGATCTGGCTGATTTTGCTCGAGACCAGCGGCGACGGCCGGTCGATCTTGCCGACGATCGCTGTATGACGTGAAACCACGGCGTTGTTCTCGACCGCCTCGATTTCGGCGCCGGGAATGTTGACCATCACGTAACGCTGGCCGAGATCGCCGCCCATGGCCGTCAGGCGCACCAGATTGGTGCGAAGCTGCTGCAGACGCTCCTGGACGGGAACGTTCATCGCCGCAAGGGTTTCACGGCCAACCGCGCCATCCGTGAAGAGGCCGTGCCTGAGCTGGAAATTACGGACCGCGGTCTGCAGCGTCGCATCGAAAACATGGGACAGGCTGTAACCGGGATCGAGGTCGCCGCTGACCATCAGCCGTTTGCGGATCTGGGCAACGACCGGCGTGTTGGCGCCAAGACGCAGGATGTCGCCCGTGCGGATTTGCTCCCACCCGCCCTGGGCCGCGATCTTCTCGTATTTCTGGATCGCGATCTGCGTGAAATAGACCGTCTGCTGGGAAAGCACCGGAGGTGTCGACGCAAGCCTGGCTTCGAGTTCACGCGAGGTTTCCTCATACTGCGCACGGCTGTTGCCGGTGCTGTAATCGATAACCACGCCCGAGGCATCGTCGCGCGCCGACGATACCCCGTGGAACGAGATCAATCCCGCACCGGCCAGAGCAAGGCCGAGCGCCATATTGCGAAACGTAGTCTTGCGAAGAAAAGCCATCAGTCTGCCGCTTTGAATTCCCCGAAATGTTGCCAGCCGTGCGCACATCTTTAGCAGATGCGGCCGCCACGATCACGAGCCCGCGCCACAATACGCAATCACGCTTTGAAGCGTCACCGCCGCACGGTGTCCTAATGCCAATGTAGGCCCCTGCTCCAGCGCTGCAAGACCAAATCGGCCCGGAACGTCATTGGTAATACGTAACGTCCGACTCGGCCAGATCGCCTGCGCCACACCCTGCATGCAAATGCTTCGTGGCGGCATTGGGGCGGCGTGGCGGATAAAACGCAATTTATGAGCCGCAAAAAGCTAAAACGCCCGCGGACATCAAGTCCGCGGGCGCGAAATTCACGGCCAGTTGCCCGGCTCTTACAGCTTGTAGAGAATCTGGTCGGTCCAGAACCGCTCAAGCTTCTGCAGCGACTTGTTCAGGTTGCCGAACTCCGGATGACCCAGTCCCCCGACTGTGTCGATGGAGTTCAGGTGGCGCTCGTACAGATCCGAAATCATGTCATACACCGCCTGCCCCTTGGGCGTCAGGCTGATGCGGACCGTACGGCGGTCCACAGTCGAGCGCTGGTGATGCAGATAGCCGAGTTCCACAAGCTTCTTGACGTTGTAGGAAACATTGGAGCCCAGATAGTAGCCGCGGGTGCGCAGCTCGCTCGCGGTCAGTTCCTTGCCGCCGATGTTATACAGCAGCAGCGCCTGAACCGCGTTGACATCGTCGCGCCCCTTGCGGTCGAATTCGTCCTTGATGACATCCAGCAAACGCCTGTGCAAACGCTCAATAAGAGCAAGTGCTTCAAGGTACTTCGGGCGAAGTTCTTCGCCGTATTCTTCAGCTGTGGCTTTCGCGGCCACCCCGATCATCGCGTCCATTGTATAGCCTCACTGTTTTGTCGAGCGGATGTTTCCCCGCTTCTGGTGAGGACCTTACGCGGCGCCTCTGAAGGTCACCTTAAACAGTACGCTTAAAATGCGATGAATCCGAAAAGCGTTATTTTTTCCTATATTTAGCGGTTATGACTCATTAAGCATCAAGCATCCCCGGACTGTCCGCGCAGGAAATTGATGATGCCGGAGAAATCCTTGGCTCCCTGTCCGGCGCCAACGAACAGCCCGTAGGCTTGCGAGGCGGCGGCTCCGAGCGGCGTTGATGCGCCGGCATGGGAGGCGGCCCCCTGCGCCAGCTTCAGATCCTTAAGCATCATCGCTGCCGCAAATCCCGCCTTGTAGTCGTTGTTGGCGGGAGACGTCGGCACCGGCCCCGGGACGGGGCAATAGGTTGTCAGCGACCAGCACTGGCCGGATGCGGTTGAGGAAATAGTGAACAGCTTCTGGGCATCGAGACCGAGCTTTTCGGCCAGCACGAAGGCCTCGCAGACGCCGATCATGGAAATACCAAGCAGCATGTTGTTGCAGATCTTGGCCGCCTGCCCATTGCCCGCGCCCCCGGCATGGACAATCGTCTTGCCCATGATGTCCAGGTAAGGTTTGGCGGCTTCGAACGCGGCGTCCGGCCCGCCGACCATGAAGGTCAAAGTGCCCGCTGTCGCCCCGCCGACACCGCCGGAAACCGGCGCATCGACCATCTGCTGCCCCGCCGTGGCCGCGGCATCGGCGACCTTGCGGGCGGTCTCGACATCGATGGTGGAGGAATCGA
Source organism: Rhodobiaceae bacterium (assembly GCA_020441995.1). Classification (GTDB taxonomy): domain Bacteria; phylum Pseudomonadota; class Alphaproteobacteria; order Rhizobiales; family Tepidamorphaceae; genus JACKJK01. The sequence continues at coordinate 3,466 of JAGRLC010000046.1, forward strand.
TAAACAGCGTTCCGGGCTTGGCGGCTGCCAGAAATCCGTTTTCCCCAAGATAAAGCATGGCGACTTCGCGCCCCGAGGGCAGCATCGTCACGACGGTGTCCGCTGCCTTCACCGCGTCCGTGGCCGAACCGGAAGCCTTGCCGCCGCCGGCCTCCAGTTCTTTCAAACGCTCGGCGCTGAGGTCCGCGCCATGAACGGTATGCCCGGCCTTGACCAGGTTGAGCGCCATCGGCAGTCCCATATTGCCGAGCCCGACGAATGCGATGCTTGCCATAACCCTATTCCCTCCATGACACCGGCCCCGCCGGCTTGTTTTCGTTAGTCCTGCGGCAGCCTGTAACGCACCATCGTGTTTTCCGGCGAGCCGGCCCAGCGCGCGAAAGCGATATAGGCGATGATGCAGGCGGCATTGAATGTGATGGCGTTCCAGTTCTCGCCGAACAGGTCGGGAAAGCCGAGATACATGACCATTTCCGTCACCGCGACGAACAGCCATGTCGCCACGCCCCAGCCGGAAGCGAACCACAGACCGACAGCGGCGATGACCATCAGAACGGCGAAATAGACGGTGACCACCTGCCACTGGACCGGCAGGTCGATGAAAGCGGTTGCCGATGAATCGTACCCGATGATGGTCGCCCAGTTCCCCAGCCCGTTATAGAGATAGATCAGCGCAAGCAGGCGCATGGCCCACAACATGGCCAGCGGCCCGAGCGGACGCTCCTCGGAGAAGCGGAATGTCTTGCGCAGCTTCACGGCAGTCTCAACTCCCCGGCCCCCAGCGGCTCGAAATAGCGGTCGATCTCGCTATCGCTCACATCATCAATCCCGCCAGGCTGCCATTTCGGCGCATTGTCCTTGTCGACGATAACCGCGCGCACGCCCTCGAAGAAATCCGTTGCCATCAGAATGCGGCACACGATGCGGTATTCGAGTCTCATGCAGTCTTCAAAGCTCAAACTTGCCCCTTCGCGCAACTGTCTCAGGGTGATTTTGAGACTTGTCGGGGATTTCGTCCGCAGCAGCCCGGCCGTATCGGCGCCGAATGGCTGTGCCTCATCCTGCTCAAGCCGGGCAATGATCTCCTCGATCGTGCCCGCGCTGAAACACCGGTCGATGGCCGCGCGCAAGGGCGCGATCTTGCCAGCGGGCGGCGGCGCGGAGAAATTGGCGATCAGCGTATCCAGCGCCCCGGTCGTGTGCAGCGCGTTCTCAAGAACCGCAAGACGCTGCGAGGGCACCGCATGGGTCGCGATACCCAGCGCCAGCGCGTCCCCCTGCCCGATCCGCGCGCCGGTCAGACCCATATACATGCCGGTCTCGCCCGGGAGGCGCGGCAGGAAATAGGTTCCGCCGACATCGGGAAACAGGCCGATCCCCGTTTCCGGCATGGCAAACATCAGATCGCTGCCGACCACGCGGTGCGAACCATGGACGGAAACCCCGACGCCGCCCCCCATGACGATACCATCGACAATCGAGATATACGGCTTGGGGTAGCGTTTGATCAGCGTGTTGAGGGTGTATTCCTCGGCGTAGAAGCTCCGCGCCATAGGATCTCCCGCCATGCCCCAGTCATAGAGCTGGCGCACATCGCCGCCGGCGCTGAAGGCGCGGCACGGCGCGGCCTTGATAATCACCCAGCGTATACGGTCGTCCCCGGCCCAGGCTTCAAGCTGCGCCTGCATGGCGCGCACGATATTCAGCGTGACGGCATTCAGCGCCTTGGGCCGGTTGATCGTGATGATCCCGGCGTGCCCCTTGCGGGCAAAAAGCACCTCGTCCTGATCGGCGGCGGAACTCATTGTCCGAACACATCCCTGGAAATAATCAGCCGCATGACCTCGTTGGAACCTTCAAGGATCTGGTGGACGCGCACGTCGCGCAGAAACCTTTCGATGCCGTAGTCGGCGAGATAACCGTAACCGCCGTGCAGTTGCAGCGCCTCGTTGACGACATTGAAGCCTGTGTCCGTGGCAAGCCGCTTGGCCTTGGCTGCGGCGACGGTCTTGTCCGGCGCATTGTCGTCCAGCATTTGGGCCGCGCGATGCACCATGAGACGCGCCGCCTCGAGGTCCGTCGCCATGTCGGCAATGCGGAAGCGCAGCGCCTGAAAGTCGCTTAAAGGAGAACCGAACTGCTTGCGCTCCCCCATATAGGCGACTGTCTTGTCGAGGCAGGCTTGCGCGGCGCCGAGCGAACAGGCGGCGATATTGATGCGCCCGCCATCGAGCCCGGCCATGGCGATTTTGAAGCCGTCGCCCTCGTTGCCGACAAGATTGGTGACCGGCACGCGGCAATCTTCGAAGATCACCGCCGCTGTCGGTTGGCTGTGCCAGCCGAGCTTCTTTTCCTGCGCGCCGAAGGACAAGCCCGGCGCATTCTTCTCGACGATGATGCAGGAAATGCCGCGCGGGCCCGCTTCGCCTGTGCGCACCATGCAGACATAGACGTCCGCCGCGCCACCACCGGAAATAAACGCCTTTTGGCCATTCAGCACATAATGATCGCCGTCGCGCACGGCCCTTGCCGAAAGCGACGCCGCATCCGATCCGGAGCCGGGTTCGGTCAGGCAGTACGACGCGAAGCTCTGCATTGAAGTCAGGCCGGGCAGAAACCTTTGCCGCAGGTCTTCCGAGCCAAAACGGTCGATCATCCACGCGGCCATGTTGTGGATCGAGATATAGGCGGACGTTGAGGTGCAGCCCTTGGACAGTTCCTCGAAGATCACCGCCGCGTCGAGCCGCCCCAGCCCCGAGCCGCCGACATCCTCGCGCACATAGATGCCGCCAAAACCCAAGCCGGCTGCGGCGCGAAGCGTTTCGACCGGAAACGTGCAATTGCGGTCCCAGGATTCAGCATGCGGCGCCATTTCGCCCGCGGCAAAGGCGCTGGCCGCTTCTTTGAACGCCTGCTGCTCCTCCGAAAGCGCGAAATCCATCCCTGCCTCTTATTTTTGTTTCAAAACAGGCTTATGGGCGTGTCCGTAAGGCGTCAATGCCTGCGGCGACATGAGCGGCATCAAGGCGCGGCATGACTTGCCGATGACAGAATGGCGGCCGTGCTGTTAGAAAGACTTCAAACCGCGAGACAGGATACGGCTTATGAACATGCAATCGCGCGACAACGCACCGGCAAACACAGCCGACGTCAGCCGCATAACCGGCGGACGCAGGATGCGCCGCAACAGGCGCTCCGACTGGTCGCGCCGCATGGTGCGCGAGGCGCGTCTCTCGGCCAACGATCTGATCTGGCCGATCTTTCTGACCGAAGGCGCAAACGTCCGCGAACCGGTTGCCTCCATGCCCGGCGTGGAGCGGTTCAGCATCGATGTCGCGGTGAAGAATGCGGCGGAAGCGGCAGAGCTCGGCATTCCCGCGATCGCGCTGTTTCCCAACACCCCGCCGGGGTTGCGCGATGAGGTTGGATCGGAATCGCTGAACCCGAAAAACCTTGTCTGCCAAGCCTGCCGGGCCATCAAGGAAGCCGTTCCCGACATCGGCATCATCACCGATGTCGCCCTCGACCCCTATACATCGCACGGTCATGACGGAGTCATGGCGGGCGCGCGCATCCTCAATGACGAGACGGTTGCGCGTCTCGTCGAGCAAGCGCTTGTGCAAGTCGAGGCGGGCGCCGACATCATCGCCCCATCGGACATGATGGACGGCCGTATCGGCGCAATCCGTGAAGCGCTCGAGGACGCCGGACTGCTCGACATTCAGGTCATGGCCTATACGGCGAAATACGCCTCCGCCTTCTATGGCCCCTTCCGCGACGCCATCGCCACCAACGCGACGCTGATCGGCGACAAGCGCACCTATCAGATGGACCCGGCCAATGGCGCGGAGGCGCTCATGGAAGCCGAACTCGACATCGCCGAGGGCGCCGACATGATTATGGTCAAACCCGGTATGCCTTACCTCGACATTATCTGGCGACTGAAGGATGCGTTCTCCATGCCGACCTTCGCCTATCAGGTGTCGGGCGAATACGCGATGATTCAGGGCGCCGCCCAGAATGGCTGGATCGATGGCGACCGCGCCATGGTCGAGAGCCTGCTGGCCTTCCGCCGTGCCGGCGCCGATGGCGTGCTGACCTATTTCGCGCCGCGTGTCGCGCGCATGCTCAAGGACGGTCTGATCTAGAATTGTGCCTCAGCGCCAACAGCGCGACCAGCACCGTGAACACGGCCACGTCGCGGTACAGCAAGGGCGCGAAGGCGGACCAGCCGGTTTCGAACAACGCCAGGGCCATGCCCGCCAGAAAAATGCCGCTGAAGGACGTCAGCCCTCCCAGCACGGCGACAAACAATGCTTTCGCGTTGATCATGAACCCGTCATAGAAGTTCATGTTGCCATAACGCAGCACAATCAGCACGCCGGTGACCGCTGCGGCAAACCCCGCAATCACAGAACTGAGCAGAAACACCCGCCGCGTATCGACACCGAGCAGTTCCGCCATCTGCGGGTCTTCCGCATTGGCTTGCCATAACCGCCCGAAGCGCGATTTTCGCATGTAGAGCGCAAGGCTGGCCGCAACCGCCAGCGCCGCCAGAAACGAAAGCGCGCCCGGACGAGAAACGGAGATGCCGTCAGCCAGATCAAACGTGCCGGTCAGGGCAGCAGGCAACAGCCCGGGCGGCATCCATACCGCTTCATTGCCGGTCGCGATCCGCATTCCCTCTTCTAGCGCAATGGCGGCGCCCAGTGTCGCCACCATCACGGAAAGTCTTGGCGCATTGCGGATCGGAGCCACGGCGAAAACGGCAACAGCCTGCGCGGCCAGCGCGCCGCAAAGCATTCCGACGGCAAGCCCGGCGGCGAGAATGGCGGCCGGAGGCCAGAACACTCGGTCGAACAGCGCAATCGCCATTCCCGTTGTCATGGTCCCGGCCCATGCCGCCACAGCGCCGAAGGCGAGATTGAATCGCCTGATCGCCCCGTGAACGATCACATAAGATGATGCAAGCAGAACATAGAAGCCGCCCAATTGCACGGCATTCGCGCCCTGCTGGACGATATAGCTGAAACCGTTCGACATCCGGTACCGGGCGCATATTGTGGACTGGGGTTCAGCATATACTTCGCAGCCGCATCAACGTTAGAGTACGAGGATGAAAACAATCCGTTTCCTGCAAGTCCTGGCCGGCGGTCTCGCTGTCTCCATCGCAATGCTTCCGATGGTGCCGCCGTCCGGTTTAAGCCCGGTGCGCGCGGCCACGGCTGACGACGCGCCCTATCTGCGCTACGAGGGCGGCGGTTTCATCTTCAATTACCGTGTCGCCATCGCCTATTACGGAATCGTGGTGCGCCCTGCCCGCCCGATGCCGAAAGGCACGTTGATCGAGGCCCGTTTCGCGGACCCGGCAGGCGGTTCCGACATCGTGCTCAGCAAGACATACGAGGGCGGCGCGCGGGCGATCAGTTTCCAAACACCTCCGGTGCATGGCGTGAAAGCGGATACCGATTATCCTGTCAGGGTTGCTCTGCTGGGCCCCGGCGGCGGCATGCTGGGCAGCTATGAGTACAAGATACACTCCGACCTCGACCAGTCGGTGCTGCCCGAAAAGCCCCCCGTCGCCGGGCCGGGCTATCAGAAAAACACGTCGGGCGAGCCCGGCCCGGGCGCCAGCCGGTAATGAGCCAATTGCCGATCTCGTTTGCGGATATCGAAGCCGCACGCGACCGTATTGCGGATGCGGTGTTGCACACACCTTGCGTCGCCGCACCGCGGCTGTCCGCGCTGACAGGAGCGGAGGTTTTCGTAAAATACGAAAACCTTCAGGTCACCAACGCCTTCAAGGAACGCGGTGCCGCCAACAAGCTTGCCCTCCTCAGCGACGGCGAACGCGCGCGCGGTGTCGTCGCGATGTCCGCCGGCAATCACGCCCAAGCCGTTGCCCGGCACGCAGCGTTGCTCGGCATCTCCGCCACCATTGTCATGCCCGCGACCACACCGTTCTCGAAAGTCGCGGCAACCGAAAGCTGGGGCGCGGAAATCGTGCTTGACGGCGAAACGGTCTTCGACTGCGAAGCCGTGATGCGGCGTCTCGTCGATGAGCGCGGGCTTGTCGTCGTTCACCCTTATGACGACCCCGCCGTGATGGCCGGGCAAGGCACACTGGCGCTGGAAATGCTGGACGATGCGCCGGACCTCGACGCGATTGTCGTGCCCGTCGGCGGCGGCGGGCTAATTTCCGGTGTGTCAGTTGCCGCCAAGGCGATCAAGCCGTCGATTGAAATCCACGCCGTGCAATCCACACTCTACCCGGCCCTGTCAGCCGCCCTGAACGGCGAAAAAGCAGAATGCGGCGGCGATACGCTGGCCGAAGGCATAGCTGTAAAGCGCCCTTCGGCGCAGGCGGTGGAGATTGTCAGGGCACTGGCAGAAGGCGTCATCGCGGTCGACGAGGATGCCATCGAGGCGGCGATCTACGCGTTTCTCTCCGTCCAGAAGACCATGGCCGAGGGCGCGGGTGCCGCCGGTCTCGCCGCCCTCATGTCGAACCGGGACACGTTCGCTGGCAAACGCGTCGGGCTCATTCTGTGTGGCGGCAACATCGATCCGCGCATGCTGTCGGCCATCACGGTGCGCGCGCTGGAGCGCCAGCAGCGCATCGTCTCCTTCCGCGTCACGGTGCGCGACAGGCCCGGCATTCTGGGGCGCATCGCGACCATTGTGGGAGAAACCGGCGCCAATATCCTGGAAGTCTCGCATCAGCGCATGCTGCTGAACGTTCCCGCGACCGGGGCAACCGTCGACATGACGATAGAAACCCGTGACGAAGCGCACGCGATGAAAGTCCGCAAGGCGCTGACCGCCAATGGTATGCAGGTCATGCGTCTTGATCCTATGCTGAGCGCGGAAAGTCCTGTTTGAGGACTTGAAAATCGCCATTTCCATTGTCTGCGCACGGCATATGCCGTCATGATTGTGGTTTCGGACACAAACAGAGAACGGAAGCGTCTTATTGTCGACTGATCCGCACATGTGGGCGACCTTTGCGATTATCGCCATGGCCATGGTCGGTTTCGCCCTGGAACGCGTGAGCATCGAGCTCACCGCGCTTGCAACCGTGATCGCCCTGATGGCGCTGTTTCATTTCTTCCCCTTCGCGGGCGAAGCGGGAAAGCTGGTTTCCCCCGAAACGCTCCTTGCGGGATTTGCCAACCCCGCCCTGCTCACGGTGCTGGCCCTGCTCGTTGTCGGCCAGGGCCTGTTCCAGACAGGTGCGGTTGACGGGGTCACGCGAAAGCTCGGCAACAAGGCCAATCTCAGGCCACGCACCACCATTGCCGTTTTGCTCGTCGTGGCCGGAGCGCTGTCGGCTTTCATGAACAACACGCCGCTCGTCGTCATCATGCTGCCGGTCCTCGCGGCCATCGGCTCGCGTGCGCGCATTGCTTCAAGCCGCTTCATGATGCCGCTGTCCTTCGTCGCCATTCTCGGCGGCAGCATGACGCTTATCGGTTCGTCGACGAACCTTCTGGTCGCGGGCGTTGCGCGCGAAATGGGCATGGACCCGATCGGCTTCTTCGAGATCACGCCCATTGCCTTGCCGCTCGTCGCCGTTGGCCTCGTCTACGTGCTGCTGGTGATGCCGAACATGCTGACGCCGCGCGCGTCCCTGGTGCAGGAGCTTGCCGGAAGCGATGGCGCAGGACGCCAGTTCGTGGTGCGGATCACGCTGGATGAATCACACGCTCTCGTGGGCGCGCAATCCGCGGCCGGTCTCTTCGCCCAGTTGAAAGGCATGACCGTCCTGATGATCCAGCGCGGCCCGCGCAACATCCTGCCTCCCTTCGAGGACACGGTTCTGGCGCCCGGAGACACCGTTATCGTCGCGGCGACGCGGCAGGTGCTGACCGAGGCAATGCGCAACAACAAGCAGAAGATTATCAATCCCGACCAATTGTCGGACGAGGAAGCCCTGCCCTTCGTCAGCGATCATGTTGTGCTCGCCGAAGCTGTTGTGGCGCCGGGCTCCCGGCTGGTCGGGCGCGCGGTTGAGGCCGCCGCCCTTTCGGCGACGACAGGTTGCTTCGTGCTCGGCTTCCAGCGCCAGAGCCGGATGACCCGCGTGCGCATTGGCGACATAAGACTGGAAGCCGGCGACGTGCTGCTGATCGGTGGCCAGCGCGAGGACATCTCGCGTCTCAGATTGAACCGCGACGTTATCCTGCTGGAATGGTCCGCCGTGGAAGTTCCCATCAACAACCGCGCCGGATGGGCCATCTTCATCTTCGCGCTGACCGTGGCGCTGGCAGCAACTGAGGTTCTGTCACTGGTTCTGTCCGCCCTGGCGGGCTCGCTTGCGATGATCGCAACCGGCTGCCTCAACGTGCGGCAGGCCGCACGCGCCGTCGACCGGCGCATCTATCTGCTTGTCGGCTCCTCGCTTGCCATGGCCGCGGCGCTGGAGGCAACCGGCGGCGCGGAATTCGTCGCGCACAGCATCGTCTCCTCATTCTCGGGCGCACCGACCCTGGTGCTGCTGTCGGTCCTGTTCCTGACCGTCGCGGCGTTCACCAATATTCTCTCCAACAACGCCACCGCCGTGCTGTTTACGCCGATTGCCGTGACCGCCGCGCTGGAACTCGGCGCCAGTGTCCATACCTTCGTCATGACGGTGATCCTCGCCGCGAACTGCTCATTCGCAACCCCGATCGGCTATCAGACCAATCTGCTGGTGATGGCTCCGGGACATTACCGGTTTGTCGATTTCCTGCGCGCCGGTGTGCCGCTCGTACTGCTTTTGTGGCTGACATTCACGCTGACGGCCCCGATGTATCTGGCAATGTGACTTTCAGAGCGGGATTCTACGCTTGAATCGCCACATTATTTTCACGACAGTACCGATATGAGCGAGTTTTCACCCGGCGCCCCCCAGTTCTATCTCACCGCCCCAACGCCGTGCCCGTATCTGCACGGGCGCTACGAGCGCAAGGTGTTTACGCAGCTTGCCGGCGAGCGCGCTGTCGATCTCAATGACATCCTGACCCAGGGCGGCTTCCGCCGCAGCCAGTCGATCGCCTATCGCCCGGCTTGCGAAGGCTGCCGGGCCTGCGTGTCGGTGCGCATCCGCGTCGATGATTTCAAGCCGACACGCAACCAGCGCCGCACCCTCAAGCGCAACCGCGACCTCATCGGCGAAGACCGCGCACCGCATTCCGATGCCGAGCAATACGCCTTGTTCCGCGACTATCTCGCAGCCCGCCACGAGGGCGGCGGCATGGCCGACATGTCGGTTCTGGACTACGGGATGATGGTGGAGGATTCACCGGTCAACACGCGACTGATCGCTTACAGAAGGCGCGGGCCCGACAGCGCGCTGACCGGCCTTGGCGAAGGCGCGTTGCTCGCCTGCTCGCTGACCGACGAACTCAGCGACGGACTGTCGATGGTCTACTCGTTCTACGACACCGATAGCACCGGCCGCAGCCTCGGAACCTACATGATCCTTGACCACATCGAGCGCGCGCGAAAGCGCGGCATGCCCTTCGTCTATCTGGGATACTGGGTGCGCGGATCGCAGAAGATGGGCTACAAGGTCCGCTTTCAGCCGCAGGAACATCTTCTGCCAGGAGGATGGCGCGCCGTGGACGAGAAAGGTGAACCGCTCGATCCCCTGCCCGGATTCACCACCGATTCAGCGTTTGGTTCAGCCTTTGGCTGACAATCCGTCGAGCGGGCCCGCGCCGAACCGGTTGGAACGCGGGAAACCGCTGGGCACCATGCGTCCAGCCTGAGCCCGTTCCCCCGTCCAGTCGGCAAGCTCCTCAAGGCTGCGGGTAAAGGCGCGACCTGCCGAATCAGTCCATGTCAGGCCTTCCGAAGCCTCAAAGCAGCGCAGATCGGCAACACCGCCGTCCTTGTACTTCTGCAGGCGCACACCCTTGCCGCGGCCCATTTCCGGAACCTGATCGAGGGCGAAGACCAGCAGCTTGCGGTTCTCGCCGAGAACCGCCGCATGCGAGCCGGTGGCGGGAACACACAGCCGCGCCACGCCCCCAGCGGATACGTTGAGCACCTGCCGGCCCTTGCGGGTCATGGCGACAACGTCTTTTTCCGGCACCACGAAGCCACGTCCCTCGCCGCTGGCAACCAGCAGCTTGCGTTCGGGATCATGAACGAAAGCGGCAACCACGCTGGCGTTCTCCGGGAAGTCGACCATGATCGAAACCGGCTCGCCCATGCCGCGACCGCCCGGCAGCTTGTCGGCTGCAAGCGTGAAGAAACGCCCGTCCTCGGCGAAGAGGATAATCTTGTCGGTCGTCTGCGCATGGAAAGCGCGCGCAAGCCCGTCCTCGGCCTTGAACTGCAAGCCTGACGCCTCCGCGATATGACCTTTGAGCGCGCGTATCCAGCCCTTCTGTGACAGGACGACGGTGATCGGCTCACGCTCGATCATGGCCTCCTGAATATCGACCAGATCGGCCTCGCCGATCTCGCCGAAGGCCGAGCGGCGCTTGCCAAGCTCCGTATCGGGACCGAATTTGCCGCGCACCTCCGCGATCTGTTCGCTGATCCGGGTCCATTGCAAACCCTCGTCGCCCTGCAGCGCCTTGAGGTCACGCTGTTCGCCGGTGAGCGACTTGTGCTCGCGGCGGATCTCCATTTCCTCAAGCTTGCGCAGTGAGCGCAGGCGCATGTTGAGGATCGCTTCCGCCTGCGTATCGGTCAGCTTGAAGGCCGCGATCAGCGCCGGTTTGGGCTCGTCTTCCTCGCGGATGATGCGGATCACCTCATCGAGGTTGAGATAGGCGATCAGATAGCCTTCGAGAACATCCAGCCGCTTGGCGATCTGCTCCAGCCGGTGCGCGGTACGCCGCATCAGCACCACGCGGAGATGATCGAGCCATTCCCGCAGAGCCTGTTTGAGCCCGATGACGTTTGGCACACGGCCTTGCGTCAGCACGTTCATGTTGAGCGAAATACGCGACTCAAGGTCCGAAAGGCGGAACAGCGAGGCCATAAGGATGTCGGCATCGACCGTGCGGCTGCGCGGCTCGAGAACGATGCGCACGTCCTCGGCGGATTCATCGCGCACATCCGCCAGCAGCGGCAGTTTCTTCTCGGTGATCAGATCGGCGATCTTCTCGATCAGCCGCGATTTCTGCACCAGATAGGGAATCTCGGTGACCACCACGACATAGGTGCCGCGGCCGGTATCTTCCTTGTGCCACCTGGCGCGGACCCGGAAGCCGCCGCGCCCGGTCTCATAGGCTTCAAGGATCTGGTCCTTGGGTTCGACAATGACGCCGCCGGTCGGGAAATCCGGCCCCGGCACATGCTTCACCAGTTCCGCCGTGGTGACCTCGGGGTTTTCGATCAGCAGCAGCGCCGCATCGCAAAGTTCGGCGGCGTTGTGCGGCGGGATCGATGTCGCCATGCCGACCGCGATACCCTGCGAGCCGTTCGCGAGCAGGTTCGGGAACCCGCCCGGCAGCACGATCGGTTCGCGATCCTCGCCGTCATAGGTTTCGCGGAAATCAACCGCGTCTTCGTCGAGCCCGTCGAGGATGATCTTGGCAACCTCGGTCAGCCGCGCTTCGGTGTAGCGCATGGCAGCCGCGTTATCGCCGTCGATGTTGC
>JAGRLC010000046.1:15181-17976 GCA_020441995.1 Rhodobiaceae bacterium
CGACGCGGGCGCATTTCTTGAAGCCCTGGTCGGGATCGAGCTTCAAAAGCCGCATGGCGTAGAGCAGCCGCCGGTGGACCGGTTTCAGTCCGTCGCGCGCATCGGGAAGCGCACGCTGTGTGATCGTCGACAGCGCGTAGGCGAGATAACGCTCTTCCAGCGCTTCGCGCAGACCGATCGGCTCTATGCCGTCATTGTCGAGAATCGGCGTGTCACCCATGAAAACCGGCGTAAACCAACGTCCTCAATCGAGCAAGCACGCAAAGGACACTATGCACTTGTGATGCGCGTAACCTGGGTAATGTAGCGTTCACGTTCCGCCGGAGGGGCGACATTGCGCGGCAGCCAGACATGGCGCAACAGGAAATGCCCCGTCAGCCTGTAAGCATCGGCGATCTCATCCGCACTGGTGCTCCCGCCCGGCTCGGGCATGTCACTGCGCAGGAAAGCCGGCAGCGGCAGCAGCTTTTCCCTGTACGGCGCACCGGCTTCGGCGCTGACCGCGCGCCCGGTTTTCGGCGAGACGAAAATCAGGTTGTCCCGAGTGCCGGTCGCGGCACAGACATCGAGATCGAGCCCGAACCCGAGCGCCGTCAGCAGATCGCGCTCGAACATGGCGACAGCCTGCGCTCCGAGCGCACCCGGCAGAAGATCGTAGGTCGCGGCGAAATGCTCGAACAGATCGGCGCTCGGCTCGCGTTCGGGCAGCAGCCGGGCATGGGCCGCGATGGTCATGAAACCGGCAAGCGCCGCGCGGTTCTCGATCAGTTCGGCGGCCCGGTCTTCCAGAGGCTCGACCTGATAGGTGCCGAGATGGTCCTCCAGCCGCGCCCGCCAGACGAGACGTACGCGGTTGCCCGGCTGCAACGTCCCGCGCATGCGCCGCGAACGCCCGCCCTTGACGATACCGAGATGCCGCCCGCGCGCAGGCGTCAGCGCCTCGACGATCAGGCTGGTCTCGCCGTGGCGCCGGGTTCCAAGGATGATGCCGTCATCGGCCCATTCCATGATTGAAGTCCCCGCTTAACCGTCGGAGAAATCGAGCCCGATTTCGCGGTAGCGTTCGGGGTCCTGCGACCAGTTCTCGCGCACTTTCACGAACAGGAACAGATGCACCGGCGTTTCGGCGGCCTCGGCAATCTCGGTGCGCGCGGAAGCGCCGATCGCCTTGATGGTGCGGCCCTTTTCGCCGAGCACGATCTTGCGCTGGCTCTCACGCTCGACATAGATCGTCTGCTCGATGCGCACCGATCCGTCGCGCAGGCTCTTCCATTGCGTCGTCTCCACGCTGGAGCGGTAAGGAAGCTCCTCGTGCAGCCGCAGGATCAGCTTTTCCCGCGTTATTTCGGCTGCCAGCGCTCGCATAGGCAGGTCGGACACCTGGTCTTCGGGATAAAACCACGGCCCCGAAGGCATCTTCGAGGCAAGCCCGCGCTTCAAGTCCTCAAGGCCGCTGCCCTTCGTCGCCGAGACCATGTAGGTCTGCTCGAAGGCGCATATCTCGTTGGCTTTCTGCGCCAGCTCGAGCAGCTTCTCGCGAGGCACGAGATCGATCTTGTTCAGCACCAGATCCTTCGGTTGGGCAACCTTGCCGGCGCGCTCGAGAATATCGGCCACCTCTTCGGTGATGCCGCCCTTCGCATCGATAATCACCGCAACGCGATCCGCATCCGACGCGCCGCGCCACGCGGTTTTCACCATGGCGCGTTCCAGATGGCGTTTCGGCGAAAAGATGCCCGGCGTGTCGACAAGCACGATCTGCGCGTCACCCTCGACAAAAATGCCCCGGATCAGCGCCCGTGTCGTCTGCACCTTGTGCGTGACGATCGACACCTTTGTGCCCGTCAGCGCATTGACCAGCGTCGACTTGCCGGCATTGGGCGCGCCAATCAGGGCGACGAAGCCCGCTCTTGTCGCCCTGTCACCCGTGGTCATGTTGTCACTCATCGCCATTGCCATTCACAGGCCAGACACCGGCATCCTCGAGCACCGCTTGCGCGGCAGCCTGCTCCGCCGCACGCTTGGAACTGCCCTTGCCATGCTGAGGGGTTACGCCTTCAGCGGAAACCTCCATTACGAAGACCGGCGCATGATCCGGTCCGTCACGCCCGATGGTGCGGTAGACCGGCACGCCATGGCCGGCCTTGTGGGTCCATTCCTGCAGCATCGTCTTGGGATCGCGCAGCGGCCGGTCCGGCTCCATCATCAGGTCCTGCCAATTCGCGACGATGAAGGCCTTTGCCGCGTCGTAGCCGCCATCGAGAAACACCGCGCCGATCACGGACTCGCAGATATTGGCGAGAATGCCGCGATTACGCTCCGCCCCGCTGCGCTTTTCGGCCTCGCCAAGCAGGATGTGCTTGCCGATACCAATGGTCTTCGCCACCTTGGCGCAGGTCTCCCGGCGCACAAGCTGCGTCAGACGGCGCGACAATTCGCCCTCGTCCGCCTCGGGAAAAGCCGCATAAAGCATCTCGGCAACCGCCAGACCCAGAACCCGGTCCCCGAGGAACTCAAGCCGCTGATATGTCGGATCGCCGGTTCCCGCCACGGCGCTTGCGTGCGTCAGGGCTTCGCGAAGCAGCCCGTTGTCCTTGAAACCATAGCCAAGCAGCGCGGCTACGGCTTTTTCATCGACGTTCATTCAATGCCCGTGAACAGCCTGCCCCAACGGATCGAGTGCGGCCATTTCCAGAATTCCCAGAAGCGGTCGTCATCGTTCAGCGACAGGAAGATCACCTGCGCCTTGCCAACGAGATTCTCGAACGGAACATAGCCGACCATGTTGAGGAAGC
>JAGRLC010000168.1:0-4275 GCA_020441995.1 Rhodobiaceae bacterium
TCGGCAAGCTGATCGTGCACGGCAAGTCGCGCAACGAATGCCTCATGCGCCTGCGCCGGGCTTTGTCGGAATTCGTCATCGACGGCATCCAGACAACCATTCCGCTGTTCTCCGAACTGGTGAACAATGGCGATATCGCTGACGGGCGCTATGATATCCACTGGCTGGAATCATATCTTGCCGACAAGCAAGACGACTGACACCGGCTTGCCTGACGGCAGCAAACCGGAGGACCGGCGTTGAGCGGTGCGTCCGACGTGGCATTCGAGATTACACCGACCGTTCTGCTGAAGGCCTATGCCTGCGGCATTTTTCCGATGGCCGAAAGCGAGGACGATCCGCAGTTGCACTGGATCGAGCCGCACCAGCGCGGCATCCTGCCGCTGGACTCATTCCACCTGCCCAAACGTCTTGCCCGCACCATTCGCACCGGCGGTTTCGAAGTCCTGATCGACAATGATTTCGATGCCGTGATCGAGGGCTGCGCGGAACCCGCCCCAGGGCGCAAGAAAACCTGGATCAACCCGGAAATCCGCAAACTCTACGGCGAGTTGTTCAAGGCCGGCCAGTGCCACACCGTCGAGGTCTGGCGCGAAGGACGCCTGATCGGCGGGCTTTATGGCGTGCGGCTCGGCGGGGCTTTCTTCGGCGAAAGCATGTTCCACCGCGAGCGCGACGCCAGCAAGATCGCGCTCGCCTTCCTCGTCGCCCGCCTCAAGGCCGGCGGCTTCACCCTGCTCGACACGCAGTTCGTCACCGAGCACCTGACGCGCTTCGGCGCCATCGAGGTCAGCCGCCGCGAATACCACGAGATGCTCGACGAGGCATTGCAGATACCGGCCGATTTCTACTGGTTGGCGATACCGAGTTCCTCGGAGGACTGCTTGCAGTTCGTCAGCCAAACGTCATAGACGGGGTGCTCCACGGCGTTCAGGCCTGGACTTGCGGCAAACATCCACCCGGTGAAGATACGCTTGATCTTGGCATCGAGCGTCACCTCGTCGACCTCGACGAAGGAGGTCGTCTTCGGCGCTTCCGTGGTCGGGCGCGAGTAGCATACGCGCGGGGTGACCTGAAGCGCGCCGAACTGCACCGTCTCGTCGATCAGCACATCGAACTTGATGATGCGCCCGGTGATTTTGTCGAGACCCGTGAACTCGGCAATCGGGTTGTTGATACGCTGGGCCGACGCCGGCTGGGTGGCAAGCAGCGTCACGGTTGCAAGAGCAGCAACCATGAGGATCAGCCGTTTGACTGCGCTGATAGCCATTCGTGTTTTCCCAACAAGATCACGCCGCGGATTGTGGCAACTGGAGATGGAATTGGTTTTTGCCCTTTTGAAAGCGGATGCGCAATGTCTGCATCGGGCCGGTGGCGATATTTTGGCGGCCTGTGTCAGTTGTCCAACTTTGCCCGGACCCGCAGGCGTACGTAATCCGCCGTCCACTGGCCCGAATCGTCGCAAAGCGCGGGACGCAGCAGGTCCTCCAGATCGCTCAAGACCTCTTCCCGCTTGCCACCCCCATATTGGGCGAAGAAGGGCGCGCGGAAGGTTTCCATCCAGCCCGCGATGCCCGTTGGCAGAAGTGTCGGGCGCGGGATCAGCGCGATCTCGTGGACCGTAAAGCCGGATTCGCTCAAGAGCTTTGCGTATTCATCCGTCGTCGGGAAATACCAGGGGTCGGCGAGAGCCGCATCGCCGCCATGAATGCGCGCCATGGCCCGCATGCCCGTGACGATGGCAGCCACATTGCCATGGCCGCCGAACTCGGCAACGAAACGCCCGCCCGGCTTCAATGCCCTGGCAACACCGGCAATGACCTCGCCGGGCCGCGTCATCCAGTGCAAGGCGGCATTCGAGAACACCGCGTCGAATTCCTTGCCGAAGGTCAGTGCGTGTCCATCCATCAGGTGAACATCAAGCCCGCGCCGCCTTGCCGCCTCGACGAAATCGGGGCTCGCATCGGCACCGGTCACATTCGCGCCGGCTTCGGCAATGCGTTCGGTCAGCGCGCCGTCGCCGCAGCCAAGATCGAGGATACGCTCCCCTGCCCGCGGCGCGAGCCAGTCGAAGACACCCGCACCGAGATCGGACACGAAACGCGCATTGCGCTCATATCCGCTGGCGGACCATGTTTGCGAAGAACCGCTCATCGCAGGGATGAGATGATTGCTCAGGGAGCCCAGGCTTCGTAGTCACCCGTGGCGTGCGGCCGCGACGCCGTGTTCAGGGTGCTTCCCGCCGGGCGGTAAGCCGCGGGCGTGCCCGTCATGTTGGGAAGATGCGGGCGCTCCCACTCATGAACCTTGTAGCCGTCCTCGGTGGGCGGAACATCGAGCGTGTGATGCAGCCATCCGTGCCAGGCGGCGGGAACAGTGCTCGCTTCGGCAAGGCCGGAATAGACGACCCAGCGGCGCTCACCCAGCGGCGGCACGTTCGGATTGCGGTAATACTTGTTGCCGAATTCATCCTCGCCGACGAAATGGCCCTTGCGCCATGTAAAGAAGCGCGTGCCCATCGTCTGGCCATGCCACCAGGTGAAAAGCTGAAGGATGAAATATTTCATGGCCACCAAATGCCTTGTGCCGTGTGCCGCGTTGATAAACAACGGATGACCGGCGGGGCCGGAAACCGCTGAACGGGCGGACTATGCACAAAGAGCCAAGGCCAATCAACATTCGGGTTTCATATGTGACCTAAGCCGCTGTCGAACCCTTGCCGCCATCGATTTTCCATCCATGCCAGCGGCGGGCACGTTTCTTCGCCACCGCCGCGCGCCGATCTTCCCTGGAATCGCCTGATGAAGGTTTCCTGGAGGCCGCTTCCTTCGCCGCATCGGGCGCCGGAACGGATGAAGCCGCCGCGCTTTCCTGTTCTTTTGTTTTCTCCACAGCGTCCTTGGCGGCGGATTCGGTCGCCTTCATGGCGGCTTCGAGCGCGTTGGCGCGCATGATCGAGTTGGCCAGCGGAGAATTGCGGACCCGTGTATCGAGCACCTCGGCCATGCCGGAAACGACAACGCGGCCATCCTTGCTGACGAGTTCGGAGGCATCGCGCACGAGCCACTCCAGCCGCTTTTGCAGAACCTGGGGGCTCAGCGGCTTTGCCAGAAGCGCGTTGCAGCCAACGCTGAAGGCGGTGTCGATCACGCTGAGGGTCGCGTGCGCCGTCGCAACAATCACCGGAACATGGCAAAGCGAGGGGAATTCGGGATCGCGCATCGTGCGAATCAGCTTTTCGCCGTTCATCGGCGTGATGTTCCACGCCGTGATGACCACCGATGGCGGATCGGCAAGCATCGAGGTCAGGGCTTCCGATGCCGTGTCATAAGCGCGAATGCGCCTGACGCCGAAGGTTGAGAGCATTGAGCGCAGGGTTGTCTGCATCGCCCGGCTGTTTTCGACAATGGCAATATCGAGATCAGCGACCGACAAACCGAAGGCGTCATGATGCGGCATGGGGGAGGCCTCATCCACGTTGGAATTTGAACACATTGCAGGCGGGATTGTTGCCCCGATGAACCAAGCCTAGCAGCGGCGCTTTAAGGCTCGCGCAACCGAATCGGTAAAATCCGACCGAATTGGGCGTTCAACGTTTGTGAGAAGCGCGAATCGTGAGACGTTTTCGCAATTGCAGCAACGATTTGCCGTCATTTTCCGCAGCGTTATCCGTAATTTTCCGGAAACGCTGTCCACATGTTTTTATCGATTCACCACAATATTTAGCGGTTCGGTAACCTGGGCACACTAATGCTTGACGTGCTGAAACGAGTCATCATACCGTTAACCCACGTCACCTGAGTGACGGCGGTGCGTGAGCCGGGACGTGATCCGGCCTCCAGACAGAGATGACCCGTCCAGCATGCGTATGTGGGGTTTCCACAAACCGCGTGGCGGGTTTCTTGCCCGCCAAAACAGGTGAATTGCGGTGTAGATCCGGGGATACCGGGCATAACCGCAAACAAGCGGGACGCAGGCAGAGCCTGCGCCGCGTTTGGGGGCTAGAAAACAGAGTTTGAGGCAGCGAGTCGGGGATCACTCCCCGGCAGCGGGGACTTTTGCGCCGGTGGCGGCAATCACCGGCCCTATTGGAGATCAAGATGCGGATTGAGCGGCGGTATACCAAGGCGGGCAAATCACCATTCGCGGGAATCGAATTCCGCACCACTTCGAGCGAGATCCGGAATCCGGACGGCTCGATCGTCTTCAAGCTCGATGACATCGTGGTTCCTGCCGCGTGGTCGCAGGTTGCAAGCGACATCATCGCCCAGAAAT
>JAGRLC010000168.1:4282-4464 GCA_020441995.1 Rhodobiaceae bacterium
TTTCCGCAAGGCCGGTGTGCCGGCGAAGCTGAAGCGCGTCGAGGAAGAGACGGTCCCGTCGTGGCTTTGGCGCTCGGTTGCCGACGAGAAAGCGCTCAAGAAACTGCCCGAGGAAGAGCGCTACATTTCGGAAATCGACAGCCGCCAGGTTTTCGAGCGTCTTGCCGGCACCTGGACCTACT
>JAGRLC010000047.1 GCA_020441995.1 Rhodobiaceae bacterium
GGCATCAACCTGCTGCGCGAGGGCTTGGACATCCCCGAATGCGCGCTGGTCGCGATCCTGGATGCGGATAAAGAGGGCTTCTTAAGATCAGAGACTAGTCTCATCCAGACCATCGGCCGCGCAGCGCGCAATGTCGACGGCAAGGTGATCCTCTATGCTGATCAGGTGACCGGGTCGATGCAGCGCGCCATCGAGGAGACCGACCGCCGCCGCGAGAAGCAGGTCGCCTACAACGAGGAGCACGGCATCACGCCGGCCACCATCAAGCGCGGCATCGCCGACATTCTCGACAGCGTCTACGAGCGCGACCACGTCACGGTGGACGCCGGCATCGGCGGAAAGGGCAAGAAGGGCGAGACCCTCGTCGGCCACAACCTGCGCCAGGTCATCGACGATATGGGCAAGCGCATGCGCGACGCCGCTGCCAACCTTGAGTTCGAGGAAGCGGCCCGTCTGCGCGACGAGATCAAGCGGCTGGAACAGCAGGAACTGCTGACCGCAGCCGACCCGCTCGCCAAGCTGCAGGGCAGTGAGGCCACCGCCGCCCGCGACAACCGCCGCCCCGGTGCCTCGTCAAAGGTGCGCAAGAACACGCTGGACGAAATGACAGTGGGTAGAACCGAACGCAAGTGAGGCAGGCGCGGGCCGGAGAGGCTCCGCCAGTCCGCTGAGGGCTCAGGCTTTCGCTTTCAGCTTCACCACGTAGGTCATCACCTTGGCGTTCTCGTCCCAGGAGCCCTCGACGCTGACCGGCTTGTCAGCATCAAGTCCGCAAGTGCAGATGGGCTTGCAGGTGCAGGGGTTGCACTTGCACATCGGGTTCGAATGGGCGGCGTTGGACATATCAATTCCCTCCTGAATCTGAAGCAGAACGCCTGGCACCTTAGGCGCAAATCATTCAGGCGGGCAGTTTCATTGCTGCAGCGCGACAACGGGTCGCGCCGGCATCCGCAAACGCCCTAAAAAAGGCCGGGTTTCCGGGTCAGTGTAATCCCGGCGACGAACAAGGGCGGGCATGACGGCGCAGACGCGAGAGCCCGCCCATGTCTTTGAAGAACAGAAGTTTTACCTGGTGGCACAACCGGATGATGCTGGCGCTGCTGGTCAGCATGGTGCTGGCGGCGGTGCTCGTGAAAGCCGGCATAGCCGACCCCGGATACATCCCGCCCGGCGGCCTGAAGGGCCCGCTGTGCTACAAGGCCGGCGGACTGTTCAGCCCCGAAGGTCTTTTCCTTCATGTCCGGTGCATCGGCTTTCCCGGCGCGTCCATCGCCGGTTACCTGCTGACGCGCGGCTTCTACCTGATCCACCCGACCATGCCCGTCGCGGGCCTCATCCTGCTCGGGCTGGAATGCATTGCGGTCGTGCCTGTTGCGTGGATGTTGGGGAGGAAACATCAAGAGACTTGACGCGAACCTAACCGCTAGCGAAGCTTCATAATGGAAGGCAGATAAGGCTGGAATAAGCAAATGCCCGAATCGGAACCCAAAACAAGATTTCGAGATGTAATTTGCGCTGAATCAGCAAAATCTAAAGTACTACCATTAGTTCATATCACTGATGGTTACAATTTATTTGATATTATCAAACCAAAAAAATTAACTGCGTATCACTGCGATGTGTTCGATAAAAATCTGATATATATGTTTTATGGAAAACCCGCGTACAGAAAGCGGTATTTTGGCACTAATAAAAATAGCAGCATGCTGCCTTGCGTGTTTATTTTTGATGTAAATGCTATTAAGGATGATGTTTATGCGGTTTATCCGTTTGATACAGGCGCATTTGATGGTGGCGTTTACGGTGATTTCTTTCATCGAAGAATGAAGTTAATAGATTTTAGCTTGAATCCTAATATAAATTCTGCCCGTCAATTAGTTGATTATTTTTATACATCTGAGATTGACTATATTTTAGGCAGATCTACAAAAAACCTTAATATAGAAGCGCCAAATTTTGAAGTCGAATCCTATTACGATCTCGCAAGACATCCTACATTGTTCCCGGATAAAAGTAAAATAAATCCAGATGAAAGAGGGAGCGCTATAGAAATACAGTTTAATAAAGATATTGAAATGAAGGGAAAATTGTTAGGGTGTATATTGCCTATATCATTTTTTGAAAATAGAGAAATACGAGAAACGTTAGATATAATAAAACCTAAATACATTAAACCCTACATTGTTATAGAAAATCTACATAATATGATGCTAGCTTCAACTATATATGAAAAATTATGCGAAATATTAAAGGAAGAAGGTTTTGAGTTATGAGGATATGTGGATTTTATAGAATATCACAAAATATATACCCAAATATGGTGCTACCTGTATTTACAGATTCAGGGAAAAATCTCTTCTTGCAAAAATCTGATGACGGTATTCATTTGCAAGAATTTATAGAATTTCAGGACATCAAGACTGATAGATTGAATTTTATCTCAAATTTATATAATGAATTGGTTTCAATTGGAGGTGAGTTAATTTATGCAATAGAATTAAGCAAAAATGATATTTTTGTGTCGCGATATACAAAATTTAAAGAAGAAATTTGTGATATGCTATCAAAAAGAACAACAAATCATAATCCATTTTCATGGCTTGAGATTGGTGTGTTTTTAAGGGACGAAAAAATTGTTTATGAAGAATCTAAAAAATGTATAGATCTACTTAGATCTAATAATAACATGGATGAAACATGGAAAAGAGCCATATATTCCTTAATAGATGATAGAAAATTAATTTATGATCTAGAAAATGATCTGGGGTCGATAAAAATTCGAATTACAATGCCAAGTATTTTAAAAAAATTCCTCGATGATTCATGTGAAAATAATATTTCAGAAAGAAATAGCTTAATTAATAATTTAATTGCGGCTTATATCAATGATCAAAGCGTAGTAAGCGTAGATTCATTTAACAAAGAGATATATAGAATATATCGTGAGTATTATGAATTTATGCCTGATCCATTCTTTAAGAATAAATTAGGTAGGTATGAAATCAAGCAATATGGGAAAGAAGACAGAATCGGGCCTTTTGCTGGATTGTCAGAAAAAATTGAATTATTCTTTAGTCATTACCCTCAAAGAAATGAGATACGCAGAGAGTATAGCCAGTTATATGCTTATTATATGGATTTGTCTGGATCTAGTCGGCCGACGCTTACTATTAATGAAAATTTATATCATGCTATAGCTGATGCAGAACAGTTTGAAACTGGAACAAATATTGGGCTAGAAGCCATGCGTGGAATTTTTATTATATATCTATTAGAGAGGTATTTTGATTATTTTGAAGATAGGCTAGACGAATATATCTATAAATTAGATGCTGACATTTCAAAAAAACGCCTTGAAAACGAAAACATACCATTCTGAATGCAATCTATCCCCCTCAAAACCGCTGAAACGCCGTGCAGCGGTCCTGGAAGGTCGGTTCGACGTAGGAGATCGTGCGCGGGTTGTTGTTGAGGATGTTGATGCGGTTGCCGCCGTCGACGAAATTGCCGTTGTCCGGGTGGCCGGCGATCTGCGCTGTACGCATCGCGCTGTCCGACCCGTCATAGACATAGCGCGCCATGTACTGGTTGCCGTTGCGGATGAAGATCACCGTCATCTGCGGCCCGTTCTTGCAGTTGTAGCGGAAGCCGGCCTGCTGTGCCTGCGCCGGTGTCGCGGCAAGCATGGCGAAGAGGAGCGCGCCCGCGAGCAGGGCCGATGCACCGGCCAGGACGGACATGAGGGGCTGGGTCTTCACGGCTTGAACGGTCATCGCTGGGGCTCCTGTGCGGGGTGAGGATCTGCGTCGCTTTCTGATGTGTGTTCTCCCGCAGCGTAAACAAGTGACCTAGCGTCAGGAACATGCTTTCATTGTTTGGCCTGCATGTTTTCCCCGCGCAAATCCGGCGTTTGGCGAAAAGGAGCCCGCTGATGACGCTTTCCGCTGCCGCAGTTCGCATCCGCAGTCTGAACCGGTCGGTTTCGCGGCGGTTTGCAGCCTTCGCCCTGCTCGCGGCCATGCTCTGCGTCTCCGGTCCCGCGCTGGCGCAATACGACAAATCCAATGTGATGGCGGGCGCATGGCGGCAGATCGACTCGAATTATCACCCCTGCCCCGGCTGTCTACTGGCCGTGCTGCCTCTTAAGCCCGCCCCCCAGCAGGACACCGTTGCATTAGTCATGACCGGCAACATGTGCATGCACGCGCTGCCGCAGAATTTCGTCTACGCCGACGGCTCGGGCCGCCTGGGAGTTGTCAACGAGGTCAGTTTCGTTGCGCCCCACCCATGGGCCGACCGGGGCAGCATGGTGATGACCGTCCAGCTGGCCGACTACAACCGGCTCGAAATCGCACTGCATCCCAAGAATGACGGCAGCTCGCCAGCCGCCGAAACGCTGACCCATATTTTCGAGCGGACAGACATCGACCCGAACACGATCTCGCTCGACACCATTGAAAGCGACATCCGCTTCCGCTGCACGACGCCGCCCTCGGTCGAACAGATCAGGGATTGGACCGCGCCCGGAATTGCCTTGCCGGAAGGCCAGGTCCAGACGCGTTCGACGCTCATCAGCATCGGCAGCATCGTGGCTTACAATTGCGACGGGAATTACCAGATCGCCGTGCGCCGCGACAGCAACGATGCCATCAGCCTGATCAGCACCAATGGCGGCCAGATCAACCTGGCCTACACAGGTCCCGGCGAGATCTATCAGGCCGGCACTGTCGCCGTCAGCCTGGCGCACGACCGCATGTTCCTGAAGTTCGGCGACGACAGGCGCACATGCTTCCCGCAGTGACCGGCCGCATGGCGGCCAGGCCGAAGACATGTCCGACATCACGCTGATCACAACGGGCGAACTCATCCTTGTGGCGGTCATCGCCGGGATGCCGGGTGCGCTCATCGGTGCGTGGATGGGAGTACGGCGGGCGCCTGAAAACCGCGCGCTTGGCTTCCTGATCGGTTTCGTCATCGGGTTCTTCATGAGCCTCGGGCTCGCGTTCGTTGCGCTGCTGGTGCTCGTGAAATGAGGCGCAACAGATCGCGCCGGCCTGTCTCCCGCCTCTATCTTTCCGCCGTCATCGCGGGCTAGAAAAGACCCATGCGACACGTTGAAACCATCATAGTCGGCGGCGGCCCTGCCGGCAGTTCATGCGCAGCCGAACTGGTGCGCGCCCGCTCCGATGTCGTCGTGCTCGACAAGGCGCGCTTCCCGAGGCTGAAGCTCTGCGCCGGCTGGATCACCCAGAAGGTGATGGACGATCTCGCGCTCACGCCCGAAACCTATCCGCACGGCATCGAGAAGCTGACCATCAAGACGCATCTGCGCGGGGTGCCCTTTGCCTTCAACGGGCTGCCGACGGTGGGCGAAAACTACTCCATCCGCCGCACCGAGTTCGACAACTGGCTGCTGAAACGCTCGGGCGCCGAGATCATCGAGCACCAGGTCAAGGTCATCGAGCATGACGAGGCCGGCGGGCGCTATGTCATCGATGGCGAATATTCATGCGTGAACATCGTCGGCGCGGGCGGCACCATGTGCCCGGTGCGCAAGACCCTGTTTCCCGCCGAGCGGATGAAATCGCGCCAGATCGCCACGCTGGAGAAGGAATTCGAATACCCGCAACGCGGCGGCACCTGCCATCTCTACTTCCTGCTGCGCGGGCTGGAGGGCTACGCCTGGTACGTGCCCAAGGCGAACGGCTACGTGAACATCGGCATCGGCGGCAAGTCGCGCTGGTTCCGCAACACGGGCGAGAAGATCCACGATCACTGGCGCGCTTTCATCGGCGATCTCGTAGCCGGGGGCATGCTGGACGAGGATACCGCCGAGGGCCTGAAAGAAGGCGGCCATCCCTATTTTCTCTACACCCACGATGGCGAGGTGAAGAACGCGAACGCCTACATCATCGGCGATGCGGCCGGGCTTGCGACCGTGGATCTCGGCGAGGGGCTGGGACCGGCCATCGAGAGCGGAATCCTCGCGGCCAAGGACATTCTCGGCCAGGCGTCCTATGAAAAGACCGCGATGACGAAATACAGCTTCGGCGGCGTCATGCAGGCGCTCGCGCGGCGCACCATCGGCCGTTATCACACCCGTGGGAGAGCCTGACATGACGGATGATCTTTTCGTTACGGTTTCAACCGAAGGCGTGAAGCCGGAACACGACGCGCCGGCGCCGGAAAAAATCGTCTCCGGCGATCCGCATTTCACAACCTGGAACATCGAGGAATCGGCGGACGGCAAGCTCTTCGCCGGCATCTGGGAGGCAACGCCGGGCAAATGGCGCATCGCCTATGAGGAGTGGGAATACTGCCGCATCCTCGAAGGCGTCAGCATCATCGCCGACGAAAACGGCAACGAGCGCACGGTGCGCCCCGGCGACGGTTTCATCCTGCGCCCCGGCTTCACAGGCACATGGCAGGTGATCGAAACGACCCGCAAGGAATACGTCATCCGTCTGTAAGCGCAACGCCCCGCACGATTCGCGGGGATTGTGGCCAATACGCAATTGCGCTTTGGGCGATTTTCGCTAGTTTTCGCGCGTTCGTGTTCGAGGAAGGCCGATTCAATTGATCACTGCGACCCATATCCGGGGCCTCATCGCCGCCGCTTTGACGCTATTGCTTGCCGCCTGCGCCAGCGCCGGCGGCGTCAACGTCATGGGTGACGTTGGCCGTCCCGACGGTGCGCCCGGAGCCTCCGCCGATGCGGGGGGCAATAGTGGCAGCGGCGACGACGCCTCGAAGAACCCGGACGGCTCGCCCAACCTGTCGAAAATCATGACCATCGCTTTCGCCGATGCGCGCTGGGACGAGGGACGCGTGCCGAAGGGCCAGCAATGCTCGGCGCTCGGCGGCAAGGGATCGACCCCGGCATTGTCCGTAAACGGCATCCCGAAAGGCGCCGCGACCGTGACCGCGTCCTATCAGGCCGCCTCGGGCGAAAACTCCGGCCGCGGCGATATGGGCGTGATCGGCTACAAGGCCAACGGCCTTGAAAACATGCTGCTGTCATCAGTTCCCGGCGAAACCGGCAGTGTCCCGAACGCGAAGGTCGTCTCTTCGGCCAAGGGGAGCAGCGGCTATCTGCCGCCATGCCGCAAGGGCGCCGCCTACACCGTCACCGTACAGGCACTGAACGGCTCGGGCCGCGCACTCGCCACCAAGACGGTTTCAATCGGCAAGCTCTGACTTTTTCAGCCTCTTCCGCCCCGTTCAGCTTCGGTTCAGGTCGCCTGCGCTAACCCTGTTGGCGAAATCGGGAGCCGGTGCCCTTCAAACCGCCACGTTTAAAGATCATCCTTGTGGCGATCCGGACGGCAGGTCCCCGAACATGAGTTCCTTGAGCCGGGAGGCTGATATGACCGAATTGAACACCACACAGCGCCGCAGGCCCGCACGCATTCTGGCTGCGATCCTGGCAGTTGCCATGGGCGCCACCGCCATCCCCGCGACCGCATTCGCCTCTTCGGGCGACCGCGACCAGGAGCGCGCATACCTTCAATCCCGCCATGAGGTTCAGCGCACCGGCGTTCAGCGCCAGCACGTCCAGCGCCAGTACGTGGGCGACCGGAGCAAGCACCGCAAACGCGATTACCGCCAGGCGCGCCGCCACGATAATCGCGGTTACCGGGACAATCGCCACGCGCACAGGCGTCATCGTCACGACGATGACGATGTCGGGGCAGCGGTCGCCGGCGCCTTCATCGGGTTCGCCCTCGGTGCGATTATCGCCGACGGCTATAACGAAAGCCGCTACGCACCGCCGTCGCGGACCTATTATGGCCCGAGCGACGACGACTATGTCCCGCCGCGGCAGGGGTACTACGGTCCCGCCGAAGCCCGTTATGCGCCTGCGCCCGAGCCTGTCTACGCGCCGGCTCCCGAATACAAGCCGGAGCCGTTCACCGACGACTGGTATGCCTATTGCGCATCGAAGTACCAGACGTTCGACCCGCAGACTGGCACGTTCCAGCCTTATGAAGGCCCGCGCAAGCTCTGCAATTAACGCGCCCGCAAGCGCAGTGAAAACGAACCCGGCAGCCATGCGGCTTGCCGGGTTTTGTTTTGCGTCCGGCTCAATCCGCAGACACACCCCTGGCCGCTTGCACATGAAAATTCATGGCGGGTCCGGTTTTCCGGCATTTGTGCTATCATTGCCCGCAGTTGCAATCGCCGCTCTGCTGCAACGCTCGTTAGAGGGGAAAACATGATACGCGCATTTCTCATTGCCGGTCTGTCTGCAATAACCATTGCCGCAACGCCGGCCCTTGCCGGAAGCGAAGCCGCACGTCCCGCCTCCGTGGTTCCGCAGAACATCGATTTTTCCGCACCCGAAGGCAGCGCCAGCCGCCAGACACCGTGCCAGTGCCGGCTCAACGGCCAGTATTTCCAGCAAGGCGATCAGGTGTGCATTCGCGGGCAGATGGCGCAATGCGGGATGTATTTGAACAACACCTCCTGGAAATTCAGCAAGACGCCCTGCCCGATTGCGCGTGCGGACACCGCATACCAGCTCCGCTAGGCACTCTGGTGCTTGACCCGCACCGTCCGGCGATCCAGTGTTGCTGCCTGAAAGCGAAAAAAGTTTCAGGTCTTCGAATGTCCCGCGCTCTTCCCATGGCTGCCGCCGTCGTCTTCCTTGTTGCCGGTCTCGCCGCGTCCGCCGCGCTGGGTGAAGGTATCCATGGCGACAATTTCACGTTCCATGGGTCGGCGGAGCGTTCCGGCGGCTGGACAGGCCCCCAGTGCGACAACCCATCCGTCATGGCGCGTGTGCAAAGCCGTTTCGCATCAACCGAAGCGGCCTATTGGGACAGCAGCCTGACAATGAACGCGCTCTATCGTCCGCGTGAAATCGCCTATCGCGATTGGACGCCGATGATCACGGCAATCCGCTCGTGCCGTGCCGACGCCGAGTTGTCGGATGGGCGCAATGTCGATGTCGTCTACTGGGTCCGCAGCGAACAGGGCTTTGCCGGGCATGGCTACGGCGTCGAGTTCTGCGTCATCGGTCAGGACTGGCCGTACGCCAACGCGCCAGGCTGCCGGGAACTGCTGCCGCGCTGACCGGAACACACGTTGCGCTCCTTGCTGAAGCGAAAGAACCTCATCACGCTTGGCCTGTTCGCGCTGGCGATCATCGCGGGCACTCTGTCGCTGCGCGGTCCGCAGGAAAAACCCGGCACGCCGCCCGGCAAATTCGATTTCTGGGTTCTCGCTCTGTCCTGGTCACCTACCTACTGCCTTCAGGAAGGACAAGACGACACCACCCAATGTGGCACAAACGCCCGCAAGGGCTTCGTCGTTCATGGCCTGTGGCCCCAATATGAGAGCGGCTATCCCGCCAACTGCACCTACGGGCCCGAGCGCATCGATTACCGTTTCGCCGACGAAATGGCCGACCTGATCCCCTCGCCTGGCCTCGTGTTTCATCAATGGCGCAAACACGGGCGCTGCACGGGGCTTTCGCCGGACGCCTATTTCGAGGCCACACGCCAGGCCGCGAAGCATGTGGAAATCCCCGGCAACCTGCTGACAGCCCCGTCCGAAAAACTGTCGCCGAAACGCATCGAGGCGGGTTTCGTCACCGCCAACACCGGCCTTGAGACATCGGGAATGGCTGTCATCTGCAACAACGGACTGTTTCGCGAAGTCCGCATCTGTCTCGACAAGGCGATGAAGTTCCGTGCCTGCGCAGAGGTCGACGCGGATGCCTGCCGCGCCGGCACGCTGACCATTCCGGAGGCTGGCACGCAATGATCCCGCTCGCCTGCAATGGCAATGACCGCGTATCTCCGCGCAAATGGCTTAGAGCGGCGACAGTGCCAGTTAGCCTGTCGTCTATCGCAAGGAAAACTGATATGTCCGGACCAACCTTCATCTCCAAAGCGGACCCCGTACCATGCCCATGATCCTGCGCTCCAGCCCGCCCTCCCCTTTCGGCCGCAAGGTCAAGATTGCCGCCGCCATTCTCGGCCTTGCGGACCAGATCACCATTGAGACCGCCGACCCCAACGACGCAAACGACACGTTGCGCACGCAAAATCCGCTGGGGAAAATTCCGGCTCTCATCATTGAAGACGGCACCGTGATCTACGATTCCCGGGTAATCGCCGAATATCTCAACGACATGGCGCAGGGCGAGAAGATCATTCCCGCGTCGGGCAAGGAGCGTTTTGACGCCCTATGCCTGCAGGCGCTCGCTGACGGGATCATGGACGCCGCCCTCCTGCAGGTCTACGAGAAGCGCATGCGGCCCGAGGAGAAGTGGCATCAACCCGTCCTCGATTACCAGGCGGACAAGGTTTCACGGGCTCTTGCCGTGCTGGAATCCGGCACGATGGTCTTGCACCACACGCCGACCATCGGCGAAATCGCGCTGGCCTGCGCGCTTGGCTATCTGGACCTGCGGTTCGACGGCGGCTGGCGGGCCGCGCACCCGCAACTGGTTGAATGGCTGAACGCCTTTTCGTCGGCTGTCCCCGCCTTCGAAAAAACCAAAGTCGCCGCGTGAAACCACGCGGCGACCTCGATAGCGTCCCCGTAACGGGCTGATCAGGCCGCGTCGAGCGGCGGGATGCGCAGCATCTGGCCGGGATAGATCTTGTCCGGATGCGTCAGCATCGGCCGGTTGGCCTCGAAGATCACGTTGTACTTCGCGCCCTTGCCCTTGCCGTAATGCGTCTCGGCGATCTTCCACAGCGTGTCACCCTTTACCACCGTGTAGAACGTCGCATCGCCTTCGTTCTTGGCGACCTTGATATCTTCCTCGACCTTTGAGATCCCGAGGACATTGCCCATCGTCAGGATGATCTTTTCACGGATCGAGTTGCTCGGCGCGGCGCCGGCAACCTTCACCTTGTCTCCATCCACCTCAACCTTCAGGTCGCTTGCCTCAAGGCCATGCTTTTCCACTTCCTTCTTGAGCGCATCGGCATCGGGCGCATCTTCACCACCGCCAATGCCGAGTTTTTCGCCTACGTCCTTGATGAAATCGAAAATTCCCATGATCGGCCTCCCGAACCGTTGTTAAAAAGTGGGGCGCAAACGTTAGCCGCTATTGGCGCGGGGTCAATGGGGACAGGGGATCGCTCTTGCACGCCGGGCTGGATGGAACTACCAAGGCGGCGGAAATTTGCCTAAACAATGGTCACCGCAGCGTCAGCGGACCTTACAATCCGCAAGCGAATGGCTATATCAGCCTGAGCAGCCGGTGCGCAGGCACACCGGTGTATTTGCATGCGATCATGCGACCTGAAGGATAACGATGTTCCCATACGTGATGTTCGTTGCCGGCTTGGCGCTCTTGATGGTTGCCGGCGACCTTCTGGTGCGTGGCGCTGTCGGTATCGCTGACCGGCTGAACATCCCGCCGCTGATCATCGGCCTCACTGTAGTTGCTTTCGGCACGTCGGCACCGGAACTGGTTGTCTGCGTCAACGCTGCCCTGAGCGGTTCCTCCGCCATTGCGGTCGGAAACGTCATCGGCTCCAATATTGCCAATGTGCTGCTCGTTCTCGGCCTGCCGGCAATGATCGCGCCGACCGTAACCGACCAGCAGGATGCGCTGCGTAACACGCTCTACATGATGGGCGCGACGCTCCTTTTTATCGGAATTTGCCTCACAGGCGTGCTCGACCGCTGGCACGGCGTACTGCTCTTCGTGTTGCTGATCGCCTTCCTGTTCGAATCGATGCGTTGCGCCCGCAACGGCAATGGAAAGGCGCTGCACGACGAGATCGAGGAACTGGAGGGCCCGGCCAAGAACATGACCATCGCTATCCTGTTCGCGCTCGGCGGCCTTGTCGGCCTGCCGCTGGCTGCCGAGATGATGGTTTCTTCCGCCCAGACAATCGCCCGCAGCTGGGGTGTGTCGGAAGCCGCCATCGGCCTTACCGTCGTTGCCCTCGGCACCTCTCTGCCCGAGCTTGCCGCCACCATCATGGCCGCGCTGCGCCGTGAAGGCGCGATTGCCATCGGCAACGTCATCGGCTCCAATATCTTCAACCTGCTCGGCATCATGGGACTGACCTCGGTGATTTCACCGCTGGCTGTCCCCCCTGAGGTGATGAACTTCGACATCTGGATCATGCTGGCATCCGCCGTCATCGTGCTGGCCTTCGTCGGCGGCAAGTGGCGCATCAACGCGTCTGCCGGCGTGGCTTTGACGCTGGCCTACGGAATCTATTGCTGGGGCGTGTTCAATAATGTCCGGCTGCCGTTTTTGGGCTGAGGGCGGAGGTCGCCCGCAATGAGCGCCGTTGCACTTGTCACCGGTGCATCCCGCCGCATCGGGCGGGCCATCGCGCTCGAAATGGCCCGCATGGGCAACACCGTGGCGATTCATACCCGGAAGAACCACCACGAGGATGCCGTCCGGCTTTGCGACGAAATCCGCCGGAGCGGCCGCGAGGCGAAAGTCTTCACCGCAGAACTTGTCTCACGCACCCAGGTTTCACACCTCATCGGCGATGTCTCGGAGCAACTCGGCCCGGTCAGCGTATTGGTCAACAACGCATCCCTGTTCGAACCCGACGGAGCCACCGATTTCGGTGCGGAATCCTGGGACATGCATATGGCTGTGAACCTGGAAGCGCCGCTGGCGCTGGCCCGTGACATGGCCAACGCGATGCCGGAAGGGATGACCGGAAACGTGATCAACCTGATCGACCAGCGGGTATGGCGGCTGAACCCGAATTTCTTCACGTACACCCTGTCGAAATCAGCGCTGTGGACGGCTACACGCACCATGGCGATGGCTTTTGCGCCGAGGGTGCGCGTCAACGCCATCGGCCCGGGCCCCACGCTCCGGAATGCCCGCCAGAACGCAGCCGACTTCCAGGCTCAGGTGGACGCATTACCGCTCAAGAATGGCCCCAGCCCCGAGGAAATTGCCCGCGCCGTGAGGTTCCTGATCGAAACACCGTCGATGACAGGCCAGATGCTGGCGCTCGACGGTGGCCAGCATCTGGCATGGGAAACCCCGGACATCGCCGGCATCCCCGAATAAGCACCATCCCGCGCCAGGACGGGGAATCGCGCTATCTCTACCGCCATGACGGATACGACAACCGACAAACCGATGAAGACCGGACCGCAGGTGATTGCCGCCGCGCAAAAGCGCGCGCCGGCTGGGCCCGGTGTTTACCGCATGTTCGATACCGGGGGCGAGATCCTCTATGTCGGCAAGGCGCGCAGCATCAAAAAGCGCATCGCCAGCTATACCCGTCTCGGCGGCCAGACCAACCGCATCATGCGGATGATCTCCGAAACGGCGTCGATGGAGTTCGTTTCCACCGAAACGGAAACCGAGGCGCTGCTGCTTGAAGCCAACATGATCAAGCGTTTGCGGCCGCGCTACAACGTGCTGCTGCGCGACGACAAGTCATTCCCCTATATCGTGATCTCGCGCGACCACGACGCGCCGCAGCTTGCCAAGCACCGCGGCGCGCGCAGCCGCAAGGGCGACTATTTCGGCCCCTTCGCGTCGGCTGGCGCCGTCAATCGCGCGCTCAACGCCATGCAGCGCGCCTTCCTGCTGCGCACCTGTACGGATTCGGTCTACGAAAGCCGTACGCGCCCCTGCCTGCTCTATCAAATAAAGCGCTGCGCGGCGCCCTGCACCGGCGAGATTTCGCTTGAAGACTATGCCGGCCTCGTCGACGAGGCGAGCCGCTTCCTGTCCGGCAAGAGCCGTGGCGTGCGCGGGGAACTCGGCAAGGCGATGGAAGAAGCATCCGAGGCGCTCGACTTCGAGCGCGCCGCGATGCTGCGCGACCGTCTTGCCGCCATGAGCCACATCCAGGCGCATCAGGGCATCAACCCCGGTAATGTCGAGGAAGCCGACGTCTTCGCCATCCATCAGGAAGGCGGCCAGTTCTGCATTCAGGTGTTCTTCTTCCGCGCCGGCCAGAACTGGGGCAACCGCGCCTACTTCCCCAAGGCCGATTCAGCGCTTCAGGAAGCCGAGGTGCTGCAATCCTTCCTCACCCAGTTCTATGACGACAAGCCCTGCCCGCGTTTGATCCTCGTCTCGCACGCATTGCCGGAAGGCGAGTTGCTGGCCGAGGCGCTCAGCGCACGGGCGGGCCGCAAGGTCGAACTCAGCGCCCCCCAGCGCGGCGAGAAACGCGGCCTGACCGAACACGCCATGACCAATGCGCGCGAGGCGCTGGGCCGGCGCATGGCCGAAAGCGCCAGTCAGAACAAGCTGCTGAAAGGCATCGCCGAAGCCTTCGATCTGGCCGAACCGCCGCAGCGCATCGAGGTCTACGACAACAGTCACATCATGGGTACCAACGCCGTCGGCGTGATGATCGTGGCGGGGCCGGAAGGCTTCGAAAAAGGTCAGTACCGCAAGTTCAACATCAAGTCGGAAAGCCTGACGCCTGGCGACGACTACGGCATGATGCGCGAAGTTCTGACCCGCAGGTTCACCCGGCTGCTGAAGGAAAACGCCGGCAAGGAAACCGGAGAGCATGACGCAGCGTGGCCCGACCTGCTGCTGATCGACGGCGGCAAGGGCCAGCTCGCCGCGGTCAAGGCCGTAATGGAGGAACTGGGCATCGACGATGTGACGGTCGTCGGCGTCGCCAAGGGCCCGGAACGCGACGCGGGCCGCGAGCATTTCTTCATGGCCGGGCGCGAATCGTTCCGCCTCGAACCGCGCGATCCCGTCCTCTATTACCTGCAGCGCCTGCGCGACGAGGCGCACCGCTTTGCCATCGGCACCCATCGCGCAAAACGGAAAACCGCCATGGCGAGGAATCCGCTCGATGAAATCATCGGCATCGGGCCGACCAGGAAACGCGCATTATTGATGCATTTCGGCTCGGCAAAAGCGGTTTCGCGCGCAGGCCTTGCAGATCTGGAGGCAACACCGGGCATCAGCCGCCAAATGGCGCGGCTGGTTTACGATCATTTTCACGAAGGCGGAAACGCCTGAGTTTTCATGGCCTGAAGTATTCCTGCCATGTTCCTGTGAAATATTGACCTTTCAGCATCTTGCGAGCACTTTGGCCTTATGACAGCGAATAACGACACCTTTGCAACACGTTCCGCGAGAGGGCGCAGCCAGATTGCCGCCCTCCCGAACCTGTTGACCTATGGCCGCATCGCGGCGGTACCATTGTTCGTTGGCTGCTTCTTCATCGAGGGACATGCCGGACGCTGGCTGGCACTGTTCCTGTTCATCGCCGCCAGCGTGACCGATTTTCTCGATGGCTATCTGGCCCGCGCCTTCGACCAGCATTCCTCGCTCGGACGCATGCTGGACCCGATCGCCGACAAGCTGCTTGTCGCGGCCGCCCTGCTGGTGCTGACCTTTGTCGGCACGATCGGCACAGTTTCGCTGTGGGCGGCGCTGGTCATCCTCAGCCGCGAGATCCTCGTTTCCGGCCTGCGTGAATTCCTGGCCGAAGTACGCGTCAGCGTGCCGGTCTCGCGTCTTGCCAAGTGGAAGACTGCGCTCCAGATGGTTGCCATAGGTTTTCTCGTCGCGGGCCCTGCCGGCGACGCGATAACGGGTGGCGAACTGGTGACCCATGTCGGCGTGGCGGGCCTTTGGATTTCCGCCGTCCTGACGCTGTACACGGGTTACGATTATTTCCGCGCCAGCTACCGCTACCTGATGGATGACGCTGGCTAGGCAATTCCCCGGGCAAGCGTGAGCGGTCCTCTTCTCCGCAATTGCGTGAAAAATAAGAATCCAGAGTCCGAAACGCCATGAGTGAACTCAACCTCCGCTATTTCGCATGGGTGCGCGAACGCATCGGCACGTCCCAGGAAAGCATCGAGCTTCCCGGCAATGTCGCAACTGTTGCCGACCTGCTCGGCTGGCTGAAAACGCGCGGCCCGGAATACGAACACGCTTTCGAGCAGGCAGACGTGATCCGTACCGCAATCGACCAGACCCATGTACCGCATGAGACACCGCTGGCCGGCGCTCGCGAAGTGGCCTTCTTCCCGCCGATGACCGGCGGCTGATCCCCTCATGGCAACGGTTCGCGTACAGGCGGAGCCATTCGACGCCGCCACCGAGGTTCGGGAGATCACCAGGGGACGCCCCGACATTGGCGCCGTGGTGACCTTTACCGGCCTGTGCCGCGACGAAGGCGGCACGCTTGCGGCACTCGAACTGGAACATTATCCCGGCATGGCGGAAGCCGAAATCGCCCGTGTCGCGGCAGAAGCCGAAGCGCGCTGGCCGATCACCGGCCTTACCGCCATTCATCGTTTCGGAAAGATCGCACCCGGCGACGACATCGTTCTGGTCGTCGCAGCCTCCGCCCATCGCGCCGCGGCCTTCGAGGCGGCGGAATTCCTGATGGATTTCCTCAAGACCCGCGCCCCCTTCTGGAAGAAGGAACACCGGCTCGACGGCACGGCCGGCGACTGGGTCGAGGCCAAGGACGCCGACGACGCTGCCACAGTCAGATGGCGCAAGGACGGATAGGCAGACACCAGCGCCAGCAGCCTTTTTTCCGCCGGAATGCGGCTTGCAAATATATGCACCAGGCACCCACTGACGAATAACCGGACGGGGTGGTTTTGATGGCTGCCGCATTGGCATACGCAAGCCAAAATGCTCCGGTGCCTGGCCTCCGCCTTGCGCTGCCGCTTTCGCTTGCGCTGCACGTGCTGTGCGCGGTCTTGCTCGTCTCATCGCTTACGGCAAACCCGCCTCCCGTGCCGCCGATGCGCACGGTCTCCGTAGAGCTCATCAGTCCCGAAGAGTTCGAGGCCATGCGCCCGCCCGCAACGGATGCGGCGGCGCAGGACAGCGCGTCTTCTTCCGCGCCGGGCGATGACATGATCCACGCCGCTTCGGTTCTCTCTACCCGGGTCCTGGACGATCCCCGCAACCGGCAGGCGCGCGATGCCCTGCCCGGTCTGGCCCCCGGCGAGCGCATATTGCAGGTCTGCAATCTGGAGGCGATCGAACAGGTCGCCGCCTGGGATCCCGGCTTCGAACCCGATTACATCATCGCCTACGCCATGGCCGATATCAGGATGTCGCCGCAGGAGATACGGGCAGATGGCGGCGCCATGCACAGCGGGCACGATTGGTACGCCATCCGTTACCGCTGCATGGTTTCACCGGACCGCAGCAAGGTCGTTGCCTTCGATTTCAAGGTCGGCGACCCGATCCCGGAAAGCGACTGGGGCATATACAACCTGCCGGCCGGGGGCGACATGGATCACGGCGACTAGGAGCAGGGCCCGTTCACACATTGCCGCTTCTCGCCGCCGTGCCGGAAAACCGCTGTCGGTTTTCACGCTTCCGCCGGTATACCGAAGACAACGATTGCCAAGCCCAGCAGCGCCAGCACTCCGTAGAATACGGCGCGCATCCCCGCCCCTTCATTGCGCCAGGCGCTCACCGCCGCAATCACCGCCTGCAGCGCGTAATAGAGCGCGAACGCCCGCGAGGCATGGCTGATGATCTCGAACACATCGAAGAACCATGTCAGCGAGATGCCGATTGCCGCAAGCAGCGCGTAGGCCGCCCTTTGGCTGACCCTGCCATTCGACACTTCCTCAAACAGGCCGCCGGCGCCGCCCGTGTCGGCAACCGCCGCGCTCAACTGCGCACTCAGGGCGGCCGCAACGAGGATCAGGGGCAGGATCGGCGCAACCAGATTCATCATGCCGATGATGGCCGTCTCGCTCAGTTCCAGTTCGCCGACCGGGAACACGTAGGCCAGCAAGCCGATATAGACCATGTAGATCGCCGTGGTGATGATCTGCGCGCGCCGCATGGAGCGGATTCGGATACCCGCACCATAGGTCGCCCCAAGATACCGGGACGTCTCGAACCCCTGTACGGTAACCAGCAGGCCGAAAGCCAAAGCGATACCGTGCCAGCCTGTTTCAACGGGTGGATTGAACGTCAGTTCACCGGCGGCAACATGCTGGCCGAAGAACACCGCGAGCGCCAGGATGAGCCCTGCGATGATCGCCAGTTTGAAGGTGACGGAAATCTGTTCGAGCTTTTCCAGCGCCTTGAACCCGCGGGTCCACCCGGTCACCAGAACGAACGCGAAAACCGCAGTGGTCAGCAGCTTGGCATCTGTATCCGCGCCCGCATCGACAAGACTGACGCCAAAGGCGCCGAACAGGTTGAGGTAATAGGCAACCGAAACGATATAGGCGAAGGCGAGCACCCATGAGGCGGCGGTTTCGAGCCGCTCGACCAGCGCACCGCGATATTCATGCGCGTCGCCAACTTGCGCGATATTGAAGCGGATCGCCGCCCCGAAGCCATATGCGACGGCGCACAGGGACCCCATGACCAGTGGCGCATAAAGGCCATAGGACACCTGCAGCAATGGCCCGAGAACAAGAAAGCCGCTGCCGATGATCGAGGCGAGCGGCGTGATCGTCGCCTGCCAGCCGCGCCGCTTCACAACGGAGGGATGGAACAGGATTGCGCCCGCCACGATGACGGCGACCATGATGCTTGCATTCAGCAACATCGCAAACCTGTTGCAGGAACGATCGCGGATATCAACTGGGGAGTTGCAGGCTCAGGAAGCCGGCGAAACCGCACCGCCGATTGTCAGGCGGCGCCGGCCGTTTCTTCCGAGCGATGCAATTCAAGGAACGCCTTTGCGTCGCGGCGGTTCACCGGCTTGCTGTACAGGTATCCTTGCACGAGCCTGCCCCCGGTATCCTTGATGATATCGAGCTGCGACTGTGTTTCCACGCCTTCCACCACGCAATCGAGATCAAGGTTCTTACAAAGAACGACCATTGTGCGCAGAACATCGCGTGCCGCCTTGCTCTCCTCGATTTCCGCAATGAAGCTGCGGTCGATCTTGAGCCGGTCGACGGGAAGCCTGCGAACATAGGACAGGCTTGAAAACCCTGTTCCGAAATCATCAAGCGCGATCTTGATACCCATGGCCCGCAACATCGTCAGGGCTTCATTGGCGCGCTCGAAGTCCTGCATGATGGCTGTTTCGGTGATTTCGAAAGTAACCCGGCTGAACGCGATTCCCGACTTCGAAATCTGGCTCACCAGCCGCTGCACCGACACCATCGAGCAAAGGTCATAGACCGACAGATTGAACGACAGGCGAATGTGCTCGGGCCATTCGGCGGCAGCCTTCAGCGCCTTGGCGAACAGGATCGATGTGACCTTGCTGATGATGCCTTCCTGCTCGGCGGAGCGGATGAAGATATTGGGAGCAATGCTGCCGAGCGTGGGGCTATCCCAGCGCCCCAGTGCCTCGAACGAAATGGTCGCACCGGTCGTGATATCGATGATGGGCTGGAACATGACGTAGAGTTCGTCTTCCAGATCCGCTTCCCGCAGCCCATGAATTATGGTCGACACTTCGCGGATGCTGCGCTCATGCTCCTCGGAGAACATCACCACGGAGCCCTTGTTGTGCTGCTTGGCAAAGCAAAGCGCATAGTCGGCGCGTTCAAACAACATCTCCGCCGTCTGGCCCGCATCCGGAAAAACCGCGAAACCGATCGTCGCGGAAACCCTGGCGTTCCCCTCCCTCACGTTGAAGGGCACACGAAGGGCGGCGCACATCTCGTCCCCAAGTTCACTGACCGCTTTATCGGCTTCAAAGCCGGGGACGATGATCCCGAACTCATCGCCGCCCAAGCGCGCAAGAATGATGTCCGGGGGAAGAAGAGCGCGCAAACGGTCGGCGGTTTCCGCCAGCAGCTCATCGCCGGCCGTGTGGCCAAACACATCATTGACGGGCTTGAATCCATCCAGATCAAGAATGCCGATCGCAAACGGCACATCGGTGGTTGCCCGTTCTTCGACAAGCGCGTTCAACTCGGTGAAAAACCGGCGGCGGTTGGGCAGCTCCGTGAGACTGTCGGCATTCGCCAGGCGCATGTTTTCAGCATTCAGCTCCTTCAGCCGCTTGCTTTGTTCACGCAGGACACGTCCACGCTCGACCAGATTGGCAAAGTCCCGCGCATAGCCGAAGTTGGTGAACAGCATGGCGGTCGTCACCACCATCATGTTCACCGCGATCATGTTGAAGACGAGAACATCCGACGATACGAGAAACGCAATGGTGGAGCCCACAATGACCGTGGAGATCAGTATGGACGATTGACGGATGTGCATGATGCAGTTGATCGCACCGATCGACGTGAGGCACAGGAAGAGCACCACATGCATCTGCGTGAAGGGAAAACCGTACTGGAACAGCGCATATGACCAGATGGCCATGGCGGCGGTCACACCAAACGAAAGAATTACAACGGTTTTCAGCCGCTGGACGATCGCCGTATCATCAAGCGCATCGACATTTGTGCGCAGGATGAAGATGGTTCTGTAGCCAAGAAAAAGACAAACGGCGGCGGGAAACCCCACAGACAGGAACTTCGGCACAAAGCCGAAATGCGTGTACGCCAGGGTAAGAATATTGCTGACGATCAGGAAGTTCATCAGGGGAATCTGCCGCGCCATGGCCTTGTAGCGCGCACGCCTGAGTTCCTGACTGCCGCCGAAATCAAACAGCAAAGCGGCAACTCGCTTCAGCATTACCTGGTTCCTTCGAATGCGTTCTGCAACGAAACAACCACTCTTTCAGATGCCGCCTAAATTTCCGTAAAACCTCTGATTGTGATTTCATACATGAAGCTTGCAGCTTCTGTCATAAAGTGAGCTTTTGTGAAGAATCACAATACTGCATCGCACAAATTCATGCGCGATAGCGCACAAACCAAGATTAACCGAAAGCCCGACGCGATTTCAGATGAACGATCATTATTACCACATAGCCGGCCTGGCCGGATTTATTATCGCAGGGTTCATCTTCGTTGCGGTCGGCATCCGCTTTGGCGACATGCTGACCGTGATTGGAAGCGTTGTGTGGATTATATCCTGCCTGATCTGGCTGATCCCGTTGCTGAGGACCAAATAGATCCGGCGGAAACAAGAAGGGCGGGACCACCATTGGTGCCCCGCCCCGCAATCAAGATGCTGTCTTGTTCAGACAGGCTTTGGCCTGATGCCTACAGTGAAGCCGCCATTTGCACCTGTGCGGGCACGGGCTGAACTTCATTCATGTAATCGGTGACCATCTGCTGACTGATCTGCCCCGGCGTGAAACGGTAGGGACCGATCTCGGAAACCGGCGTGACTTCCGCCGCCGTGCCTGTGATGAAGCACTCCGAAAAGCCTTCCATCTCCTCCGGCTGAATGTGTCGTTCGACGACTTCGATGCCGCGTTTGCGCGCAAGCCCGATCACCGTGCGTCGCGTTATGCCGTCCAGGAAGCAGTCGGGATTGGGCGTGTGCAGGACACCGTCCTTGACGAAGAACATGTTGGCGCCCGTCGCCTCGGCGACGTAGCCGCGCCAGTCGAGCATCATCGCGTCGGCGTAACCTTTTGCTTCAGCCGCATGTTTCGACAGCGTGCAGATCATGTAGAGGCCGGCCGCTTTCGACTTGCACGGAGCCGTCTTCGGGTCCGGGCGGCGGTACTCGGCCATGTCGAGCCGGATACCCTTCAGGCGCTGTTCGGGGTCGAAATAGCTCGGCCATTCCCAGATCGCAATGGCGAGATTGATGCGGTTGTTCTGCGCCGAAACGCCCATCATNNATCATCTCGCTGCCGCGCCAGGCAACCGGGCGCACATAGGCGTCGGAATAGCCCTGCTTGGCCAGAAGCGTCCGGCACGCATCGTCGATCTCGGCAACCGAATAGGGAATCTTGAAGCCAAGGATGCGGGCCGATTCATGCAGCCGCTCGGTGTGCTCGGTGAGCTTGAAAATTTCGCCGCCATAGGCGCGCTCACCCTCGAACACGGCGCTGGCATAGTGCAGGCCATGTGTAAGCACATGAACCTTGGCATCCTTCCAGGCCACCATTTCGCCATTCATCCAGATCCAGCCTTCACGCTGATCGAAGGGAACACCTGCTGCCATCGGACTTATCCTCACTTGCCTGACACCTGAAAGCTCTTGAGCGAGCCTCCGGCGCATCCAACTCTTGTTACGGATGGGCTTACCGCGCATCCGTGAATTCCTGAACCGATCCCGGGCGATAAGCTTGCTTCCGCCCTTCCCGCATCATCCATCGCCGGGCTTCTCTTTGTTGCGAAGCGGCGGCAAGATGCTGAAACGGGTTTCCCGATGCGCGGTGAGCCGCTATCAAGCAACGACACCACACCATATCCGCAGCATTAAACCCCAAACACCAGTCCGTTTGAACGAATATTGCGCAATCGGTGATTGACAGGTAACGATCGGAAAGAAATAAGTCAATATGGCTGACATAAATTTTTCCGAAGACGGAACAGATTCGCAAACCGCGGCAGCGGAACCGGCCGGCAAACCGGACGCGTCCAGCTACGAACTGATTGAACTGCTGTTCTTCGCCTACCGCGATTTCATTTCCGAACCTGATGAAATTCTCGCCGGATACGGCTTCGGGCGGGCGCATCACCGGGTGCTGCATTTTGTCGATCGCAACCCCGGCCTGAGCGTGGCCGACCTTCTCGACATCCTGAAGATCACCAAGCAAAGCCTTGCGCGCGTTCTGAAGCAACTCCTCGATCAGGGGTTCGTCGAGCAGCGGGCGGGCAAGCGGGACCGGCGCCAGCGCCTGTTGTATGCCACCCCGGAAGGAGCACAGCTCGCGCGCGCTCTCGCCGCCATCCAGGCCAAACGCATCGAGCACGCCGTTGCGGGGCTGGATGCCTCGGAGCGGAAAGCCGCCGCGCAGTTTCTCTCGCGCCTTATCAATGACACCGAGCGCAATCATGTATTGAAGATTGTCCGCCGGGACTGACAATATCCGGGCCCTGCGGATTAAACCGGTCTGAACGGGAGCGCCCCCATGGCTACCACCAGTGAAAACGCCGCGGCCGTTACCACTGAAGCGGCATCGAAAAACACCGTCACGCCGGGCGACGAGGCCCCGCATCTTCTGGTGGTCGACGATGACCGGCGCATCCGTACCCTGCTGTCGCGCTATCTCACCGAGAACGGATATCGCATCACCATCGCCGAAAATGCCGCTTCCGCCCGTGACAAGCTGCGCGGGCTGGCATTCGACCTCATCATTCTTGACGTAATGATGCCCGGCGAATCCGGGCTCGATCTCGCAAAAAGCCTGCGTGAGGTGGATGATGTTCCGATCCTGATGCTGACCGCCCGTGCGGAACTCGAACATCGCATTGCGGGCCTTGAGGCCGGTGTCGACGATTATCTCGGCAAGCCGTTCGAACCCCGCGAGTTGCTGCTGCGGGTCGCCGCCATACTGCGGCGCGGACAACCCGAAATACTGCAAACAGACATGCTGCAATTCGGCCCGTTCTGCTTCGACA
This sequence comes from Rhodobiaceae bacterium, assembly GCA_020441995.1. GTDB lineage: Bacteria > Pseudomonadota > Alphaproteobacteria > Rhizobiales > Tepidamorphaceae > JACKJK01. The sequence goes on from JAGRLC010000047.1 coordinate 23,323, forward strand.
TGGAACGTCGCGAGCTTCTGCGCGGCAGCGATGTCGTCAAGCTGACCGACCGCGAGAAGGAGTTCCTGGCCGTATTCGCGAAAGCTCCCAACGAAACCGTGTCGCGCCTCGATCTCGCCGGCGAGGAGGTCAGCGAGCGCGCCGTCGATGTCCAGATCAACCGCTTAAGACGCAAGATCGAAAAGGACCCTGGAAATCCGCTGATCCTGCAAACAGTTCGTGGCATAGGCTATCGGCTGAACGTAGGGTAGTCTGTCGCGATCGCGAGACTGTCCCACAAGGTCAGGCGGCATACGGTTGAATGGTATCACTGAGCAGCATCAGCAACGGTTTGAACAACCGCATCTCCCGTCCCATGCGGACGGGACGGCATATTATGCGCCGCTCGCTGCGCTATGTACGCTCGCGCCCGGGCATCAGGCATACGCTCGAGTTCCTCGGGCGCCAGATGCCCAAAGGGCTCTATGCGCGTTCGCTGCTGATCATCATCACACCGGTTGTCATCCTCCAGTCGGTCGTTGCCTACGTCTTCATGGAGCGGCACTGGCAGACGGTGACATGGCGCCTGTCCTCAATGGTGACGCAGGAAATCGCCGCCATCATCGATGTCTACGAGAACTACCCCCAGGACGCAGATCGCGCCGTACTGACCCGCATAGCCAATGACAGGCTTGGGCTGACCATCACCTTCCTGCCCCCCGACCCACTGCCGCCGGCAACGGAAAAACCGTTTTTCTCCCTTCTGGACCGCACGCTATCGCAGGAAATCTCGCGTCAGATCGCGCGCCCCTTCTGGATCGATACGGTCGGCAAGTCGAAACTCGTCGAAATCCGTATCCGGCTCGATGACGCGGTTCTGCGCGTCTTCGCCCGCCGCAGCCAGACCTATGCGTCGAACTCGCACATCTTCATTGCGTGGATGGTCGGAACCGCGCTGGTCCTTCTGGCCGTGGCGCTGATCTTCATGCGCAATCAGGTCAAGCCGATCCAGCAGCTTGCCGATGCCGCCGAAGCCTTCGGCAAGGGCCGTGATGTGCCGGAGGATTTCAAGCCCGCCGGCGCCCGCGAAGTGCGCCGCGCGGCGGCGGCCTTTCTTGTCATGCGCGAACGCATCGAACGCCAGATCGAACAGCGCACGACCATGCTCGCGGGCGTCAGCCACGACCTGAGAACGGTGCTGACCCGGTTCAAGCTGCAACTCGCGCTCGCCGGCAGTGAAACCGACGTTTCGGACCTCACCCGCGATGTCGACGAAATGCAGCACATGCTCGAGGACTATCTCGCCTTCGCGCGCGGGGACTCCGGCGAGCAATCCGCCAATATCGATATCAACGATCTGTTCGAGGAACTGCGCGCCGATGCCGAACGGCTCGGCCATCACGCCGAAGTGTCGTTCCGCGGCCATCCCCATGTCGTCGTCAAGCCGAACGCGTTCAAGCGCTGCCTGTCCAACCTCGTCGCCAACGCAACCCGCTTTGGCAACAACATCCGCATTTCCGGAAAACGGGACGCGGACTGGCTGACCATCATGGTCGACGATGACGGCCCCGGCATTCCCGAGGATCAGCGCGAGAGTGTCTTCAGACCCTTCTTCCGGCTCGATGATGCCCGCAACCAGGACATCGGCGGAACCGGTCTGGGCCTTGCCATCACGCTCGATATCGCCCGCGCCCATGGCGGCGACGTCAAACTGGAGGATTCACCGCTTGGCGGCTTGCGCGCGATCGTGCGGGTGCCGGTCTAGAGTCCGGAGCATTACTGCGAAGCGGCGGCAAGGGCGGCCGGGCGCTGTTCCAGCCGCCTGAACGCCGCCAGGCAGAGACCGCAAAAGACCAGCAGCGCTGCGCCAAAACTGAATGTCACGCCTGCGTTGCCGAACGTTTCGGCGAGGGTGCCGGCCACGACGGGCCCGGCGAAAATACACAGATAGTAGATCGTGAAGAACACCCCCATCCCAAAGGCGCGGTTATGCGGCTGCATCATCGCGGCGGGAAGGCTCATGATCGGACCGGCCGCGAGCCCGCCGACAAGGCCGAGTGCGATGAATGTAGCGATGGCCCAGTCGGCGCCCGGCGCGACCGCCATCAACAAAGCGAAGCCAAGCAGCCCGGCGATCAGGATCATATCCCTGCTGCCTGTCCTGTCTGCAAGAAAACCGCCCAACGGCACCGAAAGGGCCACCAGCCACAAAACAACACTGGTGGTCGAACTCGCCTCTGTCGGGCTCCAACCGCGCTCGACAAGCATCGCCGGACCGAAGCCAAAAATCATGCCCAGGGCAGTATTGTAGAGCCCCCAGATGCTGCCGGCGAGCACGACCCCGGTCAGCGCGACACCGCGAAGGTTTGCTGTCGGCACCGCAGCGGCAGATACCTGTTGAGGCGGATCGCGATAAACGGCGACCAGCGCAGCCAACCCGGCTCCGACCAGCGTCACGACCAGCCCCATGGTCGCGGCCAGCCCGGACGCTTCGGCAATCGGCGGAAGCACAAGCAACGCCAGGGCGATACCCACCGGCCATGAGTTGACGAAAATGCCCATGGCCGTGGCAAGGCCGCCATCGCGGAACCAGTCGGTGACCATCTTCGACATCAAGACGTTGAGAATGACGCCGCCGGTTCCCGCGATCAGGCGGCCGCCGACCTGGGCGTACCAGCCCGGCATCATGATCATCATGATGCCGCCGGCGAGCATCAGCGCCATGCCGAAGGCGACCGCCTGCTTGTCGCCGAAGCGCTTGCCGATCGCTCCGCCCGGCATCGCGATGACGATTCCCGGAGACAGATAGAGGCCGATCAGAAGCCCGATGTCGGCGAGGCCGACGCCATGATATTCCATGATGTATGGCGAAAGCGCCGCCACCGCCTGGAACTGGAAGGCCATGGTCACACGCACCCCGAAAAGGAGCGCAAGTATTGTCCAGCGTTGCGACATCGATACCTCCCGGTCGTTGAATCATGCGGAATCTACGCAGGACCGTTCGGCGCCGGTATCGGGCGGATGCTGGATTTTCCCTGCTGCATTTGCAGGAGTGACTTGCGCCGCGCCATGCCGGAAGATGACGTGTCATGGACACAATGGAACTCGAGGCGCTGTCCTCACTGACGAAGCGCGAACGCGAGATTGCCGAGGCCTACGCCGACGGCGAGACCTATCAGCGTATAGCGAGGCGCCTGTTCCTTGCTCCCTCCACCGTACGGACGCATCTGGCCGCGATCTATCGCAAGCTCGGCGTATCCTCGAAACTTCAGCTCCTCAAGGTACTGCAGGGCGTTGGCGGCGCACACGAACAGCAATCCGACCCTGCCGCCTTGCTGGGTGAACTGGCGTTGAGCCTTGAGGAATCGATCAGCCGCGAGCGCGCGCTGGGCGAGGTTCTCCGGATCATCAGCCGCTCGAAGGGGCAGGTCGCCGAAGTGATCGCCGCCGTCCTCGGTTATGCGCTGGAGCTTTGCGACGCGGAATTCGGCATCCTTTTCGAATACGACCCGCGAACCGGCTATGAGGCGCGCTATTCAAGCGGAATTCCCGATGCATTTGCGAAATGGTTCGGCCAGCAGGGCGCCTTTCATGTCGGAGAAGACACCGGGCTAGGCCGTGTCGCCTCATCCCTGGAAGTGGTCAACATCACGGACGTGCGTTGCGAGGATGTCTACAGAAAACGCGATCCCCTGCGCGAAGCGACAGCCGACCTGGGCGGCGCGCGCTCCTTCACCGCGATACCGATGCTGGCCGGCGACCGGCTGATCGGCGCGTTCACAATTTATCGGCAAACCGTCCGGCCATTTGACTCGAGGACCCTCGAGATCGCCAGCATGTTCGCCGACCAGAGCGTCATCGCAATAGAGAACGCGCGGCTGGTCAGTGAAGCGCGATCCGGCGCAGCGTCCTGAGTCCCGCCGGCGAATATTCAGATGCCGGTCAGAACAGCCGCCCGCCTTTCGGAACCAACTTGTCAGGCGCGGCAAGCACCACTTCCCCGTTCTCGTCGGGGAAACCAAGAACAAGAATCTCGGACATGAACTTGCCGATCTGGCGCGGCGGGAAATTCGTCACCGCCATCACTTGCTTTCCGATCAGGTCTTCCGGCGTGTAGTGCACGGTGATCTGGGCCGAGGATTTCCTCACACCCAGCGGCTCTCCGAAATCGACCCATAGCTTGATCGCCGGCTTGCGCGCCTCCGGAAAGGGTTGCGCATCGACGATGATGCCGGTGCGAATGTCGACCTTCAGAAAATCGTCAAAACCGATCTCCGGCGACGGCGTGCCGTCTCCTGCGCTCATCTTGGAAACCCCTGATCAAACCGGTCCTCTTGAAGGACCGTCACGACTGATGCCGGTTTGAATAAAGGTTTCGTTCCGCGCCGACAAATCAATGATGCTGATGCGCCGCCATCTCGCGCGGATCGTGCATGCCCTCTTTCACGCCCATCCTGATCAGAAGGACATTGACCGGGTAGGCCGCCAGCAATCCAAGCGTCAGGGACACGATCAGCGACGCCCAGAAGATCGGCTGACCCATGGTCGCCGAACCCGCCAGTATCAGGTCGACCGAAATGGCGACGATTTCCATGACGGTAATGGACGGCGTCTCGGAATAAACCGCGTCGAGCATCGCCTGTTTGAAGCCAACGCCCTCCTGCATGAGCGGACCGACCGTCAGCGCGAAACCGGCGACATAGGCAAGCACGAATGTCACGCCGGCAACCCACCAGTTGTTGAGCGACAACAGGCCGACAGTGATGAACACACCGGTGATTTCGCCAAGACCGCAGCCGGAATAACAATGGGCGACAGAGCGCGCGCCGCGCCGCCAGATGCTGTCATTGCTGATCTGCTTACGGCCGGTCTTCCAGTAAAGCCACAGACCCAAAGGCCCCGAATAGGCAACGGTGAAAACCCATACCAGCTTCATCAGACCGCCGATTTCGGGGTTCTCGTATTTCAGGTCGCGGAGAAGAACAGCAACGCAGGCGAGCGTGATCATGGCCCACAAGCCAACGAGCCACCACTGGTTCAGGAATTCCTGCAGACTGTTCATTGAATTTGAAACGCGAAACCGGGCACTAGGTTCCAGACCGGCACATGATCAGCCAGTCAGTATCGCGTTCAGTGCGGTCCGCCGGTCCACGGCTCATCCTTGGCCTCGTCGTCATCGGGGCCATAGAAACCGTCGTCGTCATCTTCGTCATCGAAGCGGTCGCGGGCGCGGTCACGAAGGCCTGAAACGAACGATCCGAACATGCCCAGCATGCGCATGCCGGTGCCCATGGTCCGCATGACCTGCTCGCCGTCACGCAATGCCCGGTCGAGGGCGGCCATGGTCCGGGCAAGGCCGGTATCCTTGTCGCGCAGGAAAACAGGCATGGTGCGCGCCATGACGAATACGAGGCCTTGCGCGCGGATGTTGCCCATGCGCCCAGTCGCCTCGATGCCGGCCGCCTCAAGCATCCACTTCATCGAACGGCGCGCCCGCATGTTGAACGCGGCAGCGGCGAAGGGATCGCGCCGATAGGCCCGCATGATGGACTTCAGTGCCAGACGATAGGGTTTCAAAGCATCGAACCGGCGCATCAGCACGTCGAAGAGCCGGTCGCGCGCCGGCTCACCCGCCATTTCCGGATCGCCGCCCTCAAGCACAACCTGGTCGATGCGCCGCATCAGCCCGTTGATGATGGCCGTCTTGGAATCGAAGGCGCCGCGCAGTTGCGCCATCGTCACGCCAGCTTCGGCGGCAATGTCGGATAGGCGGATCGCTTCCCAATCATTGTCCTGAGCAAGCGCTATCGCAGCGTCGATGATCGCGTCACGACTGTCTTCGCTGCCGGCCTTCGCAGTTTTCGATGGCGCCATGTCAACTCTCCTTTTCCATCACTACGCATGACGGACAAGGTCAGATTAGGGCGTGATGCGTCTCAGGTGAAGTGACAGATCAGCCCGCCAGTTCGCGCGAGCGTTTGGCGGCCGCAGCAACGGCGCGTTCCAGCAACTCCGCCATACCGGGCTCGCCCATCAGCACGGACAAGGCCGCGGCGGTTGTGCCGTTCGGCGAGGTGACATTCTTGCGCAGCGTCGCGGGATCAAGATCCGAGCGATGGAGCAGTTCCCCTGCCCCGGTCACCGTCTGTCGCGCGAGCTGTGCGGCAAGCTCCGCCGGCAAACCGGCCTTCTCGCCCGCCGCCGCCATCACTTCCGCCAGGAGGAACACATAGGCCGGACCGGAACCCGACACCGCCGTTACCGCGTCCATCAGGACCTCGTCGTCGATTTCCGCGACATCGCCGATGGCCGAGAGCAGCATCCGCGCCGCCTCGACCTGTTCAGGCGAGACATGGGCATTGGCGCACATGACGGACATGCCGCGCCCGACAGACGACGGCGTATTGGGCATCACCCGGATGACCGGCTGGCCTTCGGGATAAAACGATTCCAGCCGCTCAAGCGTCGGTCCGGCAAGAATGGAAACAATGACGGTGTTGGAACCGACATGCGCCACGGTGCCCGGCGCAACGTCATCGAGCATCTGCGGTTTGACCGCGAGCAGCGCCACGTCGGGCTTGTCGCCGGAGGGGTCGGGATTGAGCGCGATTCCATGCTTCTCGATGGAAGCCATGATGCGTTCGGGCGGGCCGGGATCGCGGATCGTCACCGCGCTGCCCGGCAACCCGCCGGCCAGCCAGCCTTCGAGCATGGCGCCGCCCATCTGCCCGGCGCCGATCAGCAGAACAGAACCGACATCCTTGAGGCTCATGCCTCGCCGACCGTTTCGAACAATGCCGCGTCGAGCGCCTCTTCAGCCGTCTTGCCGGCCCAGACAACGAACTGGAACGCCTGGAAATAGCGCTCGCAGGCTTCCACCGCGAATTCCAGCAGCGCCTCGCACTGGCGCTCCGAGGCATCGGCGCCGGCCAGCGGAAGAGCCTGGCGGAAGATGATCACACCTTCCTTGGCCCACATGTCGAAATGCCCGACCCAGAGTTGCTCGTTGATGCGCGCCACAAGTTCGCTCGCCTCACGCACCCGCGTTTCGGGCACCTTGAGATCGAAGGCGCAGGCGATGTGCAGCGCTTCGAGATCGGCCATCCATGTGTAGGAGACGTGATAGTCGGTCCAGCGTCCGTCCACGGAAATGGTGATCTCATGATCACCCGACCGGTCGAACGCCCAGTCATTGCTGGACGCGATCGTCTCGACGGTATCCACGGGGTTGTTCAGGCGGTCGGCTTCGAAATCGACGAAGGCCATGGCGCTACCTCGCTCGAGCAGGTGGACA
>JAGRLC010000048.1:0-176 GCA_020441995.1 Rhodobiaceae bacterium
TGGCTCTTGTCGATCAGGGCCTGCAGCATCTCGCGTTCCGGCGCGAACCAGAAGCCGTAATAGATCAGCTCAGCGTAGCGCGGCATGATCTGGTCCTTCAGGTGGGCGGCGTCGCGGTCGAGGGTGATCGATTCCATCGCCCGGTGCGCGGCCAGCAGGATGGTGCCGCCGGGGGT
>JAGRLC010000048.1:191-8915 GCA_020441995.1 Rhodobiaceae bacterium
CCGACGAAGCGGTTCTCGACCAGGTCGAGGCGGCCGATGCCATTGTCGCGGCCATAATCGTTGAGGGTGGCGAGGATTGTCGCCGGGCTCATCTTCTTGCCGTTGATGGAGACCGCATCGCCCTTTTCGAAACCGATCTCGATAACCGTCGGCGTATCCGGAGCCTCTTCCGGCGCGATGGTGCGCATATAGACGTAGGGCGGCGGCGTCTCGTTCGGGTCTTCCAGAACCTTGCCCTCGGATGAGGAGTGCAGCAGGTTGGCGTCGACGGAGAAGGGCGCCTCGCCGCGCTTGTCCTTGGGTACGGTGATCTGGTTCTTTTCAGCGTAATTGATCAGGTCGGTGCGCGACTTGAACTCCCAGTCGCGCCATGGCGCGATGACCTTGATGTCGGGGTTCAGGGCATAGGCATTCAGTTCGAAACGGACCTGATCGTTGCCCTTGCCGGTTGCGCCGTGGCAGATGGCGTCGGCGCCGGTTTCCCTGGCGATCTCGACCAGGTGCTTGGAAATCAGCGGCCGGGCGATGGAGGTGCCAAGCAGATAGACGCCTTCGTAGACGGCATTCGCCCGGAACATAGGGAAAACGAAGTCGCGGACGAATTCCTCGCGCACGTCGACGATACGGATATCCTTGATTCCGAGGTTTTCCGCCTTGCGCCGCGCCGGTTCCAGTTCCTCGCCCTGACCCAGGTCGGCGGTGAAGGTCACAACCTCGCAGCCATAGGTGTTCTGCAGCCATTTCAGCATCACAGAGGTGTCCAGTCCGCCGGAATAGGCAAGAACCACCTTCTTGATGTCCGTATGTTTCGACATGACGCCCCGTCTCTTTCAGATCCGCAATCGCGGTGATGTGTTTTCGCGCGGCACTATAGGCAGAGCGGTTGCGCCCGCAAGAGGCTTGAACCATCGATATTGCTTGATACGGCGCTGTAGCGGTGGTTTGCGCTAATCCGCAACGCGCCGGGCGATCCATGGCAGAAAGCGGGCGTACTCGAGAACCGAGGCGGTGAGCGCATAGAGAACCAGCGTGGAAAAGCCGCCGAGCACGACATCGGACAGGAAATGGGCGCCGAAGGAGACGCGCAGCATCGCCGAGAACCCGACAAGAACGGTCAGGGGAACAAGCACGGCCAGCCGCAAATGCCGGGGGACAATGGCAAGCAGGCCGAACAGCCAAAAATGGGATGCCGCCTCGCCGGACACGAATGAGCAGCTGCTCGTACAATTCGAGGAAAATTGCGCCGCCGGCACAAAGGGGGCGTCGCCGCCGAAGACATCGGTCTGCAGCGGTCTGGGCCGCCCGACGAGCGGTTTTGTCAGAACGTTGGCGAAAAGCAGCGGCCCCAGAAGGTAGACCAGAAGAAGCGTGGTGCGCGCGCGGACCATGCTGTCGATCAGACTGTGGTGGAGAAACGTTTCCACGATGATCGACGCAAGTACGACCACCGCGAGCGCAACTGTCCCATACTGCATGATGTCACGAAAAAGGTTCAAAGGCCCGCTTGTGAGCAGGGGAAAAAGCAAGCCGTGCATGCGCAGACCCTGCGCCATCGCGTCTTCGTCGAAAAAGAAATGGCTCACGGCAAGATCGATTTGCGGAAACAGGTTGAAGAACAAAGCCGCCGCCAGCCAGGCCGCCACAAGCGCGGCAGCGGTTTGCGGCCTGGCGAAAATGCCGAAAGCCGATGGCTGCCAGGGGCGTTTTTCCGAAGCTGTTTCAATCATGGTGGAGCGCGGAGATCACAGACCAATCATTGCATCGGTCCTGAATGCCACGCGCTTTCGTCAAAGCCAACACACATGACCGGTCACCGCCACCTATGTGGTGAAAACGGGAAATGAATGCGTTTAACCGCGCGACTGCGAGATGCGGATGACGGGAAGGCGGTCGCGGGCCTGTTCCTGGACAGCGGCAATCGCGGACAGGATGACAATCGTCGAAAGTCCGCCGAGCACCACATCCGAAAAATAATGCCCACCGAAACCGACCCGCATCATCGACGTGACAAAGGCAAGAGCGCCGACGGCGACAAGGCCTTTGCGGAAATGCCGCGCCGGCACGAAGACCAGCAGACCCAACAGCCAGAATGCCGACGAAGCCTCACCGGAAACAAAGGAACAGTTGCCGGGGCAGTAGTCGGAAAATTGCGCGGCGGGGACGAATGGCAGGTCGCCGCCGAAAATATCCGTATGGCTTGGGCGCGGGCGGCCCATCATGTTTTTGGTCAGAACGTTTGCAAACAGGCCCGGTCCCGCGATGTAAGCCAGTACCAGCGCGGCGCGCGCCCGGGTCCCGGCGTGCGACAATGTGCGTCCGAATCTGAATTCCAATGCGAGAACACACAGCATTGCGGCCGCGATGATAACCGGAAGGTTGTGCATCACCTTGCGGAACCATTGTGGCGCCCAATACTGGCTTAGCGGGAAGCGCGCGCATTTTTCCAGGACATGCGCACAGAGCGGATCGTGGAAAAAACGGCTTATGGCGATATCGATTCCCGGTGCGGCGTTGAACCACAGGGCTAGCGTAATCCAGGTCGCTAGCAGTAGGAGAGACGTGGCGGGATTTGCCATGGTGCCGAATGCGGATGGCGGCCATGAATGAGCGGTGCGGTTTGCCGCGCCTGATTTCACGGCGGCGGAGTCCAGCAATTTCATTGTCGCCTCCCGATACATACAAGCTTCAAGCGAGAGCTGTAATCCGGTGAGCTATGCGACAGGTCTTTGATGTGTGGGTGACAGATTGATGAAAGAAATGTGGCAGCTCCTGAAGGCTGAGGACGCGGCAGCAACCCGACGCTTCTTTTTGGCGCTCATCCTGGGCGTTACGGCGATCCGTGTTGCCGGCCTTGCTTTCTCGCAAGCCGAGCTGTTCTACGACGAAGCGCAATACTGGGCCTGGGGCCAGGAGCCCGCGTTCGGTTATTTCTCCAAGCCGCCACTGCTGGCCTGGCTGATCGGCGCCGTTACCTCGGTTTGCGGGAACAGTGAATTCTGTGTCCGCCTGCCCGCACCGTTCATTCACGCCGGGACGTCTGTATTCCTGTTCGCGCTGGCAAACCGGATGTTTGGTCCACTGGTTGCCCTGCTGGCGGGAGCCCTGTTTCTCACCATGCCCGGCACGTCGTTGTCCTCGACGCTGATGTCGACGGATGTGCCGCTGCTGTTCTTCTGGTCGGCCGCGCTCTACGCGCTCTGGCGGCATGCCGGGCAGCCGTCACTGGGCTCGGGCCTTGCGGCGGGACTGGCGATCGGTCTTGGCGCCAATGCCAAATACGCCATGCTGTTCCTGCCGGCCTGCTTCGTGCTTATGTGCGCGGTGACGCCGCAATGGCGTTCCTTGCTGTGGCACAAGGGGAGCCTCGCGGCGCTCGCCGTGATCGCGTGCCTGCTGGCGCCCAACCTGCACTGGGTGCTGACCCACGGCAATGTGACCTTCTCCCACACGGCCTCGGACGCCGGGAAATTCGACCGGTTTCCGAATCTTGCGGGCCTTGCCGAGTTCATCCTGGCCCAGGGCGGGATCATCGGGCCGCTGGCCTTTCTTTGGTACGGGATCTTCTTCCTGGCGCTTTCAACGCATCTGAAGGATCTCCGCTACCGCTATCTTTTCGTCCTCAGCACGCCGGTGCTGATCATCTTCGAAGTGCTTGCGCTGGTTTCGAAGGCAAACGGCAATTGGGCCGCCACGGCCTTTCCCGCGCTTGTCATCCTGGTTTCAGCCTTCATGCTTGAGCGGCGCGCCTGGCGTTCGATAGCCGCGACGTTTGCAATCGCGGGCGTTTGTCTCATCGCCCTTGCGTCCTACGGAGCCCTTGCCGGCAGGATCACGGTTCAGCCGATCGCCGGGGAGCTCGCAAAACTTCAGGGCTGGTCGGCGACGGCAAGCGAAATCGCCGGTATCGCCCGGCGAGCCGATACGGACACGGTGGTTACCTATGGCCGGGCGCTCAGCGCTTCGATGACCTATTACCTGCGCGACACCGGATTGAGCGTCAAAGCATTCCGGCGGCCCGGGGCGCCGGGAGATTATTTCGAAATGACCCATCCCTGGCGCGCCGACGATCCGGGCCCGGTCCTGATTGTCAAAACCGGAGGGCCGCCGCCCGGCATCAGCGCCGAAAGGCTTGATGAAGGTCAGTGCTTCCAGTCACGGATTTATCAGCATCGCCGCAGCGGGGCCGAGCTTTGCGCCTATCGCGTTGAGTAAATCTTTTATTCCCGCCGCGCCGCGCCGGCAGGCCGGGGTGTTTCATCTGACGTAATTCGGCTGCTGGTTGCCGGGCAAGTGTCATATGATCGCGCAGGGACGTTACGGGGGAGGCACAAGGTCATGTCCGTGGATGCACAGGCAAGCAGGGCAAGGATTGAGTTCTGGTTCGATTTCGCGTCGACCTATTCCTATCTGACGGCGATGCGGATCGACGAGGCGGCAAGGGCCGCCGGCGTTACGGTCACATGGCGCCCGTTTCTGCTGGGCCCGATCTTTTCCGGTCAGGGCTGGAACACCTCGCCGTTCAACCTGTATCCGGCCAAGGGCCGCTACATGTGGCGCGACATGGAGCGGATGACGCGCGAACGCGGGCTGCCGCTTGTGCAGCCCGATCCGTTTCCCCAGAACAGCCTGCTTGCGGCGCGGACGGGGCTTGCCGTGCGCAAGAGCAATACCGCGAAGCTGCCGGCTTTCTGCAAGGCGCTTTTTACCGCCCAGTTCGGCGATGGCCGGGATATATTCGACACGCAGACACTTATGGATGCCGTGTCTGCGGCGGGGCTCGACCCGAAAGTAACGCTGGAGCAGGCGATCACGCCGGAGATCAAGGCCGAACTCAGAAACGAGACCGAGCAGGCGCAGGGCATCGGCATTTTCGGCGCGCCGACCTTCGTCACGTCCTACGGCGAATTGTTCTGGGGCGACGACAGGCTCGATCAGGCTCTGGAATGGGCAACGCGCGTCAGCCGCTGACCCGGCCGCGGTTTCAAGGAAACGCTGCAGGATGACCGAGTTCATTCCCGAGCTGACTACGCTGGCGGCCTATACGGTCGCCGTTGTCGTGCTCGCGCTCACGCCGGGTCCCGACATGGCCCTGTTTCTGGCGCAGTCCATCACCAATGGCCGTAGCGCGGGGCTTCTGGCGCTGGCGGGCGCCAGCACAGGGTTGATAGGACATTCGATTATCGCGTCTGTCGGGCTGTCGGCGCTTTTGGCGGCTTCACCCATGGCGTTCACGGCATTGAAATGGATCGGAGCGGGCTATCTTTGCTGGCTAGCATGGACCACGCTTCGGCATGGCTCCGAGCTGACGCGCGATATTACCCTCACGCGGCAAAAGACCCTTTGGTACGCTTATGCAAAGGGGTTGATGATCAATCTGCTCAATCCGAAGATCATTCTGTTCTTCGTGACATTCCTGCCGCAGTTCGTGTCGATTGCCGATCCGCACGCGGGCGGCAAGCTGTTTTTCCTTGGGCTCTGGTTCATTGCCGTATCGGTGCCGGTCATCGTTCCGCTGATCTGGACGGCTGCCGGGTTTTCAGCCTGGCTGAAACGGTCCCGGCGGGTCTCGCGGGTCTTCGATTACGCCTTCGCGGGCGTGATGGGCGGTTTTGCGGCCAAGCTGCTGCTGGCGCAAACGAAGTAACCCTTAAGGGTTTGCGATTGGCGGACGCCCAGGCGTCGAGCCGGTCTTGCCCGATACCAGTATCGCGCCGTGCCCGGTTCGAAGCTGGATCGTACACGCCAATCAACAAACAGAACCGCTTACCTGTAAGGATGAAACGCTCTAAACGTAGCCGAGCGGCAGACAGGTCGTTGCCTTGATTTCCTCCATGACGAAGCTGGAGGAAACATCCGACAGATCGATGCGCCCGATCAGCGTCTTGTAGAGCCGGTCATAGGCGGCCATGTCCGGTACCACGGCCTGCAGCAGGTAATCGACGTCGCCGGTCATGCGGTAGACGCCGGTGATCTCGGGGATCGTGCGCACGGCTTCGTGGAATTTCTTCAGCCAGCCGGCGGAATGGGTGTCGGTGCGGATGGCGATCATGACCATCAGCCCCAAGCCGAGCCGGTCGCGGTCGAGCAGGGCGACGCGGCCGCGCACATAGCCGTCCTCCTCAAGCCTTTGAAGCCTGCGCCATGTGGCATTGCGCGACAGCGAAATCCTGTCGGCGAGGTCCTGGATCGACAGGCTGGCGTCGCGCTGCACCTCCTCGAGAATCCGGCGATCATGACTGTCCAGACTTGGCATATCGCCATCCTGTTTTGATGAGATAAAGGATATTTTCCCAATTATTAATCAATAGGCAGGATAATTGTAACCCTTGAATGCTCAAGCGACGGGAATTTGGGCAGATGTTTCGGTGCGATCGGGCGATCATTCCTGAATGTTCCGCAGAATGCGGATGGGCCTTCATTTCAGGAGACGGATACATGATCGCACGGGTCGTCGATGCCTTTCAGCGCCACCCCGCAACGGTTGGCGAAAACTATTTCGAGCACATGGCGTTCGCGGCGCGCTTCGGCGTCCTGATGCTGGCGGCGGGTGGCGCGGCACTGGTGCATGCGGTCCTGCCTTTCATGTTCGAGACGACCGCAAGCCGCATTCTGCGCGGCATGTGCGCGGAGATCGACGCACGGGCTCACAACCGCTGAAGCCTGCATGGCGAGCGGCATGGGGGATGAATTGAATGTGCCGCTGGATTGCCTATTCGGGTAAGCCGATTGCGCTTGAAAAACTGGTCATCGAGCCGGAGCACTCGCTGGTTGCGCAAAGCCAGCATGCGCTGCGCTGCAAGTCCGGCACGAATGGCGACGGGTTCGGGATCGGCTGGTATGGCGATCACGAGACGCCGGGGATTTACCGCGACGTCCTGCCGGCCTGGAGCGATGAGAACCTCAAGGCCCTGTGCCGGCACATCGTTTCCGCGCAGTTCTTCGCCCATGTGCGCGCCTCAACCGGGACTGCGACGACGCGGGCCAATTGCCATCCCTTCGCGCTCGGCAAGTGGATGTTCATGCATAACGGCCAGATCGGCGGCTATGACCGCATCCGCCGCCAGGTCGAGGCGCTGATTTCCGACGAAGCCTATGGCGGACGGCGCGGCACCACGGACAGCGAAGCGATCTTCCTTGCCGCGGCGCCGGACCGGGCCGGAGCCGATCCTGTCGGCGAAGTTGCGCGGGTGCTCTCGGCCGTTTGCGGCATGATGCGCGATGCCGGGATCACGGAACCGTTGCGTTTCACCGCCGCCCTCAGCGACGGCAAGACCCTCTACGCTTTCCGCTGGTCGAGCGATGCGATGGCGCCGTCGCTCTACTTCATGCAGGGGCCGGACGGCATCATGGTTGTGTCCGAACCGCTCGACGAGCATTCATCGGGCTGGACCGAGGTGCCTGCGGGGCATGTGGTGGTGGCGCGGGCCGGGTGTCCGGCGCTGTGCATGCCGTTCAACGTCGGCATGATGCCTGGGAAAAAACCGGTGAAGGCCGTCTCGGCGGCTTAGTTCACCTTGGCGTTTCGCGCAGGAACCCAGCGCCGCGCCCGGCGATCAGCCAATAGACCAGCCCGGCGACCAGGCCCGACGCAATCATCGTCGCGATCTGGTTGTGGATGAAGCCCTCGGTTCCAAGCGTCACCAGGCCGGTGGCGCTGGCAATGCCGCCCGCGAGGGCATAGTAGACCCAGCTTCTGATCCGGAAAGCCTCGCCGACCAGGGCCGCCACCAGGACCAGCGGGCCGCCGAGAACAGCAAACGCGCTGACGCCGGCAAGGCCGATCAGGCCAAGCTTGCCGAAGAGTTCGAAGATCGGCTCGTTCAGGTTGGGCATGCCCTCCGCGCCAATAACACTGCCGGCGGAAATGATCATCGCTGCGATCGCGGATACGATGAGGGCAAATCCCATGACGATAAGCCGCCAGAGGATACGCAACAGCGCCATCAGGTCATGACCTCATGAACTTGCGTGTTCGTGGCCGGTTTCGCCACGCTGCTTCCACGCCGGGATGCGTTCGCTCGCCGACTTGAGCTGACCGCAGGCGGCCATGATGTCGCGACCGCGCGGGGTGCGCACGGGGCTTGCGTATCCGGCGCGATTGACGATGTCGGCGAAGGCCTCGATCGTGTCCCAGTCGGAGCATTCGTAAGCGGTTCCCGGCCACGGGTTGAAGGGGATCAGGTTGATCTTGGCGGGAATGCCCTTCAGTAGCCGAACCAGTTCTTTCGCATCCGAAACGGAATCGTTGACGCCCTTCAACATCACATATTCGAAGGTGATGCGCCTCGCGTTGGAGACGCCGGGATAGTTACGGCAGGCATCGAGCAGCTTTTCGAGCGGATATTTCTTGTTGAGCGGCACCAGCTCGTTGCGCAATTCGTCGCGCACCGCATGCAGCGAGATCGCCAGCATGACACCGATTTCGGCGCCGGCGCGTTCGATCATCGGCACGACGCCGGAGGTTGACAGCGTGATGCGGCGCTTGGAGAGCGAAAGTCCCTCGCCGTCGGAGGCGATCAGCATCGCCTGCTTCACATGGTCGAAATTGTAGAGCGGCTCGCCCATGCCCATCAGCACCACGTTGGAGATGGCGCGCTCGGCATCGGGCACCGGCGCGTCTGTCGGGCGTTCTCCGCCGGGCCAGTCGCCGAGGCGGTCGCGCGCGATCATGATCTGGGCAAGGATTTCGCCTGCGGTCAGGTTGCGCACCAGCTTCTGCGTGCC
>JAGRLC010000169.1 GCA_020441995.1 Rhodobiaceae bacterium
AGTCGAAGGGCAACGTCATGGACCCTCTCGACCTCATCGACAAGTTCGGCGCGGATGCGCTGCGCTTCACCTTGACGGCGATGGCCGCCCAGGGCCGCGACATCAAACTGTCTGAGCAGCGCGTTCAGGGCTACCGCAACTTCGCGACCAAGCTGTGGAACGCCTGCCGCTTCGCCGAGATGAACGAATGCCGCCGCATTGCGGAATTCGACCCGCTTTCCGCCTCCCATCCGCTCAACAAATGGATCATCGGCGATATCGCGGCGGCTGTCGGGCAGGTCACCGAGGCGTTGGAGGCCTACCGCTTCAACGATGCGGCGAACGCGGTCTACCGCTTTATCTGGAACACCTATTGCGACTGGTACCTGGAACTGGCGAAGCCGGTCCTCAACGGGCCGGATGGGCCGGAGAAGACCGAAACGCGGGCGACGGCCGCCTTTGTGCGCGACGAGATGCTGAAAATCATGCATCCGGTGATGCCGTTCATCTCCGAGGAGCTTTGGGCCCGCGTTGACGAAGGCGCCAGCCGCGACGGCATGCTGATGCATACCCAGTGGCCGAGCGGCGGCGAACCGCTGATCGATCGTGCCGAAGACGCCAAGCGCGAGATCGACTGGGTTATCGAGCTGATCTCCACGATCCGTTCGGTGCGTACGGAGCTGAACGTCGCGCCGGGCGCCAAGGTCGGTCTTGTCATGGTCAAGGCCACGGACGCGGCCAAGGGGGCGATTGCGCGCAACGAGGAATCGATTGTGCGTCTTGCCCGTATCGACAATCTGGAATTCGCCGATGAAGTTCCGGCCGGCTGCGTTCAGGCCATTGTCGGCGCCGAGATCATCGCGCTTCCGCTTGCCGGTATCGTCGACGTCGCGGCGGAAAAGGCGCGCCTGACCAAGGAACGCGAAAAGCTCGAAAAAGAGGTTGGCGGCATTTCGAAGAAACTCGAAAATCCGGGCTTTCTTGCCAATGCGCCGGAGGCTGTCATCGAGGAACAGCGCGAAAGGCTCCAGGAAGCGCGCGAACGCCTTGAGAAGGTGGGCGAGGCGGTCTCCCGGCTCGACGCGCTCCAGCAGGGCTAAGCCTCGGCCTTCCACTGTGGCTGTAAAGACACAACCTTTACCAATTCATGATTTGGGCGCGGATCGTGACGGCCCGCGCCCAGATTGCGCCACAAAAAGGCGCGTAAACCCCTGTAACTGATTGGCTGAACGGCCATTGCGGTATCCGCGGAGGGCTTCCGCGACAAATGCCGCTGGAGGCGATTTCACCATTGCCGCTCCTGTGGTGTTGCCAAGTTGCAACGCTGATCCGCGAACGGCGCAAGGCGATATGACTTGCCTTGCAGATGGTTTTTTTGCCGTGGCATGACATCAGCTGGTCTGCGCTCATCCGCGCACGGTGTGCGGTTTTGCGAGTTGCGTATAGGGGATTAAGCGTCAATGGACGCCAAGACATTTGATAAAAGCCGCCTGCCGAGCCGCTATGTGACGGAAGGGCCCGAGCGCGCACCGCACCGTTCCTATCTTTACGCGATGGGTCTGACCGAAGAGCAGATCCACCAGCCGCTCGTCGGCGTGGCAAGCTGCTGGAACGAAGCGGCCCCTTGCAACATCTCGCTGATGCGCCAGGCGCAAGCGGTGAAAAAGGGCGTATCGGCTGCCGCCGGCACACCGCGCGAATTCTGCACCATTACCGTGACCGATGGCATCGCCATGGGCCACCAGGGCATGAAGGCCTCGCTGATTTCGCGCGAGACCATTGCCGATTCCGTTGAACTGACCATGCGCGGCCATTGCTACGACGCGCTCGTCGGCCTTGCCGGCTGCGACAAGTCGCTGCCCGGCATGATGATGGCGATGGTCCGTTTGAACGTGCCTTCGATCTTCATCTATGGCGGTTCGATCCTGCCGGGCAACTGGCGCGGCCAACAGATCACCGTCCAGGATATGTTTGAGGCCGTCGGCCAGCACTCCGTCGGCGCCATGAGCGACGAGGAACTGACAGAGATCGAGCAGGTTGCCTGCCCGTCCGCCGGTTCCTGCGGCGCCCAGTTCACCGCCAACACCATGGCGACCGTCGCCGAGGCGATCGGGCTGGCACTGCCATATTCCTGCGGTGCGCCTGCGCCGTATGAAATCCGTGATCGCTTCTGCTACGCCTCCGGCGAAAAGGTGATGGAACTCATCGCCAAGCAGATCCGTCCGCGCGACATCGTCACGCGCAAGGC
>JAGRLC010000049.1 GCA_020441995.1 Rhodobiaceae bacterium
AGGAAGATCTGCGGGCCGCGCGGCTCGCGGCGCACGTCGTAGATATAGGCGCGGATACGGTCACCCGGGCGATAGGCCTCGCGCGGGATCATCTCGTCGCGGCGGATGATGCCTTCGCCACGGCCGAGATCGATGATGACGTTGCCGTATTCGACACGCTTGACGATGCCGTTGATGACCTCGCCGACACGGTCCTTGTATTCCTCGAACTGGCGGTCGCGTTCGGCTTCACGGACCTTCTGGACGATGACCTGCTTGGCGCTCTGGGCGGCGATACGGCCGAAGTCGAGCGGCGGCAGGGGGTCGGCAATGAAGTCGCCGACGCGGGCTGCCGGGTTACGCAGCTGCGCATCCTGCAGCAGGATCTCGATGGCCGGATTGTCCATCTCCTCAACAACGGTGAGAAGCCTGTTCAGCCGGATTTCGCCGGTCTTGCCATCGATCTCGGCGCGGACCTCGGTCTCGTTGCCGTAGCGCGAGCGCGCCGCCTTCTGGATCGCGTCCTGCATGGCGTCGATGACGATCTCGCGATCGATCGACTTTTCGCGCGCGACCGCATCGGCGATCTGCAGAAGTTCAAGCCTGTTGGCGCTTACAGCAGCGTTCATCGGGCCGCCCCGTTCGTCGTCGCCAGGATCATCTCAAGTCTCCTCTCATCACGCCGTGGACTTGGCCAGCGGCAAAAAGCTTCAGCGCTTGCGCGGGTTCTTCGGCTTGGCGCGCGGGCCGGCATCGGTGCCGGTTCGTCCGAGGGCCGCATCAATCAGCTTGTCGGTCAGGATCAGGCGGGCATCCACCATGTCATCGAAGGCAAGCGCGACTTTCGCCACGCCATCCTCACCTTCGCTCTCGATCTCGACAGCGTCACCGGCAACAGGGCCAAGCAGGCCGCGAAAGCGCCTGCGCCCGTCGATGCCGACATTCATCTCCACCTTCGCCTCATGGCCCTGCCAGCGGGCGAAATCGCTGCGGCGGACCAGCGGACGGTCGATGCCGGGCGAGGAAATCTCCAGGTTGTAGGCCTTGTCGATCGGGTCCTCGACATCGAGCGCGGGCGACACCGCCTCGCTGACCGTCTCGCAATCGGAAACCGTCATCTCGCCATCGGGCCGTTCGGCCATGATCTGAAGCGTCAGTCCGTCGCGGCCGGAGAGGCGAACGCGCACCAGCCGGTAGCCGAGATCATTGATCACCGGTTCGACGATTGCCGCGACGCGCGCATCGATGCCCGCCTCGCGCACGATGCGCGGCTCCTCAAGGGAACCGATGCCGCTGTCTATTCCTGTGGCCGTCTGTTCGTTCATCTGCATCTTTTGTTCAGCGGATAGCCGCTTCTTGCTGCCCGGCGTTCCGGCACCAATACCGCAAATGCGTTTGGCGCGGGCCCCGGGCGGGACCCACCTCATCAGGTCTCTGATTGAGATTGGAATTGGCTGCAATATAGTCCTTTTGCGCCAAGTAGCAAGTAGACATTCACATGCAGGGGTAAGGCAACATGAATACGGGCAACAGTATCGCCGTGGCATTCGATGCCGTCGCCACCATCTACGACGCGGCGCGGCCACGGCTTGTGCCCTGCTTCGACCGCTTCTACGGCACGGCGGTGAGGCTTTCGTCGCATGCGCTGCGCAACACCGCCGAGCCGGATATTACCGATCTCGGTGCGGGAACAGGCCTGCTGGCGGCGCTTGTATCGCAATCTTTGCCACAGGCGCGCTTCACGCTGATCGACATATCGGCGGACATGATCGAACAGGCACAGAAACGCTTCTCATCCCTGGATGCGCAAGCCGCTTTCATCGTCGCGGATTATGCCATGTCGGCATTGCCGCAAGATCAGGACGCCTTCGTCTCCGCCCTCTCGATCCATCATCTAGAGGACTGCGACAAGCAGGCGCTGTTTACCCGCATCTTCGACGCGCTTGCGCCCGGCGGCATCTTCATTAATGCGGAGCAGGTCGCGCCGGAACCTCCGGCAGTCATGGCCGACGCGCTTGAAGGCTGGGAGACCGACGTTCGCGCCGCCGGCGGCAGCGAAGACGAACTAGCAAGCGCGCGCGAACGCATGACGCACGACAAGTGCGCCAGCGAAAGCGCGCAGCTTGAGTGGATGCGGGCTGCCGGCTTCCATAACGTGGCAACCGCTTTCCGGGAAGGGATGTTTTGCGTCTACAGCGGGCGCAAACCCGCCTGAGTTATCTTTTCATGGCCGCATCGGTTTTCGCGAAAAACCGGTATCCGCTTCTTCGCGCTGTGCTCTAAACCCGCTCGAACGTCAGATAGGCCGGCACGCGGCCCTCCCGCAGGGCCTTGGCCTCATAGCGGGTGCGTGTCCAGCCATCCCACGGCTTGCGCCAGTCGCCGGCCGTTTGCGCAAGCCAGCGGAAGTCGGTGCGCCGCGTCACATGCATCAGGGTCCAGGTCAGGTAGTCCGGCCAGTCGGACGCGAAACGCAGATGCGCCCCGGGTTTGAGAACACGGGCAAGCATGTCCAGCGATTCACCGGAAATGAACCGGCGCTTCCAGTGGCGGCGCTTGGGCCATGGATCCAGATAGAGCAGATCGGCCCTGTCAAGGCAGGCTTCCGGCAGCCAGGCCAGCAGGTCATGGGCATCGCCCATGTACAGGCGCAGATTGGAGAGGCCGCGGTCATCAGCCTCCACCAGCATCTTGGCGACGCCGTTGAGATAGGCTTCCGCGCCGATGAAGCCCCAGCCGGAACGGGCTTGCGCGCCTGCGGCGAGATGCTCGCCGCCGCCGAAGCCGATCTCGAGAACCGTTGCTTCGGGAGCGGCGGCGAAGAGCGCGCCGATATTCCCCGGCGCCGGTTCCGCGAGATCGAGCGCGAGCTTTGGCAGCAGCGTTTCAACCAGCCGCTGCTGGCGGTCCTTCAGGGCGTGGCCCTTGCGGCGGCCGTGAAGCCGCTTGTGGCCGTCCGCCCTGTCCATGGTGTCAGCGCGCGTTGGCGCGAAGCTCGTCGATGAGATCGAGCGCTTCCCAGGAGAATCCGCCATCGGGCTCGGGCAGGCGGCCGAAGTGACCGTATGCCGCCGTGCGGGCATAGATCGCCTGATTGAGATTGAGCTTCTTGCGGATGACGCTAGGCGTCAGCGACAGCGTCTTGCGGATCACCTTCTCAAGATCCTCATCGGACACCGTGCCGGTGCCTTCGGTATCGACATAGATCGAAAGCGGCTCGGCAACGCCGATGGCGTAGGAAAGCTGAATGGTGCAGCGTTCGGCCAGTTCGGCGGCGACAACATTCTTGGCGACATAGCGCGCCGCATAGGCTGCCGACCGGTCCACCTTGGTCGGGTCCTTGCCGGAGAAAGCGCCGCCGCCATGGGGCGCCGCGCCGCCGTAAGTGTCGACGATGATCTTGCGGCCGGTCAGGCCGGCGTCGCCGTCGGGACCGCCGATAACGAAAGCGCCGGTCGGATTGACGTGCCACTTTGTGTCATCGTTGACCCAGCCGGACGGCAGGGAGGAAATCACATAGGGTTCGACGATCTTGCGGATATCGTCGGACGTCAGGTCTTCGTCCAGATGCTGGGTGGAGACAACGATCTGCGTCGCGCGAACCGGCTTGCCGTTCTCATAAGCGACGGAAACCTGGCTCTTGGCGTCGGGCCCGAGCACCGGCTCCTTGCCGGAATGGCGCGCTTCGGCCATCTCGCTCAAGATGCGATGCGAATAATAGATCGGGGCAGGCATGAGCTCCGGGGTTTCGCGGCAGGCGTAGCCGAACATGATGCCCTGATCGCCGGCTCCGGTGTCCTTGTTGTCCTTTTCATCGACGCCGCGGGCAATATGCGCCGACTGGCCGTGCAGAAGGACATCGATCTTGCAATGCTCGTGGTGGAAGCCGTCCTGGGCGTAGCCGATCTCCTTGATCGCCTTGCGCGCGACTTCGACAATCTTCTTCTCATCGACCTTCACCGAGCCGTCCGCCTGGGCGTGACACAGGCCTTCGGGGCCGCGAACCTCGCCGGCAATCACGACACGGTTCGTCGTTGCCAGTGTCTCGCAGGCCACGCGGACATCGGACGCCGGCATCCCCGCGGTTTCGGCTTCCCTGAAGAACAGGTCCACAACCTCATCGGAAATCCGATCGCAGACCTTGTCCGGATGACCTTCTGAAACCGACTCGCTGGTAAAGGTGAAATTCGACCGCCTCACATGCGCCCCCGTCTGTCCGGCGCACTGCCTGATGGGCGCGCGCTCGCCTGATGCCAACCCCGCTTGTGGCCGGGTAAATCCGGCGCGTTTTGACAGCCGGGCAACGCCCAGTCAAGAACGACACTGTTGTGACGGAAAGGCGCACGGCCTTTGCGGATCAGTCGGCGGAGTCCGCGGCGGCCTTGACGAGGTCGATAATGCGTTTGCGCATCGTCGGATCCTTGATGCGGAAGAAGGCACGGTTGAGGGCCATGCCGTCAGCGCTCGTGATCAGTGATGTGTCAAAGGACGCCTGCTGCCCTTCGGCCATGCCCATGGCCGGCTGCGCGGCTGTCGCAAGACCTTCATAAAAGAATGATACCGGGACATCGAGGATTCTCGAAATCTCGAACAGGCGGCTGGCGCCGATCCGGTTCGTGCCTTTTTCGTACTTCTGGACCTGCTGAAAGGTTAGGCCAAGACGCTCGCCCAGTTTTTCCTGACTCATCCCGACCAGCATGCGGCGCATGCGCACGCGGCTGCCAACATGAATATCAACAGGGTGTGGTTTTTTTCCCGACATAATTGTTGTCGTGTCCTTGATCGGAGCCGAAGCCGGCACGGAATGGTTTCCTCCTGCTTCGGGCTCAGGTTTGATAACCACCCTAATACGGACGTGTTACCAAACAGGGATCAGCATATACCCGAAGCGCGCCTAAATCCTTAACTTTTCGACAAATTTTTCAATCAACCGCGCCGTGCATGTTTAGTTATATCTGCTACCTGATCAGCGCTGCCGCCAAAGCAAACCGGCCAGAAAAACCCCCGAAATCAACAGCAAAGCGGGCAAAATCCCTGTCTTTACGTAAAAAGTGGGTGCAAATGCTCCCGGCAGCGTTATGTCCATGACGTTTCTCGCATTCAAGGAAAGCGACGCGACAATTCGGCCCCGCGAATCAGTCACCGCCGAAATACCGTTATTGGCGGCACGCACCATCGGCAAACCTTCCTCGACCGCCCGCAGCCTGGCCTGAAGCAGGTGCTGGCGCGGGCCCGGCGTATCGCCGTACCAGGCATCATTGGTGACATTGAGTATCCATGCCGCGCGCGGCAGATCGCGGTTAACGACGCCAGGAAAAATCGCTTCGTAACAAATCAACGGCACGAACGGCGGTATATCCCCCACTGAAACCGGCGCCCGGGTTTCGCCGGCGTCGAATCCGCCCGGCATGTTTGTCAGCTGCCGGAAGCCGATGGCCTCCATGAATCCCTGGAACGGCAGGTACTCGCCGAACGGCACCAGATGCGTCTTGTCGTAATGCGCGATCATGGCGCCATTGCTGTCGATCACGCCGATCGAATTGTAGCCGACATAGCCGCGCGGATTGTTCGGCGCAGTCTCGTAGCGCTGAAGCCCCGTGATCAGAACCGTTTTGCCGGGGATCAGGGCGGCCAGGGCGGCAACCGCAGCGGGCTCTTCCTGCAGATAAAACGGAAATGCGGATTCCGGCCAGATTACCGCATCGAAATCGCCGACACCGCTCGATTCGGGCGAAGTTGCGATATCGCTGAGCGTCAGCAGCGCCGAAAGGGTTTGGCTCGCCTTTTCAGAATCGAACTTCTGTTCCTGCGGAATGCTGGGCTGGACGACGCGGATGCGGACGCCGGTATCCGGAGGCTCATCAAGCGACAGCCTGTATGCGCCATAGCCGAAAGAGACGAGCAGCAACGCGGCGGCCAGGCCCGGCACAATGACCCGCCCGCGTATGTGGCCGGCATCGGACAGGCCCAGCGCCGCGGGGCTTGCAAAGATGAAGACAGCCAGCACGCTCATCCCGTGCAGGCCGATCAGCGCCCCCAGCTGCATGGATGCGTTGTTGGCCGCAAGCGCATAGCCGAAAGCATTCCACGGAAAACCGGTCAGAACGTATCCGCGCAGGATTTCCTCAAGACCGAAGGCAAAGGCGAACACGAAAATCCGGAAGGGTCCGGGCCGCCAGAAGACACGGGCGAGCGCCGCACCGGCCGCAAAAAACAGCGCCAGTCCCGCCGGCATCAATGTGACTGCGAACGGCATCAGCCAGCCGAAGGTTTCCGCATCCACCAGGAACGCGCCGCCAACCCACCAGAGACCGGCGAGAAAATAGCCGAAGCCGAAGCCCCAGCCGGCCCAGGCGGCAGAGAGAATTTCCTGCCTGCGCTTGTGCGCACCGCTGGCGACCGCGCCGTCGATCAGCCAGACAAAAACCGGAAAGGTGAAGAACAGGACCGGGAAAAAGCCGAACGGCGGCATTGCCAGAGCCGATGCCGCGCCAGCCAGAATGGCGAGCAGAATGCGCCGCCAGCCCCATTGCAGCATCACGCCCTGCGCAAGGGTCTGAAACATTGCGCAAATCCCCCCACACAAACCGACGGGTTAAAATCCGGCTTGCGTCACTCGGCCGCAGCCACGCCCTGTGTCCGCCCGCGCCGCTTGTCGGCGGGCAGGCTCTTGCGGATACGCACCCGCTTGATCCGGCGCGGGTCCGCATCGATCACCTCGATCTCGTAACCGCCGGGAATGGACACGAGTTCACCCCGAACCGGAACCCGGCCCAATTGGGAGAACACCAGTCCGCCGAGCGTATCGACTTCATCCATGACGTCTTCCGACACTTCGAAGCCGTTGCCAAGAGCTTCCTGCAATTCATCGAGCGGCATACGCGCATCGGCAACGAATACACCGTCGGAAACCGGCGCGATCAGCGGTCCGCTGGCATCGTCGTGTTCGTCCTCGATATCACCGACGATTTCCTCCACGAGATCCTCGATCGTCGCCAGTCCGTCGGTGCCGCCATACTCGTCAATGATGATCGCCATATGAAGCCGGGTCGCCTGCATCTTGGCGAGAAGGTCTCCCGCCGGCATCGAAGGCGGAACGAAGAGCACCTCCCTTGTGATTTTGGCCTGCGTCAGCGTCTTGCCAAGATCCACACGGGACAGGTCGATCGGCTTTTTCGTGTCCGCGCCGGATTCGCTTTTCTTGCGCCGTCCCGACGTCGCGGATTTCGTCATCACCGCCAGAATGTCCTTGATGTGGATGAAGCCGATCGGCTCATCGAGCGTCTCGCGGACAACGGGCAGGCGTGAATGGCCCGCTTTCTGGAAAACGCCAAGCACTTCTCCGAGCGTGCCGTTGATATCGACTGAAACGATATCGGCGCGCGGCACCATGACGTCATCGGCGCGCAGCTCGCGTAGTTCCAGTACGTTGCGCAGCATGATCCGCTCTTCAGCCGACAACTGGTCCTGGCCAGCGGGAACGGCTTCCAGCGCATCGCTGATGGACGCGCGCACGTTATCGCTGCCGCTCATGCCCAACAGGCCTTTCAGCCAGTCGACAAGGAAGCGGCGGCGGCGCGGCGAATAAACAACCGGGAGGTTCGCGGACGATTGCTGCTGTGGTCCGGGATCGCCGGTGTCCGCTCCCGGCAATCCCTGTGTCTTGTCAGTGTGTGTCATCTCATCCGATGCAGCATGGCGCGAGGGTTTAGTTCAATGCGCCTGTGGTTGATCTCCATATGGATCTTCGATGCCCAGTTTTTCAAGAATGCGTCTTTCGAGCGATTCCATGGCATCGGCCTGTTTATCTGTTTCATGATCATAGCCGAGAAGATGCAAGATTCCATGAACAAGAAGGTGCAGGGCGTGGCTGCGCTCGTCCTTTCCCTGTTCCAAGGCCTCGCGGACCAGGGTTTCCCGCGACATGGCGACATCGCCGAGGAAGTCACCCTCGCCTGAGGGAAACGACAAAACGTTGGTCGGCTTGTCCTTGCCCCTATAGTCGCGGTTGAGCTGCCTGAGAAGCGCATCGTCTGCAAGCGCCAGCGCCACTTCGCCATGGGCGCCGGTTTCAGCGGAAACGATGGCGGCGGCGGAGTCGATATCCGCTTGCGTGAGGCTGCCGGACCAGTCTCCGGCAGCCGTAACCGCTTCAATGACAATTTGTTTAACCGGCATCAAGTTCAGGGCGCTAGGTTTTGCGGCGTTCCGCATCGCGCGCGTCATAAGCGTCAACGATACGCTGGACCAGCGGGTGGCGGACCACGTCCTGCGCGGTGAAGCGCGTTTCGCCGACACCCTCGACGCCATCGAGCAGGCCGAGCGCTTCGGGAAGCCCGGATTTCTGGCCATCGGGCAGGTCGATCTGGCTCGGATCGCCGGTGATGATCATCTTGGAGCCTTCACCGAGGCGGGTCAGGAACATTTTCATCTGCATCGCCGTGCAGTTCTGCGCCTCGTCGAGGATCACCGCCGCATGGGCCAGCGTGCGCCCGCGCATGAAAGCCAGCGGCGCAATCTCGATGATGTTGTTGGCGATGCCGCGCTCGACCTTTTCCGGCGCCATGACGTCATAAAGCGCGTCATAAAGCGGGCGCAGGTAAGGATCGACCTTTTCCTTCATGTCGCCGGGCAGGAAGCCGAGCCGCTCGCCGGCCTCCACCGCGGGCCGCGACAGGATCAGCCGGTCGACAGCGCCGCGTTCCAGAAGAGCGGCGGCATAGGCAACCGCGATGTAGGTCTTGCCGGTACCGGCCGGCCCGACGCCGAATACCAGATCGCAAGCTTCAAGCTGTCGGATATAGGCGTCCTGATTGGCGGAACGCGCGGTGATCGTGCGCCGCCGCGTCGTTATCTGGGCAAGGCCCGCAAGACCCGGCAGCGGTTTCTGATCGATACCGGTGCGGCTTGCCACGCGGATCGCGCCATCGACATCGGCGAGGCCGACATGCTCGCCCTTGCGCAGGCGCGAATAGAGCGATTCCAGCACATCGGCGGCATTTGCGCAGGCTTCGGCGCTGCCGCTCAGGTTGACATGATTTCCGCGCGCGCTCGTTTCGACCCCGAGCTTCTGTTCGATCAGGGCGAGATGTTCATCAAACTGCCCGAACAGGGCGCTGGCAAGGCGGTTGTCCTCGAAGGTCAGGGTCCTGTCGGCCATGCGCGCGTAGCTGATCGCCTCCTCAGGCAAATGATTCGGCCCGGTGCGGGCTGCCATCATCATGTCGCGGAGAAACCGAAACGTCACTGTCCAATTCCGCGAAGAGGCTGTTGGAACCAGCCTGCGTCACCCTGACGCGGCCAAGCGAGCCGATCAGGGTTTCCGGGGCATCGACAACGACCGGCTGAAGCCAGGGCGAACGGCCGACGATCTGGCCCGGTTTACGGCCCGTCTTCTCGAACAGGACATCGAAAGACCGCCCTTCAAGGCTTGCGGCGAAATCCGCCTGTTGCGTGCGCAACAGGGCCTGAAGCTCGGCCAGACGCTGCGAGCCGACACTCTCCGGCACCTGCCGTTCCATGGTTGCGGCGGGCGTACCCGGGCGGGCGCTGTATTTGAAGGAATAGGCCTGCGCAAAACCAACGCGGCGCACCAGGTCCATGGTATCGGCGAAATCCCGGTCCGTTTCGCCGGGGAAACCGACGATGAAATCGGACGACATCGCGATATCGGGCCGCACATCGCGCAGGCGATCCACCAGATCGAAATAAAGCGCGCGGTCGTGACGGCGGTTCATCATCGCCAGAATGCGGTCGGAGCCCGATTGCACCGGCAGATGCAGATACGGCATCAGCGCGGGGATATCGCCATGGGCGGCGATCAGCTCTCCGTCCATGTCGCGCGGGTGGCTGGTGGTGTAACGCAGCCGTTCGATGCCATCGACCTCGGCCAGCGCATAAAGCAATCGCGCAAGACCCCACTCAGCTCCGTCCGGGCCCTCGCCGTGATAGGCGTTGACGTTCTGGCCAAGCAGCGTCACCTCGCGCACGCCGGCATCGGCCAGCCGCTGCGCTTCGGCGATGATCTCAGCGGCGGGCCGGGAAAATTCCGCACCACGGGTATAAGGCACGACGCAAAAGGTGCAGAACTTGTCGCAGCCTTCCTGAATGGTGAGAAAGGCGGTCGCACCGCGGGCGCGAACTTGCCTTTCGTTCGGCGCCTTCAGTCCGGCAAACTTGTCCTCAACCGGGAAATCCGTTTCCACGACCGTTT
>JAGRLC010000050.1 GCA_020441995.1 Rhodobiaceae bacterium
AGCCGGTGACGCCGAGCAGCACCTGATTGTGCTCCTGCTGGCCGATGCCTTCGACAAGCTCGGCGATGGCGGTCGGCTGGTCGCCCTTGGGCTCGTATTCGGCCTGCAGGTTGAAGGCGATGCCGCCCTCGGTTTTCTCCGGGCGTTCGGGGCGGTGCGGCACCCATTCCGGCGCGTCGTCGGAGACGTAGAACGGCCGCCCGCGCGCCAGCAGCGCCTCTATGTTCTTCTGCGCGGGCAGGGACGCGGAGCCATCGTCGGGAATGCGGCCCTTGCCCTTGGGCTGGGCGGGCGCGGTCGACGGGTCCATGAGGTCCATTCCCTCGGTGCCGTCGATACGGGGCGCGCGTTCGGGGCGGGCTGCCTTGGATGCAGCGCCTCGGCTCTTGAGAATCTTCTTGCCGATCCCGGAATCGACCCTGGCTTCGGCGGTGAACGCCGCCTGCGGCGCTTCCGACATGCCCGAGGGTTTGCCGTCTTCCATGAACGGCTTCAGCGCGTCCTCGATGGAGGGCAGCTCTTTCTTTTTGGTGGATTTCGCCATGGCGCGAATATGGGACGAGTCACCGGGAGAGGGAAGGGGTAAGCGGCGTTCGGTGTAACCGATGAAACGATCCTGTGAATCGTTTCAAGGCGCGAACGCCCGAGGCCATAGCCGAGGGCCGGGGGAAGCTTGCGATTAGTTCTGAGCCAAAAGGCGACGATTATTGTTTGAACACGTTCGTGCGATGCCAGCCCAGATATTCGGGATGAGGCCGCAACCGGCTATCTGCCGGTACATTTGCTTTCATATCGTGATTAAGCAAATGAGAGACATCATGATTCAAATGGCGGGAGCGTAAGATTGTAAAATCGTCTTCAATTGATAGGAGGCCGCGGTCGAACATCCAATGTACTGTGCCGGATAGCGCGATCCCATTACGGACCCAATCATTGCCGCCTTTCTCAACGGGGCGAATATGCGCCGCTTCGACCTCTGGACGACCTTGACCATTGATTAATCGAAGCCCAGTGAAAGCGCATGTTCGGTCATATGCGATGCGCACATGCTGCTTGAATTTTGCGTCGCGCCATTTTCGTTTCGTCAATTGCTCAATGATTGGTCGTTCAAATGGTTGGCCAATCAGGCCAGGTTGAGGTGTGTCGCCAAATCCGCTGCTTTGGGTCACCTCATCATCGGAATTTACGATTTCATCGTATCGATCTGGCCATTCGTCGGGTTGCGACAAGCCTGCTTGTACAATTGCTGCAAACTCGGCCTCTTCTAGTTTTCGAACAGCCTGAACTTTGTAGCCATTGTTAATCGTACCATCAGCTTGGACGAGGCGCCGTTCGAAGCCGCCATTTTCCTTGTACTCAACGGATCTATCGAAATCGATATAGCCGTTCAAATGCGCGTAATAATGCTTCGCTGTGGATGGGTCAGGTGAAATATCGGCGACCTTTGCAATACCTGTGTAGAAGCGACCATCCTTATTTTCCACTGGTCCGTAATAGACCATCCAATCGCCAACAACGGGTTCCACACGGGACAAATACTGGCGAGGGAAATGGTACCGTTCTCCGGTTACATCGTCGTATCGACTATCCGGCTTGTGATAGAAAACGGCTTTCATAGACGTAGTCTATTGGTTTTGATCGAATTTAGGGAGGGGCATAAGATTACGAAGAAATTCGAAAAACCACCCTACTCGGCCACCTTCATCTTGGTGGCCAACAGGTTGCCGTCTTCCTCTTCGTCATAGGTCAGGGTGACTTCGTCGCCGATGTCCATCGTCGCGGTCGAAATGTCTTCGGCGAGGAAGAACTCATGGCCGTTTTCCAGCGTCAGCAACCGGGCTTCCATGTCGTAGGCCACGACCTTGCCGGTTTCGGTCTCGGAGGCGAGGGCGCTGACGGTGGCCAGTGACAGCGCGAGCGCTGAGACGGTGATGAGCTGTTTGATCTTTGGTTGTGTCATGTCGGCCTACCCGCGGATGTGCCGCTGAACATGGCGGCTTCCAGCCCTGGTATTAAGTGATAACGCCGTAGCGGGGCGCAATTCAATGGCGGAATCATTCCTGGTTGCCGCGCCCGTGTGCGCTACGAAAATCCGCCCGAAAAGTTTCGCTTTCCACCTCAAAAAAATGTGCCGGAGATTCATGATTTTTCTGGAACGGGATTTCCATGCATCCGTTGTCTCCACCCAAGGCGAAGGCAGTTGCCCAATTCACCCCTTCGCCTTGTGAAAGGAGTTCAAAATGTTGAACCGCACAATGATTTCCGCACTGGCGCTGAGTATGGCGATGGGACTTTCCGGCGCCGCTTATGCGCTTGATGACGAATCCCCGGTGAAGACGGATCAGGACGTTTCCAACCCGTCGGCTGACGATGCCGGCGCGCAGTTCAAGATGAACGACGAGTTCGGCAAGCCGCTCGACCGCTCCAAGGTTGGTGAGACGGTGGGGAACAACCAGGTTGTCCGTGATGAGAAGGTCAACAATCCGTCCTCGGACGATACGGCGATGAATGAGGATAATGGACTTTACCTGAAGGACACCCGTGACGTCGGCGAACCCACCGTCAACTGACAAGCCGGATGATTCCTCAAAGGTCGGCAGGGCGTTTGTCCGCCCTGAACAAGCCGGGAGGCCCGCGGCAATCGCCGCGGGCTTTTCGCGTGTGCGATCCACCCGGATGGGTTATGGGTGCGGTTCAATGGTGAAACCGGCTGTGTGCCGCAATTGCCGGGGCAACCCGATTGCCGCATGAAGCATTGGCACGCAATGACCCGACACACGCGCAAATCCCGTCTTTTTGGCGACCGCCACCATCACCACCCGCGCGTGCGCCTCTTATGGGGCATCGCCGTTGCCGGTTTATGCGGTTTCGTGCTGCTTGCCGCACTGATGCGCAACGATCTGCTGACCGCATTCGACAACAGCATTATCCTCGCCCTGCGAAGCGCACCGGACGATCCCATCGGGCCGCCCTGGTTCGAGGCGGCGATGATAGACATCACGGCGCTGGGCTCGTTTACGGTGCTGAGCATCGTGTCGGTCATCGTGTTTGCCGCTCTTGTGCTGGAGCGCCACGGGAAGGCGGCCCTTTTCCTGCTTGGATCGCTCGTCAGCGGAACGCTTGTGGCCAACGGTGCGAAAGCCATTTTCTCCCGCGCCAGGCCCGATGTCGTCGAGCCCTTCGCATCGACATTCACCTCAAGCTTTCCGAGCGCGCATGCAACTGTCGGCATGCTCGCCTATCTGGTGCTTGCCGCGGTTGCGATCCGCTTCATTCCGCGCCATGAACTGCGCCGGCTGATGATACTGTGCGCCGTCGCGATCGGTTTGCTGATCGGTGTCAGCCGCGTCTATCTGGGCGTGCACTGGCCAAGCGACGTGTTGGCCGGCTGGTCGCTCGGCGCCGCATGGGCCAGCCTGTGCTGGCTTGCCGCGCATTATCTCGACCGCCAGCGCGGCATCGGTCCGCTGTGACCTGAAATTATTTCTGATGCCCGGGTGAAACTTTCCGCAAACCTGCCCCGTTACTTCCTGCGCTGGCGCACGAAGACCCCTGGCCGTTCGCCGGTGCACATTCCCCCAAGCCAGGGAAAACAGGGAGTTCTCCCAATGACCAACATGATCAAAGCCGCGCTTTTCGGAGGCGCGATTGCGCTTTCCGCGACCTCGGCCTTCGCCATGCATCACCTTTCCGTGTCGGCCGACGACCAGGATGTTTCAGGCGGCAAGGTGACCGCCACCGAGATCAATACAACGCAGGACGGCTGGCTGGTCGTGCACCGCACCGGAGACGACATGAAGCCCGGCCCGGTCGTTGGTCACGCGTGGATCAAGAACGGCAAGAACGAGAACGTCACCGCCGATCTGACCGAAGAGGTGAAGAGCGGCGAGAAGCTGATGCTCATGGTTCACGGCGAAGATGGCGGCATGAAAGCGGGTGAGTTTGAATACACGCTCGGCGCCAAGGAAGACGGTCCGATCAAGGAAGATGGCAAGCTGATCATGACCGTTATCACGGCCAAGTAAGCCTGTACGTTCGAGTAAGGGGGAGGGCCCGGCGCGCCAGCGGGAGAAGGCATTGCTGTCTTGTCCGCCGGTGCCGCCGGGCGTCTCTTCCAATTTTTATTGCCTCTCAGCCGCCGATGAAGCGGGCGATTTCCTGGCCGTTGCGGTCGTAGAGATAGAGGTGGCGGTTATCGCGGGCGAAGTAGCGCGATGCCGCGAAGGCGTTGAACAGGACGCGCTCGTAGGTGTCGGTTGCGCCGCCGCAGCGCATCTTCGTGGAAATGACATTCGAGAAGCGCACGGCGGCACGGCTGGTCTGTTCGACGCTTGTGTCGAAGCTGTTGCAGCCGCCATTGCCGGAGACCTTGCCGCGCCGGTTGATGTTCATGCGGGTTGCGCGCGAGGCGTTGCCGCCGAGTTCCTCAAGGCGTCCGGCATTGTTGCGCAGAACGCTGAGGCGCCAGTTGCCTGCAAGCTCGAAGCCGTTGTTGCCGCGCTGGGGCTGCTGCGGCGCGCGGGCGTTGTCCGAGACAATGACGCGCACGAGACGGAAGGTTTCCCACCCCGCCGCACGATCGGAGACGGCGGCCAGCAACGAACCATTGCCGACGCCGGCGCGGACATATTTGCCATTCTGCGCCGATCGCAGCGTGAAGGTGCCGCCATTGGTGCGCATGTGGAAGATTTCCCATGAGCCGACACGGGCGGAAGCCACAGCGAGGAACGCGCCCTGTCCGACGCCCGCGCGCAGATATTTGCCGGATTTCCGATCGCGGAAGGCGACCTGGCTGGACTGAACGCGCACCATATCGAACCGCAGTGCGGTCTTGGCGGAAGGCTGGTTGGCGGCAAGGTAGCCGCCGGCGGAGGCGACATATTTGCCGCTCTGCACGGACTGGAGCGTGTAATATTGAGCCGCATTGGCCGCCGTCGAAGCGGCGAGCGCCGATATGACGACGGCCATGGTTGCGATGAGTTTCCTCAACATGGTTCTTCTTCCTCGTGTTGCCTCGTTGGAAGGGTCAGGCCCGCGCGAAGCGGGCGATGGCGTTGCCGCGCGCATCGAGCAGGATCAGTTCGTTGCCGTCCTGGGTGTAGCCGGCGGCATGCTTGAAGGCCGCGAACAGGCCGCGTTCGGCATCCCATACAGGCCCGAAGCAGGCCTTGCGGGTTGCCAGTACGCCGGTGAAGGCGATGTCGTCGCCATCAAGCGTAAGGCTTGTTCCGAAGCGGTTGCAGCCGACGGTTCCCGACAGCTTGCCGTCTTCGCCGATCACGATCTGCGAACGCGCGACCAACGCGTCGTCGAGCCCGGAAAGCTCGCCGCCGGGGCCGGCCAGATGCGTCAATTGCCAAGTGCCGCCAAGCGGCATGCTATCTGAAGTGCTCGTCACGGCAGGCCCTTTCTGCTGTTGCGCGTATGCGGCGGGCAGGAGCTGGGAAGCACCATGGGCGGTCATTGCGCCGGTTACGGCATAAGGCGCCATCGCGAAGGCCGAGCCGAGGCTGGCGCAGCCGAGAACGAGGGCGGTGAACAGTCGTCTTCCCATGTGTTTGTCTCCACGCTTTGCCGCAAGGGGCAATTGAAACCGTCCGGCGGATAGCCGGGATTAGCGTGAAGAAAACATTTCCGGTCTGAAACGCCCCTGAAGCCGGCGTTCATTTGGGGTTCAGGGAAGAGGCCGGGCGTTGCGGCTTCTGGCTGGCCGTGCGCCGGCTAGGCGTAGGCCCACGCGAACCCGCCGTTCTTTTCACCGGTGATGCGGATGATCGAAGGGTCGGCGAAGTGGGCGGTGCAGAGCTTCGTCGGCGTGTCCATGATGCGGGAGAATAGGGCGCGGCGGGTTTCGCCGGCCTGTTTGGAATTGTAGTCGGAGAACATACCCATATCGGGATAGAGCAGCTGGAGCGGCGAATGGATCATGTCGCCGCCGATGATGGCGTCGGGGTGTTTGGCTCCCAGTTCGACCGAGAAATGGTCGATGGTGTGGCCGGGCGTCGGGATCAGGCGGACGGTATCTTCGAAAGCGTGATCGCTCGTCACGCACTGGTGGCAGCCGGATGCCACGACCGGCAGCACGGAATCGGTGACCCACGGGCAGGTTTCCGGCGACTTCGCCTCGCGCTCGGTCCAGAAATCCAGTTCCTTTTGAGAGAAGATGTAACGCGCATTGGGGAATGCGGGCACCCAGCGGCCGTTCTCCAGCCGCGTGTTCCAGCCGACGTGATCGACGTGCAGGTGGGTGCACATGACGAAGTCGATATCGGCCATGCCGACGCCCATCGCGGCGAGGTTCTTCTCCCAGGTGTCGAGCTTCAGCATGTCGAAGAACGGGCGGCCCGGGCGCGGCTTGTCGTTGCCGATGCAGGAATCCACGAGGATCGTTTGGCGCGGCGTGCGCACCAGATAGCTCTGGAAACACAGGATCACCTTGCCGGTCTCGGGGTGGATGAAATCCGGCTCCAGCCAGTGGCGGTGCTCTTCGTAAATCTCGGGCGTCAGGCCGGAGAAGAACTCAGTGGCCGGGAAGACATCGGACACCAGTTCGACAATCCGGTCGATGCGTATATCACCGATGATCAGCGGTTCACGGAGCGTCGCCATGGTTTGTTGTCTTTCAGGAACGATGTTTCGATTAACATTCGCTGGCAAGCGATAGCCGCGTCAAGAATGAGCGCCTGGTTTGCATGCTTGACAGATATGCGGGTGAAGCGCAGGAGCGATTTCGGTTTTCCGTCACGGAGTCTTCAATCCATGCACCCGCCTTTTCCCCTTTGGCCATGGGTCGCGCCGGTCGTGTTACTCACGTTTTCCAACCTGTTCATGACCATCGCCTGGTACGGCCACCTCAAGTTCAAGAGCACAGCGCTGGCAATCGTCATTGTGGCCAGTTGGGCCATTGCCTTCTTCGAGTATTGCCTTGCGGTGCCTGCCAACCGGATCGGACATCAGGTCTATTCGGCAGCAGAGCTGAAAACGATGCAGGAGGTGATCACGCTGATCGTGTTCGCCGGTTTCTCGGCTTTCTATCTCAAGGAGCCGCTCGGCTGGAACCATCTCGCGGGGTTCGCGCTGATCGCGGGGGGCGCTGCAATCATTTTCCGCGCCTGAGCGTGGCGGGGAAATAGCGTTTGTGGCAATCTGCCCGAATGGGGGAGACGGTTTCATATAGCCAGCGGTTCAATCTGCTTGAGCGGTACCGGACGTATCATCTCGATGAAGACGCTGTCGTCTGGGAGGATGAAGAAGGTGAAGCCGGACGCATGGCCTATGGCGATATCGCCAGGGTGCGGCTGTCGTCCTGGCCCGACCTTCAGGCGGGCACGGTTTACGCGGTCATCTCGCCGCGGCGCGGCAAGGCGCTGAAGCTCAGCAACCGCTCCTATGTCAGCCCCGGCAATTTCGACATGCAGCAGGATGCATTCGCTGTGTTTCTGCGGGCGCTGCACCAAAAGCTTGCGGCGCATGGCGAGGATGTCAGTTACAGGCTTGGCGCAACGGGAGCCGGTTATGCGGCGACAATCTTCTATTGCTGCGCGCTGTTCATCTTCATTGCTGGAACGATTTATGCGGTGCTTGCCGATGCATCGGCGATCATGGGCGCGGTTGCTGTCGTGATCATGCTCGGCTTCGTGCCTTGGCTGGGACGGTTCCTGATTGCCGCCAGGCCTGGCACTTATCGGCCCGGCGACCTGAACCCATCGTGAGCGCGCAGGTCTCATACAGCCACCGGTTTCATGTCTACGCACAGCAGCGGATCTACCGGCTGACCGATGATGCGCTCATCTGGGAAGACGAGGACGGCGGGTCCGGGCGTCTGGCCTATGCAGACATTACCAGGGTACATCTTGCTTACCGGCCATCGCGGGCACAGCCGGACCGGTTCCTTGCCACCATCGCGTCACGTTCGGGCGAACGCGTCCGGATCAGCAATACGAGCTATCGCGGCTTCAACGATTTCATCGTGCAGGACGCTGAGTATTCGAGCTTCCTGAAGGCGCTGCACGCGCGGCTGTCCGAAGGCGGATACGAGGTGTCGTTTCGCAAGGGGAGCGGGTTCATCGGGTTTTCCCTCAATCTGGTGCTGACGATTGTCATCACCGGGGGATTGGCCGCGCTGGCCGTCTATATGCTCTGGGGCGGTTACTACGGGCTGGCGGCGGCAAAGCTGCTGATTGTCGCCTGGTATATGCCGGTGCTGTTCCGGTTCATGAAGCGCTCGGTGCCCGTGCGTTATACGCCTGACGCCATTCCCGATGACGGACTTCCCTGGGCAGGACGTTCCATGGAAGCGAAGCGGGCGGGATGAAATACCCGCCCGCTTCGTTGAGACCAGCTATTCCTTGCGGGTAATCGAGGTGATGCGGTCGATGCCGTTGTCGCCGCCCTCATACTGGATGACGATGACGTCGCCCGGTTTTATGTCTTCGGGCAAGCCGAGATCGGGTGTCACATTGGCAACCTGCGTACGGTCGTTGAATGTCAGGACGCGATTGACCGGGTCCCAGTTCGTGACTTCCACGACCAGGGTGCCGTCGGCGCGGGCGGCAAGGGTGGAGGCGGCCAGAAGGACGGCTGCTGCAATTGCGGCGCGAAGCTGCATGGGGTGATCCTTTCCGCGGATCTGGAGTGTTTGCAAAAGAGGTTCGCGGTTTGCAGCGGCCGGTGTTTGTCACCGGCGGCCTGGTCCCTTGGCCGCGTTTATCCGGTCATGGCCGGAGCTGCGTTTGGGCCGCAGCGGGCGGCGGGTCTTACGCAGTTTTGCGCTTTGGACCGCGTGAATTGCATAGCGCCCGGAATATGGCCGATTGAAGACTGGCGCGGCACCTCCGGTAGAATTTTCATCTCCTGATTCAGGTATCGCTAACCTTGCGGAAAAACAGACGAATTTCCGGGAAATGCGTTCAGGGGTTTTCAATGACCCTAGGTCATGCTGCGGCCTCCATTCAAAAATTACGGAACGTCAAATGAAGCGGGATAGCGATATTTCACACGGCGGCGGGCGCGTTGCGGCACCGGCGCGGATCATGACTGGCTGGAAGCCGGAACACTCCGAGCTCTGGGGGCAGCATCCGGTTTGCATCAACCACGCGTTGCCCGAAACGGGGCTGTTCAGCGACGATGTGCTGGCCGGGCTGATCGAAAGCTATCCGCGCCAGCACTACGACTTCCTGCATATGGGCGAACAGGGCGTTCACAAGAAGCTGTGGAGCGAGGGAGAGATTGGCGGCGCGGACGGCAAGACCGTGCTGGATGCAATCAAGCAAGGCCGTCTCTGGCTCAACCTGCGCCGCGTGCACGAAGTGGATTCCCGCTACGCCGATCTGATGGGGAACATGTTCGCCGAGCTTGAGAAGCTGGTGCCGAACTTCTCCACCTACAAGCACAATTTCGGCATCTTGGTCTCTTCGCCGAAGGCGCAGGTCTATTACCACGCCGATATCCCCGGTCAGTCGCTGTGGCAGGTGCGCGGCGAGAAGCGGGTCTATGTCTATCCCAACTATGCGCCGTTCCTTGCGGAGAAGGACATGGAGCGGGTGATCCTCGGCGAGATCGAGGAGGACATTCCTTACGAGCCGTGGTTCGACGACTACGCGCAGGTCGTGACGTTGAAGCCCGGCGAGATGCTGAACTGGCCGCTCAATGCGCCGCACCGTGTCGAGAATCTCGATTGCGTCAACGTGTCGGTGACCACCGAGCACTGGACCGACGAGATCCGCAACATGTACGCGATCCGCTATGCCAACGGCGTGCTGCGTTCGCGTCTCGGCGTTACGCCGCCGAAGCCGTTCACGCACGGTCCCGCGTTCTGGGCCAAGGCGGCACTGGCCGCCGGCGTCAAGAAATCCGGCCTGCTGAAGCGCTTCCGCTATGACCGCGAAGTGACCTGGACACTCGACCCGAAGGCATCCAGCAAGATGGCGCCGCTGGCGGAGACCTATCACCGGTAAATTTCCAGCCAGAGCCGAGACTATCGAGCCCCGGCGCAACCGCGCCGGGGTTTCTTTTTCAGGAGACCGGTTCTTTGTTCAGGCGCTCGCGCTGCCGGCGAGGCGGTGTCCTGTGACTTACGGACGCACGCCCCATGCCGCGCAGGCAAAACGCGTGGCGTTATAGTAATATAGCGCAACCTGAATATCAGCGTTCAGCGGGGTGTGGCCTTCCAGCCCAAAGATGACAAAACGCTGACAGTCCCTGTCAGCCGTCCGTCATTGCGGGCCTGCGACAAGCGGTGATAGAAGCCACGGAACAGCAACGACGGTGACAAATGAGAGAACGGCAAGCCTCTTGCAGCCGGCAGCACACTCAGCGAGATGTTTGCCGTCCTTGGTTCAGGCGTATGCTGGCAATTTTGCTGATTAGTGCTGTATCTGGCGGTATCTACCTTGGATGGCTGCAGCTTTCCGGTAATTTCCATGAAATCCTGCCGGGAGAGCTCTACCGGTCCGCACAGCCCACACCGTCGCGGATAGAGCGCTATGTGGCTCAATACGGGATACGCAGCATCATCAACTTGCGCGGCGCGAACCTGAAAGCTGAATGGTATAAAGGGGAAATGAAGGCATCGCAGCGGCTTGGTCTGCGCCATGTCGACTTCGGCTTGTCAGCTAAAAAAATGCCGTCCAGCGAACAGGCCCATGAGCTGGTTAAATTGATGAAATCCCTACCCAAACCGATCCTAGTACACTGCAAGGGAGGATCGGACCGCAGCGGACTGGCTTCAGCGTTGTATCTTGCGGCGGTTGCGGGCCGGGGCGAAGAGGATGCTGAGGGTCAGATTTCATTCCGCTACGGCCATATCGGCATTCCCTTTTTCTCGGCGACGTTCGCGATGGATGTAGGCTGGGAAAAATATGAATCATGGCTGGGCTTCGGCGATTCATAAGGAGATGGCCCGGCGCGTTGGTGCCGGGTTTCGCATCACCACGTAAACGTTCCTGAAACGCCGAACATGTCGAGATCGGTTTCCATGGAGCCGATCAGCGTGCCCTGTGTGTTTGTGGCGCTGGGCGTCACGTTGATCGCCGCGTCGTCATAGAACACGTGGGCGTAGAAGGCCGACCACTTGAAGCGGTCGCTGACCTGGCGTTCGTAGCCGAGGCCAACCATGATGCGGTCGGCATCCGGTGACAGGGTGTTGCCGCCGCCATCGGATACGGCGGTGTCGTACTGGATGCCGAAGCGCCAGGTGTTCTTCTCGTCAGGCCTGTATTCCGCACCGATCGCGAAAATCCAGCTGTCATCCCAGCTCTGAGGGCGAACATCGCGCGAGACCGGGGAAGGCGGGGCTAGTGCGATGTCGAAGCCGGTGAAGGTGGAGAAATCCTGCCATTCGATTTCCCCAAGCAGGGTCCAGCCGCTGTGCAGCTTCTGGCGGATGCCGAGCGAGACGATCTGCGGCATCGTGAGATCGTATTGCGCACCGTAGGCGACAACGTCACGCAGGCCTGCTGATCCATTGAAGTCATGATCCATCTGCGAGCGGTAGGCGAGGCCGATGGTTGTGCCATCGTGCGGTTTCCAGAT
Source organism: Rhodobiaceae bacterium (assembly GCA_020441995.1). GTDB lineage: Bacteria > Pseudomonadota > Alphaproteobacteria > Rhizobiales > Tepidamorphaceae > JACKJK01. The sequence goes on from JAGRLC010000050.1 coordinate 11,533, forward strand.
CAGGCCCGCGCTGAAGCCGACCTCGACGTCGTCTCCTTCGAGAAAGCCGGTGTAATCGAAGCCGCCGGGTCCGATTTCCGTGCGCTCGAACTTGCCGTCGAAATATTCAACCGTCACGCCGCCGCCAACGGCCAGCGTTTCTGTCAGCTGGTAGGCGAGCGAAAGCGTGCCGGAATAGGTGGTGATATCGGTTTTGGTCAGTTGATAGCGACCCGACCATGTGGGGTCCTCGGCGTCGATCTTGGCGGCAAAGGGGCTATAGAAGGCAAAGCCGAGCTTGAGCCGCTCGTTGATCGAATAAGATGCATAAACGTTCGGCGCGAAGGCCTCGCCGGCAAGATCGGAAACGCTGTTGGGCGGGAGCGGCTGGTTAAATGTTGTGTTGGGTGTGGTTGCCGCCGCCGCGTTGAGCGTCAGGTCGGGAATAAAGACCTTGGCGTCGACATAGATTTGATGGCCCTGCAAAGACGCGTTTGAGGCCGGGTTGAAGAACAGGCCGGACGGGTCGCCGGTGCCCGCTGTCGCGCCGGCAATCGCGGTGGCGTTGGCGGTGGCAGATTGGTATGGCGCATAGAAACCGCCGGCAAACGCCGGGCCGGATGCGCACCCAATAACAATTGCGGCAAGTGAAACCTGCCGGAAACCAACCCTTTTCATGATGCCCCCCAAGGCTTTTCACAGCAGCTTAGGAGTGCGCCCACACCAGTTCAATGCCTAATTTACCTCATGGAAGTTGTAGCCTTTTCCTGTGTTGCAGGATTCAGTGGAAAAGTAGGCACTTATTTTTGCGCCGCAACAAAATGCGGTTAGCCTTGCCCAAGGGGAACGGGCAAATCTGTCCGGCAAAGCTGGGGATGCAGATGAACGACAAGCAAAGCGCAAGCGGACTTGATGGCTTTTTCGGTATCAGTGCGGCGGGATCAAGTATCCGCACCGAGGTCATCGCGGGGCTGACCACATTTCTTACGATGGCCTATATCGTTTTCGTCAATCCGCAGATCCTGTCGGCGGCTGGAATGCCGCAGGGCGCGGTTTTCGTGGCGACCTGCATTGCCGCCTTCGTCGGCACCATGATCATGGCGCTGCTGGCCAACTACCCGATCGCATTGGCGCCGGGCATGGGGCTCAATGCCTTCGTCGCCTTCGGCGTCGTCGGCGGCATGGGATACACATGGCAGGAAGCACTGGCCACGGTGTTCGTGTCCGGTGTCATCTTCATCGTCATATCGGCCCTGCCGGTGCGTGAATGGATCATCAACGCCATTCCGCAGGTGTTGAAGCTGTCGGTCTCGGCGGGCATCGGATTGTTCCTCGGTATTATCGCGCTGGAGAACGCGGGCATCGTCGTCGATCATCCCGCGACGCTGGTGACGGCCGGCGACCTGACATCGCCCGGACCGATCCTTGCCTTCGTCGGCTTCGCGCTGATCGCAGGCCTCAACTACCTCAAGGTTCCAGGGGCAACGATCATCGGTATCCTTGCCGCGACGGTCGCGGGCATGCCCTTTGGCGTCGCCAGCTATGGCGGACTCGTGTCGATGCCGCCCGATCCCTCTCCGACGCTGTTCGCGCTCGATTTCGGCAAGGTCATGACCGCGAGTTTCTGGACCGTGGCCTTGTCGCTGCTGTTCGTCGACCTGTTCGATACGGCGGGCACGCTCATTGGGGTCGCGCACAGGGCAGGTCTGCTGGACGAGAACGGCAAGCTGCCGCGCATGCGCCAGGCGCTTCTGGCGGATTCGTCTGCCACCGTCGTCGGCGCGCTGGCGGGGACATCCAACACCACGAGCTATGTGGAAAGCGCTTCGGGTGTGGCTGCCGGCGGACGTACGGGGCTCGCGTCGGTTGTCACCGCATGCCTGTTTCTGCTGGCGCTTTTCTTCTCGCCGCTGGCCGGTTCAATCCCGGCCTACGCCACGGCGGCCGCCCTGCTCTACGTCGCGGTTGTGATGGCCCGGGGCCTTGCAGAGATCGACTGGGACGACATTACCGAAGCGGCGCCCGCCGTGATCGCGGCGATCACCATGCCGCTGACCTATTCGATCGCGACCGGTATCGGACTTGGCTTCATCACCTATGTTCTGGTCAAGGCGATCGCGGGCAAGTTCTCGGAGCTGACGCCTGCGGTCTGGGGACTGGCAATTATCTTCTGCGTCAAGTTCCTGCTGGGCTGACGGGTTTCCGCCTGGCGAGCGGCGCTAGCTCGACCAGCAGGATCGCGGCAAGGATCATGCCGGCGCCGATGGCGCCGGCGACGCCCAACCGTTCGCTCAGCAGCCATGCGCCGAACAGGGCGGCGAAGACGCCTTCGCCCGACAGGATGATGGCGGCATCGGCGGCCGGTGTGTCCCGCTGCCCGATCGTTTGCAGGGTGAAGCCGAGCGCGCCGCCGATCAGGCCCGCATAGAGAATTTCGGGCATGGCCGCCGAGATTGCCCGCCAACCCGGTTGCTCCAGTGCAAAACCGAGGATGATGCCGCATACGCCGCAAACCGCGAACTGGATGGCGGCGATCTGCAATGGTCTGCGCGAGCGCACGGCGACCAGGCCGATCAGCGTCACATGCAGTGCCCAGAAGATAGAGCCGCAGATGATCAGCAGGTCGCCCGCGCCAATAGGGTTCAAGCCGCCGCCGCCAAGCAGGAACGTTCCGGCGACCGACATCAGCGCGGCCGGCCATACGGCGGCGGGCGGCGGTTTGCGGTAAAGCATCCAGACGATGAACGGTACCATGACCACATAAAGACCGGTGAGGAACCCTGCGTTCGTCACAGTGGTGCTGACGATGCCCCATTGCTGGAAGGCGCAGCCGCAGAAGAATACAAGACCGATCAGCATGGACATGCGCAGGTCGGAGCGTGACATGGGGACAAGCGCGGTGTTGCGGTTCTCGATGAAACGCATCAGCGGCCATACCGCGGCAGCCGCGATCAGGAAGCGCAGACCGATGAACGTGAACGGACCGATATTGTCCATCGCCGTGGACTGGGCGACAAAGCCCAGCCCCCACACGAGGGCGGCAATCAAAAGTATCAGGTCGGCGCGCAATCTGGTCATGTCGGGCGGGCTTAGCGGCTGGCTCGCAAGGCTTCAAGCAATGATCGCGCAGAGCCAGCATGCGCCAATTGTGCTAGCCTGTTTTTTATGGATGCATCCGTTAAACAAGAAGCGCCGCAGGGCAATGCGTTGATGCGGTTTCTGGCAGCGCTCGCCGCATGGTCGGTGCGTAATCGCATTGCGGTGTTCGCCGCGTGCGCAATCATCCTCGTTGCCGGCGCGGCGGGCGCGCTGAAGCTGACCTTCAATCCGGATGCGCGCATCTATTTCTCCAGGGATGCCGCCGAGCGCATTGCTTTCGACGAAATCGTTGAGCGCTACGGCAGCCGCCGCGATGTCATTGCGATCGTGCAACCCACTGGCGGCGCCGATGCAAGCGGATTGCGCGTTGCCGCGGAAAGCGTTGCCGATGCGCTGAAGGGCGTTGCCGGCGTTGCCGATGTCGGTGCGGCGCCTGCGGGGCAAAAAGGCGGCATTGAAATTCATGAAGGCGAGCCGCCGGTCGCGGCGTTCCCCATTTCCATCACCGCCCTGGGGGCGGATGCCTATGAGGCTGTCTCGGCGATCCAGAGAGCCGGTGACGAGGTGCTCTCCGGGCAGGCTTTCGAACTGCTGCTGACGGGAGAACCGGCGCAGGAGGCGGCGGCCATGAACGCCATCCGCAACGATCTCGGCTTGTTCGTGCCCATCGAGGTCGTGCTGATCATCGGCATTCTGCTGCTGGCGCTGGGCTCGCTCACCGCAACCATATCGCTGCTTTGCGTGCTCGGGGTCGCCACAGCCGCGACCATGGGCGGCTATGGCTGGACGGGGGCTGCGCTGAACGGCGTGACGAGCGCGGTTCCGTCCTCGCTGCTCGGCTTGTCGGTTGCGACCAGCGTGCACCTGATCCTTGGCTGGCAGCACGGATTGCGCGACGGCGAGGCCCGGCAGGACGCGCTGATGCATTCGGTGCGGATCAATGCCGTGCCGATCGTGCTGGCGACAGTCACGACGGTGATCTCTTTCGCCTGCCTCAATCTTGCCGACAGCCCCGCCTTCCATGCGTTCGGAACCCTGGTTGCCATCGGCCTTGTGCTGACACTGCTCTTGTCCTTCACTTTGCTGCCGGCGCTGATCTCGGTTATCCCGGCCAATCCGGTCAATGCGCGCGCCGGGCTCGAGCGGGCCATGGCGCGGCTTGGCGCGCTGGTCTGCGATCACAAGATTGTCCTGCTGCTGGCAGGTGTCGTGGTTGCCGGCGTATCTCTCTATGGCACGTCGCAGGTCGTCTTCCGCGACACGTTCAGCGCTTATTTCGACGAGTCTTATCCATTCCGGCGGGCAACGCTGATCTATGAGGAACATGTCGGCGGCATCACGCCGGTCGAGTTTTCCGTGCCGCTGGCCGATGGGGAAACATTCGCCAGCCCGTCCTATGCCGCCGATATCGCAGCGTTCAGGCATTGGGCCGTCATGCAGCCGAAAGTGTCGCGGGTGATTGCCGTGACCGATGTGCTCAAGGCCGGCGGCGAGGCTTACGGTCTGACGGATGCGCAAGGCGTGCCTGTGGATGCGGGCTCGGCGGCCATGCTTGGCGAGGAAATCGGCAAGCGCGGCGAGGATGCCGGGTTGCAATATCTTCTCGGGCGCAAGTTCGCCGACGAGCCTGCGGGCGAGGGGGCAACACGGGTCATCGTCATTCTTCAGTCGGCAGCCTCCGATGACATTCTGTCGTTTGCGGAGGATGCCGAAGACGAGTTGGAACGGCTTGGCGCTGCCCGCGCCACGACCGCAACCGGGATGCCTGTTCTGGCCGCGCATCTGTCGCAGCGCAACGGCGCATCGATGATCAAGGCCACGCCATTGGCGCTTGCCGCAATCTCGCTGCTGATGGTGCTGGCGTTGGGAAGCTGGCGGCTTGGTCTGGCCAGCCTCGTCCCAAACCTGATGCCGCTGCTTATGGCTTATGGCGTCTGGGGTCTTGTCATGGGCGATCTGACTTTCGCGGGCACCATGGTCATCGCCATGACTTTCGGTATCGTCGTTGACGACACGGTACACATGATGAGCCGCTACCGGCATCTCAGGAAGGCCGGTTTTGCGCCGCGCGCGGCCATGGTGGAGACATTCCGCACGGTCGGCATCGCGGTTTTCACGACGACCGTTGCGATCGCCAGCGGGTTTTCGGTTTTGTCGCTGTCGGGTTTTGTGGTCAATCGCGATCTCGGCGCGGTCACCACCATGACACTGCTCAGCGCGCTGGCCGCAACGCTGCTGTTCCTGCCGCCGCTGCTGCTGTTGCTTGACCGGGCCGCGAAAACTTCCGCCGACAAATAATAGCGATTACCTTGTGATCTGCGAGAGGCGTTCTTACGTTCACAATTATACCGCGATCGACGGTTACGAATCCGCTGCATGGCAGCTTTCAGGGAGATACAGCATGTTTGCACGCGATGAGCGCGCCCGTCCCATCCTGAGCAGGTTGGCTCTCGGCGCGGCCCTTGTGCTGGGCACATCCGCCGCAATGGCCATGGGTAGCGATTCAACCAGCGAGCCCGCGTGCCCGGCGGGACAGATCAAGGATGCCGACGGCAAGTGCAAGCCGGCGAGCAACAACGCCATCGATCAGAACGCACGCGTCGAATACGGCCTCGCGCTGGCCAAGGCGGAACGTTACGACGAAGCGATCAGCGTGCTGAAGCCAGCGGTCGAACTGGGCGACAAGCGCGCGCTCAATTACACCGGCTACAGCTTGCGCAAGTCCGGCCGTGTGGACGAGGGCATCTCGTATTACATGAAGGCGCTGGCCGCCGATCCGAACTATGTGCAGGCGCGCGAATATCTCGGCGAAGCCTATCTTACGCTTGGCCGCCTCGACCTTGCCGAGGAGCAGTTGAAGGAAATCGAGACGCGCTGCAACGCGACTTGCGACACCTATATCGACCTGTCGGACCAGATTGAGGACTTCCGCGAGCGCCAGCAGCAGCGCGGCTAACCCTCTGACATATCTGAATTCGGGCGGCGGCTTCGGGGCACCGGGGCTGCCGTTCCGCATTTATGAGGGCCGGTCCGCCTTCAGGCGAAGCGTTTCGCGCCCGCCACGCAAATGACGACGATCATTGCCGAAGCGATCATGGTCCATGCGATGGGCTCGCCCAGAAGAACAGCTGCCAGCACGAAGCCGAAGAAGGGTTGCAGAAGCTGCAACTGGCCAACGCCGGCAATGCCGCCGCGCGCAAGCCCGCGATACCAGAAGATGAACCCCACCATCATGCTGAAGACGGAGACATAGGCGAGGCCGATCCAGGCCGGAATGCCAATCCCGTTCCAGGTCCCGGGCATGGTCGCCACGGCGATGGCCGCAAGGACCGGAAGCGACAGCAGAAGCGCCCATGAGATGACCTGCCAGCCGCCAAGGCGGCGGGAAAGCGCAGCGCCTTCCGCATATCCCAGGCCGCAGACGATGATCGCCGCGATCATCAGCAGGTCCCCCGTCAGGGTTCCACGCGCGCTGCCGTAAAGCGCGAAGCCGGCGACGGTCGCGGCGCCCGCGACTGAGAACAGCCAGAAGGCGGTTTTCGGCCGCTCGCCGCCGCGCATCACCCCGAAGATGGCGGTTGCAAGCGGAAGCAGGCCGATGAACACGATGGAATGCGCAGCGCTGATGTGCTGGAGCGCCAGTGCCGTCAGCAACGGAAAGCCGACGACAACGCCGAGCGCCACCAGCGCGAGCGATATGAAGTCGCCGCGTTCGGGGCGCTTCTGGCGCAATGCGAACAAAAACAGCGCGCCCAGCAAGGCCGCGATCACCGCTCGTGCGGATGTGAGAAACAGCGGTGAAAAGTCAGCGACGGCAACCCGCGTCGCCGGCAGAGAACCGCTGAATATGATGACGCCCAAGAGGCCGCTGCCCCAGCCGGAATTCGTTCGTTCCATATCTTTTTCCTGGTATTGCCCGGATGTGTGCATAGCGCGCATGGGCTGGATCGGACAGAAACAGTGCGATACAATTATAGTTATCTGTATAGATAAACTGACCAGTACAGTAGTTCGCAGGGACGGATGACACGGACGGAAACGTTGATGGATGCGATCCGGACGCGGATCGCCAAGAGGGTGCTCGGGCCGGGCGACCGCTTGCCTTCGGTTCGCCAGTTCGCCGAGACCATGGGTGTCTCGCCGTCCACGGTGGTTGAGGCCTATGACCGGCTCGTTGCCGAGGGCACGATCCGGGCAAAGCGGGGCTCGGGATTCTATGTGACGGGCGCGGACCTGCCGCCGATGGCGCTGGCGGATATGGGCCCGCCGCTTGAACGGGATGTGGACCCGTTCTGGGTCTCGCGGCAATCCCTCGATGCGGATCCGTCCGTCCTCAAGCCCGGTTGCGGCTGGCTGCCCGCGGACTGGATGCCCCATGCCGCGCTTCGCAAGGGATTGCGGGCGCTCGGCCGCGCCGACGATGCGCTTTTGTCCGATTACGGGAATACGCGCGGATCGCCCGCACTCCGGCGTCTTTTGCTTGGCCGCTTTGCAGATGAAGGTATTGGCGCGCATGCGAACCAGATCATGCTGACGTCGTCGGGCACACAGGCGATCGATCTGGTCTGCCGGTCGCTGCTCAGGCCCGGCGACACCGTCGTCGTCGACGATCCCTGTTATTTCAATTTCCGGGCGCTGCTGCGCGCTCATCACGTCAGGATAGCGGGTGTGCCGTTCACGCCGGCCGGACCGGATATCGGGGCTTTCGAACAGACGCTTGCGAATGAAAGGCCCCGCCTCTACATCACCAACTCGGCTCTCCATAACCCGACCGGCGCCACGCTATCTCCGCAGGTGGCGCATCGCGTGCTGAGCGCCGCCACGGCGCATGGCGTGACGATTGTGGAGGACGACATCTTCGCGGATTTCGAGCCGGAATTGTCACCGCGCCTTGCCGTTCTCGACGGTCTCAATCGCGTCATCAGGATCGGAAGTTTTTCAAAAACGCTCTCGGCCTCGGTGCGCTGCGGATATATCGCCGCAAAGGCGGACTGGATCGAGGGACTGGCCGACCTTCAGGTTGCCACGAATTTCGGTGGCCCAAGCCCGGCGGTGACGGAGCTGATCGCGGGTGTGCTGTCAGGCGGAAGCTACCGCAAGCACATGGACGAGGTCCGTCAGCGTCTGGTGCGCGCCAGGAAGGTTGCGGCGGAACGGCTTGTGTCGCTGGGTTTCGAGCCATGGATCATGCCGCGCGGCGGGTTCTATTTGTGGTGCCGCTTGCCCGGAGAACAGGATTCCGCCGTCATCGCGCGCCGGTGCATGGAAAAGGGCGTCATTCTCGCGCCGGGCAATGTCTTCAGTGTTTCGGATACCGCGTCCGCGTTCATACGGTTCAACGTCGCTCAGCTTTCCGAAAAGCGGATATTCGACGTTCTCGCAGACGCGATGAAACAGAAAACAGCCGCATAAGCTGGCTGCATGCCTGCGATCGCACGCCCGGTCCATTCTTGTCTTGCCCGTTGGCAGCGTCGGCGTTAGCCATTGTGGAGCTTCATCTCAGTAAGGCGCATCCCATGTCACTGAACGAAGATCCCGCATTCTGGGCTAGCGCCCGCAAGCACCTGACGCGCTACAGTCCCGGCGATTTCGAACATCTCATCGTCGAGCGTGCCGAGGGTTCTTTCGTTTACGATGCCGATGGGCGCGCGATCCTCGACTTCACCTCCGGCCAGATGAGCGCCGTGCTTGGCCACACCCATCCCGACATCGTCGCGACGGTGAACAGGCAGATGGGGCAGGTGGCGCATCTGTTCAGCGGCATGCTGACGCGTCCGGTCGTCGAACTTGCCGAGCGGTTGGCCGCGCTGGCGCCGGGTCTCGAACGGGTGCAGCTTCTGACCACCGGGGCTGAATCGAACGAAGCCGCGATCCGCATGGCCAAGCTCGTGACCGGCAAGCACGAGGTTGTCGCGTTTGCCCAGAGCTGGCACGGCATGACGGGCGCCGCTGCATCCGCCACCTATAGCGCCGGCCGGTCCGGATATGGTCCGGCTGCGGCAGGTTCCTTCGCGATCCCCGCACCCAATTCATACCGTCCGCGTTTCACAAATCCGGACGGTTCCAACGACTGGCAGCGCGAGCTGGACGATGCTTTTGAGCTGGTAGACCGGCAGTCCACCGGAAATCTTGCCGCCTTTATCGCCGAACCGATCCTTTCCAGCGGCGGCATCCTGGAGCTTCCCGCCGGCTATCTCGCCGCGCTTAGAAGTAAGTGCGATGAGCGCGGCATGCTGCTGATCCTCGACGAGGCGCAGACCGGAATCGGACGCACGGGCCATATGTTTGCGTTCCAGCGCGATGGCGTGACGCCCGACATCATGACACTGTCCAAGACGCTTGGGGCGGGGCTGCCGCTTGCCGCCGTGATGACGAAGCCGGAAGTCGAGCAGGCCGCCTTCGACAAGGGCTTCCTGTTCTACACCACCCATGTCTCCGATCCGCTTCCCGCCGCCGTCGGCGTGACGGTGCTGGATGTGGTCGAGCGCGACGGGCTGGTGGAGAAGGCGACCGCGCGCGGTGAGCAGCTACGCAACGGGCTGCGGGCGTTGCAGCAGAAATACGAGTGCGTTGGCGACGTGCGCGGGCGCGGGTTGCTGATCGGGCTGGAGATCGTCACCGACCGGCAGAGCAAGGCACCCGGCTTTGAACTCGGCGCGAAGATCACCGAAGAGTGCATGGCGCGCGGCCTGAGCATGAACATCGTCAAGCTGCCTGGCATGGGGGGTGTGTTCCGCATCGCGCCGCCGCTCACGGTTTCGGAAGCCGAGATCGATCAAGGGTTGGAGATCATGGGCGAGGCGATCGGAGCAGCCGTCACCGGATGCTAGGGAACAGGTCTACCTGAATGCCTCGTCCGGATTGAGGAGCGCGGCCGGGTCGCCGTCTTTCCAGCCGCGGCGCTCGTAGAGTTCGCCTGCGATATCTAGGCGGATACCACCATCGGAAAGCCCTTCGAGATAGGCTGCCGAAAGGCGGCTTTCGAGGCGGGGATGGGGAATGCGGAACGGACGGCTCAGCGGTGCGTCGAGGTTCACATCATGGATCACGACATCCGCGCCATAGCCGAGCGCCAGAAGGCCCGCGCCGGCATCCTGTGCGATCCACAGGTCGCGCGGCTCGCCGTTCGCGGCTGTGGTCAGCGGCGGCGGCGTCAGCGGCGTGAAGCTGTAGCCGCGATCCGCATTGCCGATGCGAAGCCCGTCCTCGCCCAGCAGGATAAGCTGATCGCCGGGTCCCCAGGCGATTGCGGAAGCCAGTCCGGGCCGCCGCATCTGGTTTTCGATGACGCCGTCTGCGCCGAAGACCGTCAGCGCGCCGGTGGTCAGCGCGGCAAGACGTCCGTCCGGTGAATAGGCGGCGGACAGAACGTCGCCGTCGAGGCCGCCATAGGGCTCGTGCTCGCCGCTTGCTTTCAGAACCCAAATGTTCGCCCGCGAACTGTCATTGACCAATTCGCGGCCATAAACCGCCAACCGCGTACCATCGGCGGACAACGCGCCGGTGAGGCCGCCGCCACTGGTCCAGAAGCTCTTGCAGTTTACCGGGCTGTCGGAGGCCGCACGCAGGCAGGCCACGAAGGTCTCGCCGCCTGTGCCGCCGTAAACGCTGATCATGATGAAGGCGACGGCGTTGCCACGGCTCATGTCGTCGACATACAGGAAACCGCCCTGCGAGGTGCCTTCCGCCACCTGCGATTCCAGCCGTGCGATGGGGCCACCGCTCAGGCCGCGCTGCGTCATGCGTTCAAGCTGCCGTCTCAGGATCGCGGCTCCGTCGCGCTCGCCGTTCCAAAGACCGTCTTCCTTCGCGGCGCCGGGAAAGCGCACGATCTCGAAGGGGCGAAGCGGTTCGAGTTCGTTGTGAAGCTGCGTTGCCGTGCGGAAAAACGGGGTGCCGTCGCTTGGGCCACAGGCTTCGGTCAGCTTCAGGGCATCCGGTGTAAACGGGCCGTCTTCGCCCACAAGCTCCAGATTGACCCGGGCGCAGGGCTCGGGGCTGGAGGTCCGGAAGTCTCCGCGTTCGTAGGGCGCATAGACAAGTTCAAGCCCGAGGGAGCATGCGCTGTAGCCCCGTATGTAATGGTTGATGACCGTGATCCCCTGCGTGCCGCGATGGATGGCGCAGGGAGTCGCCTTGTTCAGTGCAGGGCCTTCCGTGACGGTTTTTCCCTCGCGGTTGACGCGGCGGGTGCGCGCGGCATCCGTGATCATCAGGACGTCGTCGCCGATATTGGTCCAGCCGGTTGCGGGAAACAGCGAGCCGGACTTGATCGGCGGCCCATCGGCCTGGCTGAAATAGAGCTGGCCGTTGAGGATGAACGGCGTGCCGGCATTGTCGCGATAGGTTGCTTCGCCGGCGGTGGCGAGGCCGGCGAGGACCGTCTTCAGGGCCGTGCTGTACGGTGCGACGTTCAGGAGCGCGCTCGCTGCCGCCGCCGGATCGCCGGCGCGGAGGTTTTCGGCCGCGAGCTGGCGGGTGACTTCGGCGCGCTGCCGGTTCGCCTCGTTTCGCTGCCAGTAGGCGATGCCCGCCAGACTGACGGCGACGACCAGTGCCGCAAGCGACAGCACCACGGTCATCCGCTGGCGGCGGATCGCGGCGCGCCGGCTTTCGGCGATGAAGGCCAATTGCAGGGCTGTGATCTGCGGCGCCTCTTTCGGGCGCGCATCACGCCAGCTTTCAGCCGCCGCGATATCGCCGCCGCGCAGCAGCAGCGTTGCTGACTTGCCGGACGCGTCCCAGCGGCGCGCAAGGCCTGCAAGCCGCGTGTGCTCTCTGATCCAGTCGATGTCGGTATTAAGCGCCGACACCATTGTGTCGACGGCGTCCTCGAATGGGTCACGGTCGGTGCAGAAGATGAAATTAAGCCTGGCCAGCAGCGGCGGGATATCGCTGCCCTCGACGTCATCGATGACGATGGGCGCGATGCGCTTTTCCAGCTCGTAGGCCAGTTCGACTTCCCAGGCGCAGACCTCCGACTTGGCCGAATGCGGGCTGAGCAGGAAGACGATGGTGTCGGCTTCGCGGATCAGTTCCTCGAGCCGGTCGCGCCATTCCTCGGTTGGCAGGATGTCGTCGGTGTCGCGGAAGACGCCGAAGTTGCGCTCGCTCAGGACCTGCGAGAATCGCTGGGCCTTCTCGCGGTCCTTGCGCGAATAGGAGATGAAGACTTTGGGCTGGTCGGACGGTTCGCCGTCTTCCTCACGCGTTACATCAGATGCCGTCAAACCGAATCTCGTCTCCCGTGTCCTGATCCCTACGCGGAATGCTAGGAGACGATTGCGGCAGCCTCAAGCATATTGCGCGATGCCGTTGCCCAGTGACCAGTTTTCCTTGGCGACCTCGAAGAGACCGATGAAAACGTCTTCGCGGCGCAGGCCGGGGTTCTCGCCGAGCAATTCGGCGATCCGCCGGTAGAGCGCCTTCTTTTGATCGTTCGTGCGGGTGTTGTTCGCGGAAATCTGGATGAAGACCAGGTCGTCGGTGCGGGAAATGCCGAGATAGAGCGGGCTGTAGCGGAAGTTCGATGCCTCATGTTCGCTGATCGTCACGAAATCATTGTCGGCAGGCACGTTGAAGGTTTCGTGCAAAGCCTGGTGGACGCCGTCGCAGATCGCCTGGCGGTAGCTTTCAGATTTTCCGGCACGCATCGAGATGTGAATGAGCGGCATGTTCGGTTCCTTTCCTGCTCGTATTCTTCCGTGTGGCTAGGAACCTAAGAGTAGTCGTGTTATTTGTTTATCCCATGGTTGGAGATAACAAAGATAACAACTTGAAATGATGGAACGTGCGCTCGATCTCGATGCTGTTCGTGCTTTCGTGCATATCGCGGAGCTTGGAAGCTTCACGCGCGCCGCCGAAGCGACGCGCACGACGCAGTCGGCGGTCAGCCTGAAACTGAAGCGGCTGGAAGACAGGCTGGGGGTGCGGCTTGTCGAGCGCACGCCGCGCTATGTGAAGCTGTCTTCGCGCGGGGCTGCGTTTCTGGAACATGCCCGCGAATTGCTGGAAGCCCATGATCGTGCCTGCTCCGCATTGAGCGAGGCCCGCCAGCGGCTGACTATCGGCATCAGCGACCATGTCGCGGGGCCGGAGCTGCCCTCGCTGATCGCACGCATGAACGCGCAGGATCCGCAGCTCGTCATCGAGATCCGTATCGGCTCGTCGGGCGACCTGTTGCAGAGCTTCGACCGGCGCGAGTTCGATACGGTCATTGTCCGCCAGCATGTAGGACGCGACGATGGCGTGGTGCTGGCGAAAGAGAAATTCGGCTGGTTCGCCGCGCCGGGTTGGCAGCATCGCGCCAGCGAGCCGCTGCCGGTTGCGACGATGCCCGAACCTTGCGGTATCCGCATTATGGCGGGGCAGATGCTCGATGAGGCGGGCATCCCGTGGACGGAGATTTTTGTCGGTGGCGGCGTCACGGCGGTCTCGGCCGCTGTCATGGCCGGCATGGGAGTTGCGGCGCTTGCCCGGCGCATGTTGCCGCTCGGCGCAGTCGATGTCGGCCCGAAGCTCGGGTTGCCTGATTTGCCGCGCTTGCCGGTGATGCTGCATACGCGGGAGAAGGACAGTCCGCAGCGCGATGCGCTGGCAGCCCTTTCGGCGGCGTTCAAGAGTGCCGTGCGGGATTAGTCCTCCACCCGCGTCCCCAACCCCTTCTTCATCGCCTGCCCGTATGCCATCGCGGCGACGGCGAAGTCACCGATGGCAAGTCCTCTGAAGATGAAGCAGGCGGGAGAGGCGGGGTCGAAGCCTGCCGCTACGTCGCCGGCGACCATTTCGGTCAGGTCGCCCTTGATCAGTGACGGTTCGATCATCTTCTTGGGGCTTGCCGCTTCCTGTTCGCGGTCATCGACGAAGACCTGCCCGAAGGCTTTCATCGTCTCCGGGAGCCAGGGAATCCCGAGATCGGTAATCGCGGCGAAGGCCCCGGGCTTGAGCCAGCGGGCGTCGAGGAAGGGTTCGATCGAGTAGTCCAGCGTCACCGAGGTGACGACGATGTCGGCTCCTTCCAGTGCGTCCTGCGCAGTGCTTGCGGCGTCGGCTTCCAGTCCGCGTTCTTGAGCATAGGCGCAGAGCTTGTCGATATTGGCCTGACCGCGTCCGAAGGCGCGGATGCGTTTCAGCGGGAAAATTTCCTTGAAAGCATCGAGGTGGCTGCGGGCCTGGACGCCGGTGCCGACGAAAGCGATTGTCTCTGCTTGCGGATTGCCGAGCCTGCGTGCGGCAACGGCGCTCAAGGCCGCCGTACGCACTGCCGTGACCCAGCCTGCTTCCAGCACCGCCTTCAGCAATCCTGTTTCGCTGTCGAACAGGGTGATTGCGCCGTTGATGGCGTCGAGCCCGCGTCCTGGGTTGCGCGGGCTGACGGTTACCGCCTTGACGCCGGTGATCTGCGGGTCGTCGGAGGCACACAGCGTCGTCATCATGTAGCGTCCGTCGCCGGGCAGCAGGGCGGACTTCGGCGCGGTCCAGACCTCGCCGCGCTTTTTCGCCAGCAGCGCATCCTCGATGGCGTCCGCGATATCGGCTTGCGGGATACCGAGTCCTTCGAGGGTCTTGTCGGACAGGAAATGAAATCCGCTCATATGTTTGGCCGGCCTTTGTCGGGGGTTCAGGTTGGCTGGCAGCTTAAAGATTCTTTAGCGCTTGTAAAAATCCACTTTTACGGCGTCAAAAACAGGCGTATATGCGTTTTTATCGGGCGCTGGTCCAAAAGAAACAGCTCGCTGCGTGTTGTCCCCCGCGAAATGGGGATTTGATCTCATTCAGGGTCAAGCGAGCGTGCCCCGTTCTTTCACAAGCTGTTCCGATAGCCGGCTCAAGCCGGTGCCGATGATGCTTGCCATGCGTGCCGCCGTGCTGTTCGCGCCGGTCGGCACTGCCGAAGACAAGCCTTCCCCATTCCCGTCCGCTAGCCAGGGTGCCGACACGGACCGAGAGACCCCGTCAATGCCTCCACAGAAGATGCATCGGGCGATCACAAGAGCCTTGCCGCTTTTTTAAATTGGCCGGCTGGCGCGGCCGTGTTCGCGCTGCTTTTGCCTCCCCGGACAAAAGAGCCGGCGAGGCCTTTCAGGAAACGCTTCAATATGTCTGCCACTATTCAACCGTCGCCGGTTGCATGGCCAATTGCGCCTGCAAACCGCTGGCTTCAGCTTGCCCTCGGCGTCGTCTGCCTCGTCGCCGCCGCCAACGCCCAATACGCCTGGACGCTGTTCGTGCCCGAAATCCAGTCCACCTACGGCTGGAGCCGCGCGGCGATTCAGACCGCCTTCACGATCTTCGTCATCACCCAGACCTGGCTCGCCCCGGTCGAGGGATACTTCATCGACCGTTTCGGTCCTCGCGCCATGGTCTTTCTCGGCGGCGCGCTGACCGGTCTTGCCTGGGTTATCGATTCCTATGCGACGACGCTGTCGGGATTCTATCTCGGCGCCGTCATCAGCGGCGTCGGTGTCGGCTGCGTCTACTCGACCTGCATCAACAACGCGCTGAAGTGGTTCCCGGACCGGCGCGGCCTTGCGGTGGGCCTCACCGCCGGCGGCTATGGCTCGGGCACGATCCTGACGATCATGCCGATCTCGCACATGATTTCGACAACCGGCTATCAGTCCGCCTTCTTCACCTTCGGCCTGATCCAGGGCGCGGTGATCGTTGCGGCATCGCTGTTCCTGCGCTCGCCTGCCAAGACGGCGCTGCCGGTGTTCTCGTCCAACCTGGCGCAGAGCCGGCGTGATTACACGCTGGCCGAAGCCCTGCGCACGCCGGTCTTCTGGCTGCTGATGCTCATGTTCACCATGACCGTCACCGGAGGCCTGATGGCAACCGCGCAGCTCTCCGTCATGGCGACCGATCTCGGCGTCAAGGAAGCCCCGGTAAACTTCTACTTCTTCACCATGGCGGCGCTTCCCTTCGCGCTGATGCTCGACCGTCTGATGAACGGCTTCTCGCGTCCGTTCTTCGGATGGATTTCCGACCGGATCGGCCGTGAGCGCACCATGACGCTGGCGTTCGGCATCGAAGGTCTCGGCATTCTGGCGCTGGCCCATTTCGGCGGCAATCCGATTGCATTCGTCCTGCTGAGCGGCGTCGTCTTCCTGGCCTGGGGCGAGGTCTACTCGCTGTTCTCGGCCACGGCGGGTGACACGTTCGGCACCAAGAACATCGGCAAGATCTACGGGCTTCTCTACTGCTCAAAGGGTATTGCCGCGCTGCTGGTACCCTTCGGCAACGTGCTGATGGAGGCCACCGGTACCTGGGCGACCGTGCTCTACGCCATGGCCGCGATGGACATTTCGGCAGCCATCCTTGCCATCCTCGTGCTGCGTCCGCTGATCAACCGCCATCACGCGCTCGACGCGGCGAATGCGAACCTTCCCGGCGCGGTTGCTCCGGTCGCGCATCCGCAGCGCAAGGCCGCATAAAGAAAAACAGGAAACGCCCAATAACGAGCCGGCCGCGGGAAACCGTGGCCGGCTTTGTTTTTCTTGGGTGGCGCATCATCGCGGGCGAAAAAGTCTGCAGCTTTTTCGCGATGATGCACGGTTAAACCGTCGCCGGTTTTGCTTTATTCAGCCGGGCTTATTTTCAGGATCCGGCCATCGGGACTGTCGGTAAGCAGGTAGAGGTTGCCGTCCGGCCCCTGCTTCACGGCGCGGATGCGCTCGCCAAGCTCTTCGAGCATGCGTTCCTCGGCCATGATCCTGCCGCCATCTAGCGTCAGGCGTACCAGCAACTGATACTTGAGCGCGCCGAGGAAGACATCGCCCTTCCATCCGGCGAAGGCGTCGCCGGTATAGAATTCCATGCCCGAAGGCGCGATGGAGGGGTCCCAGTAATAGAGCGGCTGCTCCATGCCCGGTTTCTCGGTGCCTTCGCCGATCTTGAAGCCGGAATAGTGGGTGCCGTAGGAAATCACCGGCCAGCCATAGTTCAGGCCCGCTTGCGGCATGTTGATCTCGTCGCCGCCGCGCGCGCCGTGCTCAACAGTCCAAAGCGCCTTCATCCAGGGATTGAAGGCGGCGCCTTGCGGGTTGCGGTGGCCGATCGACCAGATGAGGTCGTCGCCCTCCTTGCCGACGAAGGGATTGCCGGCTGGCGCGTTGCCGTCGCGGTCCATGCGCAGGACCGAGCCTGCGTGATCGGATGCGTCTTGCGCGCGTTCACCCTGACCGCGTTCGCCAACGGTAACCCACATTGTCTTGTCGGGGGCGAAGACGATGCGCGACCCGAAGTGCTGGCCCTTCGAGGTCAGCTTGTTCATGCGAAAGATCGTCTTGCCGTCTTCAAGACGCGGCGTGCCTTCGGTTATCAGCCTCGCGCGCCACACGGCTGTGCCGGCCTCGCCGCCTTCGACATGGGCGTAGGTGATGAAGACGCGGGAGGTTTCGGCGAAATCGGGGTCGAGGGCGATGTCGAGCATGCCGCCCTGACCGAAACTTCGGGTGGGCGGGGCGCCTTCCAACGGCGCGCTCAGGCTGCCGTCTGTTTCAACAAGCCGGATACGGCCGGGCCGCTCGCTGACCAGCACGCGGCCGTCGGACAAGAATGCGAGGCCCCAGGGATGTTCAAGGCCATCGGCAAATGTCTCGACATTGAGGGTGTGTTTTTCGGTTTCGAAGCGCTGCGCGGATGCCTGTCCGGCTGACATGGCCGCCACGGTTGTGAAAACAGCGGCCGCGAATGCGGCTGTCAGATGCCTTGAAGATGTCACCGGCCCTGCCTTTCTGGATGTGTTTTCCAGACAGCTAGGGCCGGTGCGCGATTTGTACAGAAGGCCGGACGCTCAGCGGTGCCCGTTCTGGCGCAGGGAACGGCTGGTCTGGCGGACGAAGTCGCGCCACATGATGAAGATGACGGCGAAGACCGCGACCGCAGCGAGCGTCAGCAGGAGGAATTCGGAGTCGCGGCTGACCGGGAGGTCCAGAGACATGCTGCCGAATGGAGCTGCCTGCGCCTCGAAGGAGATAAGCGCCGCAAAGGTCACTGCCAGCACGGCTGCCACAAGCCATGCGACGACCGCGCGTCCGATGTTCAATCCCTGTTCGGTTTCGTCGTTCTTGCGAAGTTCGTTGTTGTCTTGCGTCTGCATTTTTTGGCCCCGTCCTATGCGTTACGCGTCACTATTTGCATGTGCCGATGTGAACCGGCGATGAACCGGAGATTGGATCGCGATTGAGGCTCGTGTTCGGGCGAATTGGGGCGCTTCCCTGAATCCTTTGTGATCTTTGTGTGGCGGTGTTTACACCTGTGACGGCGGGAACCCTTGCGTACAGCCATAAAGCGGCACTAATGTCCGCGCGGAAAAATCCGAGACATCCAGGAGCACCGGAAAAATGGCCTTTCTCGCCGACGCGCTGAAGCGCGTGAAGCCCTCCGCAACCATTGCCGTCACCACCAAGGCAGGCGAGCTGAAAGCCGCAGGCCGCGACGTGATCGGCCTTGGCGCGGGCGAGCCTGATTTCGACACGCCGGACAACATCAAGGAAGCAGCGATCAAGGCGATCCGCGACGGCAAGACCAAATACACGCCCGTCGACGGTATTCCGCAGCTCAAGGAAGCGATTGTTGCCAAGTTCAAGCGCGAGAACGGGCTGGACTACACGACGGGCGAGATCAGCGTCGGCACTGGCGGCAAGCAGGTGCTCTACAATGCGCTGATGGCGACCATCAATCCGGGCGACGAGGTGATCGTGCCGGCGCCCTACTGGGTGTCTTACCCGGACATGGTTGCGCTGGCCGGCGGCACGCCGGTTCCGGTTGAGGCCGGCATCGAGACGGGCTTCAAGCTGACGCCCGACATGCTCGAGGCCGCAATCACGCCGAAGACCAAGTGGATCATTTTCAACTCGCCGTCGAACCCGACCGGTGCGGCTTACACCGAAGCCGAGATCAGGGCGTTGACGGACGTACTGATGAAGCACAGCCACGTCTGGATCATGACCGACGACATGTACGAGCACCTTGTCTTCGACGGCTTCAAGTTCACCACCGTTGCCCAGATCGAGCCGGGCCTGAAGGACCGCACGCTGACGGTCAACGGTGTGTCCAAGGCCTATTCGATGACCGGCTGGCGTATCGGCTATGCCGGCGGGCCGGCGGAACTGATCAAGGCGATGGCGAAGATCCAGTCGCAGTCGACCTCCAACCCCAGCTCCATCTCCCAATGGGCGGCGGTCGAGGCGCTGAACGGCACGCAGGCCTTCATCCCGAAGAACCAGGAGCTGTTCAAGGGCCGCCGCGACCTCGTCGTGTCGATGCTGAACCAGGCCGACGGCATCAAGTGCCCGGTGCCGGAAGGTGCGTTCTACGTCTATCCCTCCTGCGCCGGCACCATCGGCAAGACGTCGGCGGGCGGCAAGGCGATCTCCAATGACGAGGATTTCGTCACCGCGCTGCTGGAGGAGGAAGGCGTTGCGGTCGTGCATGGCGCAGCGTTCGGCGGCTCGCCCAACTTCCGTATCTCCTACGCGACCTCCAACGAGGCGCTGGAAGAGGCCTGCACCCGTATCCAGCGCTTCTGCGGCAATCTGCGTTCGTAGAACACGGGGTTAATTTCCAGCCGCCGGCAACCATTGCGTTGCCGGTGCGTTGAAATGGATGGATTTACCGGTCGTTGACCCAGCACAAGCGTAGATGCTTGAAAATCATTCGTGCTATCGCCACGTTTGCAAGCGAGTATGGCGATGCTGGCAGAAGCGTTGGCCGGTACATATTAAACGGGAGCGAAATCATGCGAGACACGATGCGCAAACTCATGCTGGCAGGATCGGTTGCGGCGGCAAGCCTTGCCGGGACCGCTGGTGTTCAGGCCGACGAACGCGTCGAAATTGGTACGCTGACGTGCGAAGTGGCCGGCGGAACCGGCTTTATTTTCGGTTCGAGCAAGTCGCTCGATTGCGTTTTCGAGCGCGCGGACGGACCTGACGAGCGCTATCGCGGTTCGATCAACAAGTTCGGTATCGATATCGGGACGACGACACGCAGCGTGATGATCTGGGGCGTTCTGGCGCCCACCACTGATCTTCCCAACGGTGCGCTGAACGGCACCTATGGCGGCGTTTCCGGCGAAGCGACGGTTGGCGTCGGTGTCGGCGCGAATGCGCTGATTGGCGGATCGTCGCGCTCGATTGTGCTGCAGCCGATTTCGGTCAGCGGTCAGGAAGGACTGAATATCGCGGTCGGTGTCGCAGAACTGCGGCTTACTGACACGTACTGATTGCCCGCATATCGCGGAACAAGAGGGCGGCAGCTTCAGGGTTGCCGCCCTTTTTTCATGCCGATTTCCGGTGATTTTCGGTTAGTCTTTTCCTGCGGCCATCCAGGCCGTTCAAGGGGAGGACTGAAAACATGGAATCGATGATCGTAAATATCGTGGTCCAGGCGATTTCCGGCATGGTCGGCGGCGGGATCGTTGGAACGCTGGTCAAACAGGCAGCGGTTGCGCTCGTGCCGCGCCTGATCGCCGGCGCACTCGGCGGCATTGGCGGCGGCATGGCGCTCGGGCCGGTAATCGGGGGCCTGCTGGGCGGCGATGCCGGTGGCATGGCCTCGATATTGGGCGATATCGTTGGCGGCGCGGCTGGCGGCGGCGTGCTGACGGCAATCGCGGGTGCTGTGCTGGGCAAGAAGTAAGCCGTATCCCGGCGCGGGATGTGTCCGGTATTTCAGGGCAGCGGTAGCCGTACCGCTGCCCTTTGCTTTTTCTGAAACCGCTGAACGCGCGTCAGTCGCCGCAAGCGCCCTTGACGCAATGGCCCTCGCAGCAGCTGTGGCCGGCGCCGCAGGCATTCGCGTCATTGGCGCAAGGATGCCAGGTGCCGTGGGCAAGCTCGATTTCGCGGGGAGGCTCCGCGGTGCGGTCGGCAAGCGGCTGGGTCACCGCCGATAGCGATCTTTCCGCGCAGGGCGACAGCTTGGCTGCCGTATCCAGATCCGATGCCATGCTGATGCCGCCCGCGACAGCGGGCGCGGACAGGCTGACAAAGCATATGGCAATGCCGGCAATCGCAGGAACGATGAATTTCAGGATGCTGGATTTCATCTCAAATCTCCCTTCTTTCGGCAAGCGTCCGAAAACGCTTCCGGCCAAGGCTCGGGGAGAGAGTGAAAATTCTACACCCGATTTTACCTGCTGAACAGCATATTGCGCGATGTCAAACCCGCCTCTTGCCAAGTGGTGAAATGCTTGGGACCATATTCGTCACATAACGCTCGCGCTTGAAGGCGGGACCGCACCCACTAAACCTGAGCGCGCGTGACAAGAAGGGACAAGCCGGTTCCGTCGAGGGTCCAAGGACCCCAAGGGGAGGAACTCGGCATGGGATCAGCAAACACCGGCGCTCAAAGCAATGGCGCTCAAGCGGGCCCGCTCGGCGGGCGGGCC
The DNA here is from genome assembly GCA_020441995.1 of Rhodobiaceae bacterium. Classification (GTDB taxonomy): domain Bacteria; phylum Pseudomonadota; class Alphaproteobacteria; order Rhizobiales; family Tepidamorphaceae; genus JACKJK01. The sequence goes on from JAGRLC010000050.1 coordinate 33,005, forward strand.
ATTGCGATTGTCGGGCCGTATCTCAGCGGCAAGACCACACTTCTTGAAGCGCTTCTGGCGCGCAACGGAACGATTCCGCGCCAAGGCAAGATCAGCGACAAGAACACCATTGGCGATGCGTCCCCGCAGGCGCGGGCGCATGGCATGAGTGTCGAGGTCAATATCGCCTCAAGCGAGTTTCTTGGCGACACATATACATTTTTCGATTGTCCGGGTTCGGTGGAGTACCTGCAGGAAATGCGCGGTGTGCTGCCGGGCGTCGATGCGGCGATTGTCGTTTGCGAACCCGACGAGAAGAAAATTCCGGCGCTGCAGGCGATCCTCAAGGAGGTTGAGGATGCCGGCGTGCCGCACATGCTTTTCGTGAACAAGATCGACAAGTCGGAAGGCACGCTGCAGGGCACGCTGGAGCTTATCCAGACGGCCAGCGGCCGGCCGGTCGTCATGCGGCAATTGCCGATCTATGAGAACGATGTTGCGACAGGTTTCATCGACCTGGCGCTGGAGCGCGCTTTCGTTTACCGCGAGCACGCGCCCAGCGAAGTGGTCAAAATGGGCAAGGACCAGCAGGAGGAGGAGAGCGAGGCGCGCTTTTCCATGCTGGAGAAGCTCGCCGATTATGACGACAAGCTGATGGAGCAGCTTCTCGAGGACATCGAGCCGCCGCGCGATCTTGTTTTCGACGATCTCGCGCGGGAACTGCGCGAAGGGCTGATCGTTCCGCTGTTCCTTGGTTCAGCGGAAAACGGCAACGGCATGCTGCGGCTGATGAAGGCGCTGCGGCATGAGGTGCCGGGCGTTACGGAAACCGCCGCGAGGCTTGGTGCCGCCGATGACGGGAGCACGCGGGCCCAGGTGATGAAGACCATCCATACAAGCCATGGCGGCAAGCTCTCCGTGGTGCGGTTGCTGTCCGGGAGTATCCATGACGGCGCGATGCTGAAGGATGCGGAGGGCAACGATATAAAGATTTCCGGCCTTCAGAGCGTCTTCGGACAGGACACCCATCGCGCGGATGGCGCTCAGGCGGGAGACACGGTCGGGTTCGCCAAGCTCGACAGCGTGAAGACCGGCGATACGCTGAGCGCCGACAGCAGCGGCAGTCTGGCGCGTATCGAAACACCTTCGCCTGTGCTGAGCCTTTCGGTGGCGGCCAGGGAGCGCAAGGACGAGGTGAAGCTGGCCGCATCTCTCGCCAAGTTGATCGACGAGGATGCCTCGCTGTCGCTCGATCACAATCAGACCACGGGCGAGATGGTGCTGAGCGGGCAGGGCGACATGCACCTGCGCGTGGCTCTGGAAAAGCTGATGACCAAATACGGGGTCTCGGCTGACGCGAAGCGTCCGCGTGTCGGTTACTGCGAGACCATCCGCAAGGGAACGACCGTGCGCGGGCGGCACAAGAAGCAATCCGGCGGACACGGCCAGTTCGGCGATGTGGTGCTCGATATCAAGGCGCTGCCGCGCGGCACGGGCTTTGTGTTCGACAGCACGATTACCGGCGGTGTTGTGCCCAAGCAGTACATTCCGTCCGTGGAAGCCGGTATCCGCGAATACCTGAACAAGGGGCCGCTCGGCTTTCCGGTGATCGATGTCGGCGTGACGCTGACGGATGGCTCGTACCACAGCGTCGATTCCTCCGACATGGCGTTCCGTACAGCCGCCCAGATCGGCATGCGCGAGGGCATGCCGCAATGTTCGCCGGTATTGCTGGAACCGATCATGGCGGTGGAGATCCATGTGCCGAGCGAGGCGACGGCGCGTTTGAACCAGATCGTCTCGCAAAGGCGTGGACAGATCCTCGGCTTCGATGCGCGCCCCGGTTGGGATGGCTGGGACACGGTGAACGTGCATCTGCCGGAAGCCGAGATCGGCGATCTGATTGTCGAATTGCGTTCGGCCACATCCGGCGTTGGCGGATTCTCGACCCGGTTCGATCACTGGCAGGAACTGACCGGAAAACTGGCGGAGCAAGTGGTCGAGCAGCACGCCGCGGAAGCTGCCTGAGCGGGTAAGCTGACTTGGCTATCAACTCCGGCTCGCGGGGCTGTGATTTGGCCCCGCGGCCCCGGCCCTCTACTTATTGTCTTGAGAACACAAGCCGTGCGGGTTTTCCGCGCGGTTCCTTGATGATTTAGCGGAGGCCGACATGCTTATTCGCAACAAACGCTCCTGGGAACTGCCGGAGCGGATCGCGACATCGGAAAGCGTTTTTCTCAACCGGCGCGCCTTGCTTGCCGGCGGCGCCGGGCTGGTGGCATCCGCCGCAATGGCGCCGCATGCGCAGGCTTTCTCGCTGTTTGGCGAGAGCAAGGTTTATGGTGCGCCGGAAGACGATCCGAGCACCAAGCTCTATCCCTTCAAACGCAACGAGGCGTACAAGCTCGACCGCGACCTCACGCCGGAAGGCTTCAACTTCACCTACAATAACTACTATGAGTTCGGCTCGTCGAAGAACATCGCGGAAGCCGCTCAGGCGCTGAAGATCAGGCCGTGGACGGTGAAGTTCGATGGCATGGTCGAAGAAGAGCGCGAAGTCGATGTCGATACGCTGCTTTCCGCCATGCCGCTTGAAGAGCGCCTCTACAGGCACCGTTGCGTCGAAGCCTGGTCGATGACGATACCCTGGTGCGGCTTCCCGCTGGCTGCGCTGATCGACTACGCCAAGCCTCTGTCGAGCGCGAAATACGTGCGCATGGAAACCTTCATGAATCCCGCTGTCGCGCCGGGGCAGAAGACCGGCTCGTTCGGCTATCCCTGGCCATATGTGGAAGGACTGACGATCGAGGAGGCAACCAACGATCTGGCCTTCATCGCCACTGGCGCCTATGGCAAGCCGCTGCCCAAACAGATGGGGTCGCCGCTCAGGCTGGCGACGCCATGGAAGTATGGCTTCAAGTCGATCAAGGGCATCGTGAAGTTCACCTTCACCAACGAGCGCCCGGTCAGCTTCTGGGAAGAGATCAACGCACGCGAGTACGGCTTCTGGGCCAACGTGAATCCAAAGGTGCCGCATCCGCGCTGGAGCCAGGCAGAAGAACGGGTGCTTGGTACGCGCGACACGGTGCCGACGCAGCTCTTCAACGGTTACGGCGAGCAGGTGGCAAGCCTCTATCCGGATACGGACGAACGCACATACTTCATGTGAGCTGGTCAGAGCCGCGTCGGAAAACCGGTTCCCGTTTCGCGTGAAAACGCATTCACCGAATCGGTTTTGCGCTCAACGTCTAAAACTGCTTTGAAAAGAAAAGAGGCCGGATCCGAAGATCCGGCCTTTTAAGTTTTTTGCTCAGCCAGCACAGGGAGCGCCGGCGAGCTATTCCAGAGGGGAACAGCTGACTACACGGGAGCGCGAGGGAGGAGGAACGCGCTTCGTGCCTACAGCTAAGGCTTCATATGCTCCCTCAATGACCATGTTGCAATACAACAAGCCGCATGGTGCCCATGCAATAGGCGCATATCTTGTGCGGTGCACAAAAACATGGCGCAAAACGCTGCGTTTCTACTCAGAATGACCATCCGCGCGCTTTTGACAGCAGAAAGTCCCTGAACACGTTGACGCGGGCGGATTCGCGCAATTCGGCCGGATAAACGAAATAGGTGTCGAATGCGGGCAGATCGGCGTCAGGGAGGACGCGAACCAGGTTTGAAGCCGAATCAACGACGTAATCGGGCAGGATGGCGATGCCCAACCCATGCTCTACCGCACGCTTGAGGCCGTGCACGTTGTTGACCGTGAAGAACGGTTTGCGCGGATTTGAATCGGTGCGCCCGGTGGTGACCAGCCAGTTGATGTCACGCAGGTAGGCTGGTGTCGGCTGGCCGAACGTGATGACGCGATGCTCGTCGAGATCCTCGATGGATTTAGGTGTGCCGTGACGTCGGGTGTAGTCCGGCGAGGCGTAAGCGTGGAAGTGGACCGTGAACAGCCTGCGCTGGATCAGATCCGGCTGGGTCGGTTGGCGCAGACGCAGCGCGATGTCAGCCTCGCGCATCGACAGGTCCAGTTCCTCGTCGCGCAGCAGCAAGGACAGGCTGATGTCGGGATAGAGTTCCAGGAATTCCTTCAGGCGCGGCGTCAGCCAGCTTGAGCCCAGGCCAACGGTTGTGGTGACGCGCAGTTCGCCGCTGGGCTTTTCGCGCGAATCCGTCAGCCTTGTGCGTGTCGCTTCAAGCTCTGTGAAGATGCGCTGAGCACTGCGGTACAGCATCTCGCCCTGCTCGGTCAGGATCAGGCCGCGCGCATGGCGATGAAACAGAGGTACGCCAAGATCCTCCTCCAGCCCGCCGACCTGGCGGCTGACGGCCGACTGGCTAAGGCCCAGCGTTTCACCCGCATGGGTAAAGCTGCCAGCGCCAGCTGCCGCGTGAAACACGCGAAGCTTGTCCCAATCCATATTTTTCTCCCCCCGGACGCTGCTTTTGTGCCGTTACCGTGCGGCCCCCTCTCGCCGCCGGTCAGCCCGTTTACGCAGTCCGGAAAACAAAATGCCTATTCGGCAGCTTCGCGGATGCCGCCGGCGGCAAGCCAGCGTTCCGCCTCCAGTGCCGCCATGCAACCCATGCCGGCGGCGGTGACTGCCTGGCGGTAGATATCGTCGGTCACGTCGCCCGCGGCGAAAATGCCGGCGATGCTTGTGGCGGTGGAATCCGGCGCGGTGACAAGATAGCCGCCCGGTTTCATCTCCAGCTTGTCCTTGAAAAGCTCCGTTGCCGGCGCATGGCCGATGGCGATGAACACGCCGTCCGCCGCGATCTCGCGGGTCTCGCCGGTCTTGACGTTCTTCACCCGTGCACCCGTGACGCCGCGCGGATTGTCGCCGCCGAGGATTTCCTCGACCGTCGTATCCCAGACCACTTCGATTTTCTCGTGCGCGAAGAGGCGGTTCTGCAGGATGCGTTCGGCGCGGAACGCGTCGCGGCGATGGATCACGGTGACCTTGGAGGCGAAATTGGTCAGGAACAGCGCCTCTTCCACGGCGGTGTTGCCGCCGCCGACGACGATGACTTCCTTGCCGCGGTAGAAGAAGCCGTCGCAGGTGGCGCAGGCGGAGACGCCGAACCCCTGGAAGGTCTGTTCGGACGGCAGGCCAAGCCATTTGGCCTGCGCGCCTGTCGCAATGATGACGGCATCGGCAATGTATTTCGTGCCGCTGTCGCCGGTCAGCACGAAGGGCCGGCGGTTCACGTCCACATCGGTGATCAGGTCGGTGATGATCTGTGTGCCGACGTGCTTTGCCTGCGCTTCCATCTGCTCCATCAGCCAGGGGCCCTGGATGACGTCGGCGAAGCCGGGATAGTTCTCCACCTCGGTGGTGATGGTGAGCTGGCCGCCGGGCTGCAACCCTTGAATCAGCACGGGTTCCAGCATGGCGCGCGAAGCATAGATCGCAGCGGTATAGCCGGCAGGACCTGAGCCGATGATGGCAACGCGGGTGGTGATCGTCTTTGAAGTATCGGAAGGCATCGCATTGTTTCCGGAAATAATAATTGCACCGGATAAATCGCGCGCCAGCCTTGCTGACGCACGGAACTCAACCGGAGAATCGGCGCAGCCATGCGCCCGACGCATAACATTAGGGGGCGTGCACGGCCTGTTTCAAGGTACGCAGCCGCACAATGGTGAAAAATGAGGAGAAATTGCCACACTAACGCGTGTCGGGCACGCATTTGTGCAGTCGATACGCACGATAGAATCGGTAACAATATGCTAGAGTGGTGAAACAAACCGCCGGAACCGCGAAAGGATCGTTCGATGCGTGGCAGGCTGGACGCAATAGACTGGAAGATCCTGCGCGAGTTGCAGGACGACGGGCGGATGACCAATGTGGAGCTTGCCCGCCGGGTCGGAATCTCCGCGCCGCCGTGTCTGAGGCGCGTTCGCGCGCTGGAGGAGGCGGGAATTATCACCGGCTACCGCGCCCTGCTGGACGCCAAGAGTTTGGGGCAGGATGTCATGGCCTTCGCCATGGTCGGCCTGACCAGCCAGGCGGAGGCCGATCTCGCCGCCTTCACCAAGCGCGTGGAGGCATGGCCGGTTGTGCGCGAGAGCTACATGCTGTCGGGGGAAGTGGACTTCCTGTTGAAATGCGTCGCGCCTGACCTCGGCACGTTCCAGAGCTTCGTGATCGACGAGCTAACGGCGGCCTCGAACGTCGACAGCGTCCGCACCACGCTGATCATCCGCCAGAACAAGAACGCACCGCTGGTTCCGATCGCGGTGTGAGTGTCCGGTTCACTTGAGCTTGTAAAATGGTACTAGGCTTATGGACACAAGTTCATGATCGTTGTCTGGAGGGCGAATGAAGCTCAAGAACATTCCTTATCTGCTCGGGTGGCCGCGTCCGAAGCCCAAGCGTTACCCTCCGGCGACAATGGAAGTCCTGATCGATGGCAAGCCGCTTGATTTCGCCTACTGGACCCATCCGGCGGAGAACAGAAGGTCGCCGACCCAGGGCGAGATCGACGAGCTGAGGAAGCTGATCCGGCCTGGTGATATCTGTGTCGATATTGGAGCAAAGACCGGAGACACTTCCGTGCCCCTGGCCTTGGCTGCCGGGCCCGAAGGCGCCTGTGTGGCGGTAGACCCCAACCCGTTTCCGTTCCCTGTGCTCGAGCTGAATGCCCGCCATGTCGAAGGACGCGGGCATATCATTCCGGTTCAGGCGGCGATCGCGACCGAGAACGGGACCATGACTTTCCGCTATTCGGATGCCGACTACTGCAACGGTGGGCTTTTTCCGAACATCAGCACCTTGAATCACGGGCATGTTTTCCCGCTTGAGGTCAGTGCGCGGCGGCTTGACAGTCTTCTTGAGGAATATCCCGGTTATCTGGAGCGTCTGCGTTACATCAAGATCGACGCTGAAGGCTACGACTTCGAGATTCTCAAGGCGATCAAGGGGCTTATCGAGGAGCGCAGGCCGTTCATACGCACGGAGATTTTCCGGCGGTTGCCGGACGAAGCCCGTATCGGGGTTTTCGAATTTTTCTCCGAGCTTGGCTACCGGACCTGGCGGATAGAAACCCTGGCAAACCTGCGTGGGCAAGAACTCGATCGCGATGAGATGCTCAAGAAGAAAAGCTTCGATCTGTTCGCCGAGCCCGTCTGATTCACGGGCATCGGCCTACTTGAAAGCGACCTTATCGATCTCGTAGGCGCGGGTGCCGCCGGGGGCGGCGACATCGACGGAATCGCCCTTGCTCTTGCCGATCAGGGCGCGGGCGATGGGCGAGGAGATCGAGATCTTGCCGGAGCGCACGTCGGCCTCCATGTCGCCGACGATCTGGTAGACCTTCTTTTCCTCTGTGTCCTCGTCGATCAGCGTCACGGTGGCGCCGAACTTGATTTCGTCGCCGGAAAGCTTCGACACGTCGATGATATCGGCGCGGCCGATCTGCTCTTCCAGTTCGGCAATGCGGGCCTCGTTCATGCCCTGCTGTTCCTTGGCGGCATGATATTCGGCGTTTTCAGACAGGTCGCCATGGGCGCGCGCTTCGGCAATCGCCTGAATGATGGACGGGCGATCGGTCTGTTTCCTGCGGCGCAGTTCCTCTTCGATCGCGGCATAACCTGCTGCGGTCATCGGAATCTTTTCCATGCGGCCTTTCCTCCGGGCGGGAACCCCGCCTCACATACGCATTGGTGTCGCAAAACACACAAGGTTGTCACAAAATCCTTTCCGCCAGCGTGATCGGCGTTTTCGCGCCGGTCAAGCCAACATTTCCGCGGAAAGGATGATTTTACGTTGCACTTGCCGTTGGCATGGCGTGCTTTCGGCCTGCCACATAAGCCTGAAGCGGTTCGACATCAAGGCTGCCGGCGCTGACCGCCTCGATACCCTGAACCGCTGCGATGGCGCCAGCGACGGTGGTGTAATAGGGCACCTTGTGCATCAGCGCGGCACGTCGCAACGAGCGGCTGTCGGCAAGAGCCTGCGAGCCTTCCGTGGTGTTGATGACGATCGCGACATCGCCGTTCTCGATGGCATCAACGATGTGGGGACGGCCTTCCAGCACCTTGTTGATCTTCTTCGCGGCAATGCCGTTTTCGATCAGGAAGCGCTGTGTGCCGCCGGTCGCCAGAATGCCGAAGCCGAGCTTTTCGAGCACCTGCATCGTTTCGAGCAGTTTCATCTTGTCGCCATCACGCACCGACACGAACGCATTGCCGGTGAGCGGAACGCGGGTTCCGCCGGCGAGCTGGCTCTTGGCGAAGGCGAGCGCGTAATCGCGCGCCAGGCCCATGACCTCGCCGGTGGAGCGCATCTCCGGCCCGAGCACGGTATCGACGCCGGGGAAGCGGGCAAACGGGAAGACGGCTTCCTTGACCGCGATATGGTCGTAGGGGCTCCGGTCGATGGTGAAGGAGTTCAGCGTTTCGCCGGTCTTGCTGCCTGCCATCAGGCGCGCGGCGATCTTGGCAACCGGCGCGCCGATGGTCTTGGCGACGAAGGGCACCGTGCGCGACGCGCGCGGGTTGACCTCGAGGACGTAAATCTCATCGTCCTTGATCGCGTATTGCACGTTCATCAGGCCGACGACGTTCAGCCCGCGCGCAAGATCGCGGGTCTGGCGCTCGATTTCCTCGACAATCGCGGGGGACAGCGAGTGCGTCGGCAATGAGCAGGCGCTGTCGCCGGAATGGATGCCGGC
>JAGRLC010000051.1:0-622 GCA_020441995.1 Rhodobiaceae bacterium
CCTTGAGGATGCCCTTGTCGATCGATTTGATGTAGCGGGTGACGATCTCCTCCTCGTCGACCTCTTCGGGAAGCAGCTTCTTCATGTCGAGCAGCGTCTCGAAGGCGAGGTAGGGGTTGATCGCTTCCGCGCCATAGCCCGCAAGCACGCAGAAATGATGCACTTCGCGGGCTTCGCCGGTTTCCACCACGAGGCCGACGGAGGTCCGCAGACCCTTGCGGATCAGGTGATGGTGCACGGCGGCGGTTGCCAGCAGGGCCGGGATCGGCACGCGCTGGGCCGCAACAAGGCGGTCGGACAGCACAATGATGTTGTAGCCGTCGCGCACCGCGCTTTCGGCGCGCTCGCACAGCTTCTCGATGGCCGGCGCCATGCCTTCGGCGCCGCGCTCGACGGAATAGGTGATGTCGAGCGTCTTGGTCTGGAACTGGTTGTCGGCGATGTCGCCGATGGTCCTGATCTTCTCCAGATCCTGGTTGGTCAGGATTGGCTGGCGCACTTCAAGCCGCTTGCGGCTGGACAGGCCTTCCAGGTCGAACAGGTTCGGGCGCGGGCCGATGAAGGACACAAGGCTCATCACCGATTCCTCGCGGATCGGATCGATGGGCGGGTTCGTCACCTG
>JAGRLC010000051.1:699-5464 GCA_020441995.1 Rhodobiaceae bacterium
TGGCTTCCTGGCCGGTCACGGCCATTGGCGACATCAGCAGCTTGGTGTCTTCCTGGGTGTAGCCGAACGCCTTCTGCCGGTCGAAGAGCGACAGGTTGGTGCGCGGCTGCGGCATGCCGCTGGAAGGCATGTCCTCGATGAAGAGCTGGGTGCGCGACAGCCACTCCTTGTAAGGGTTGGCTTCGGCAAGGCTCGCCTTGATCTCGGCATCGGAGATGATGCGGCCTTCCTCAAGGTCGATCAGCAGCATCTTGCCGGGCTGCAAGCGCCACTTCCTGACGATCTTGCTCTCGGGAACCTCGAGCACGCCCATTTCGGACGCCATGACGACATAATCGTCGTCGGTGACGAGGAAGCGGGCGGGGCGCAGGCCGTTGCGGTCGAGGGTGGCGCCGATCTGGCGGCCATCGGTGAAGGTAACGGCGGCAGGTCCGTCCCACGGCTCCATCAGGGCCGCGTGATACTCGTAGAAGGCGCGGCGCTCGTCATCCATCAGCGGGTTGCCGGCCCAGGCTTCCGGGATCAGCATCATCACCGCGTGAGCGAGCGAATAACCGCCCATGATGAGGAATTCGAGCGCGTTGTCGAANNCAGGCGGTGTCCGACTGCCCCTCATAGGAGATGGGCCACAGCCGCGAGATGGAATCGCCGAACAGCGGCGAGGACACGCTCGCCTGCCGCGCTGCCATCCAGTTGACGTTGCCGCGCAGGGTGTTGATCTCGCCGTTGTGGGCCACCATCCGGTAGGGATGGGCCAGCGGCCAGGCGGGAAAGGTGTTGGTCGAGAAACGCTGATGCACAAGCGCCAGGGCCGAGACGAATCGCTCGTCCTTCAAGTCCTTGTAATAGGCGCCAAGCTGGTAGGCGAGGAACATGCCCTTGTAGACCAGCGTGCGGGCCGAGGTGGATACCGGGTAGTAGCCTTCGGTGCGCGGATCGTCGAGTTCCAGCCTGCGGTTGGAGACAACCTTGCGGGCCAGGTAGAGCTTGCGCTCGAAAGCCGGCTCTTCGAGATCGGCCGGGCGCTCGATGAAAACCTGGCAGTGGCGCGGCTCGGTGGCGCGGACGCCATCGGACAGGCAGGAGTTGTCGACCGGCACATCGCGCCAGCCGAGAACCTTGAGGCCTTCCTCTTCAGCCGTCTTTTCGAAGAGGTCGACGATGACCTTAAAGCCGTCCTCGTCGCGCGGCATGAAGAAGACGCCGACGCCATAGTCGCCGGGCTTCGGCAGGGTAAAGCCGAGCTTCGCGCATTCCTCGGACAGAAAGGCGTGCGGAATCTGGACCAGCATGCCCGCGCCGTCGCCGGCAAGCGGGTCGGCGCCAACCGCGCCGCGATGGGTCAGGTTTTCCAGCATCGCAAGACCGTCGGCGACGACCTTGTGCGACGCGACATTCTTCATATGCGCGATGAAGCCGACACCGCAGGCGTCATGCTCGTTTTTTGGGTCGTAGAGTCCCGTTTTTTCCGGCATGCCATGGGCGAAATGGGCCAATTGTGTCGGTGCGGCGGAAGTCTTCTTTTCCACGGTCGGCACTCCCCTGTCAGTTCCGGCTGCACCCCGCACGCCGGCATTCGTCCAATGGCGGAATTTTTCGCGCACGAAACCGGCGTCGGCGGCCCCAGTCAAGGCAGGCCCGACACCGGAAAAATGTGTTCGCGTGCGAACGGTACGGCTTGTTTCGGGTTGCCGCCCAGACCCGGATTAATAAGTCAGTATTCCTGACCTATCATCACCGGAACATCGCAGATTTACCCCACTCAGGCAAGTGGGTAAACGCACTTTAATTTCGTGCCGGCAAAGTAATGTTTGCGGATCGTGCGCCAGGAACAGAAAAGCCAGCGCAAAATTGTCCTTGAGCGACTATTGCGCGTGACGGACTGGCGGAAACCGGGCCGGAGTGTATTTTGCCGCAAAGACTTGCGGCGCGGGGGCACAAATGTTTTTCGGCAGCGACAACACGGCGGGCGTCTCCGCAAAGGTCATGGCGGCCCTTGCCGCGGCGAATGACGGGTTTGCGGGCGGTTACGGCAATGACGAACTGACGCAAAAGGTCGAGAAGCAACTCGGCGAATTGTTCGAGCACGATGTTGCCGTGGCGCTGGTATCCACCGGAACAGCTGCCAATGCGCTGGCGCTTTCCTGCCTGGTTGAGCCGTATGGCGCCGTCATTTGCCACGCGGAATCGCACATCGTGGTGGATGAGTGCGGTGCGCCGGAATTTTATTCAGGCGGCGCCAAGCTGGTCACCGAGGCCGGATATGGCGCCAAGCTGACGCCGCAAATCGTTGCGGGCATGCTTGAGCGGGTCGGGCGGCTGGTGCCGCATCACGTCAAGCCGCAGGCGGTCAGCCTGACCCAGGCTACGGAAGCCGGCACCATCTATAGTGCGGAAGAAATCACCGCCATTTCCTCGCTGGCGCATGAACGCGGCCTGAGAGTTCATATGGACGGTGCGCGCTTTGCCAATGCGGTCGCGGCGCTTGGCTGCGCGCCAGCCGAGATCACATGGAAGGCCGGTGTCGATGTCCTGTGCTTCGGTGCGACGAAGGCCGGCGCCATGGCCGCCGAAGCGGTGATCGCCTTTGACCCGGAAATCGCAGAGGAACTGTCCTACCGGCGCAAACGGGCGGGGCACCTGATTTCCAAGCACCGGTTCCTTGCCGCGCAATGGCTCGGGTTTCTTGGAAACGGTCACTGGCTGGAGCTTGCGGGCCATGCCAACGCCATGGCGGCGCGGCTTGCGGACGGCATTTCAAAAAGCGGCGTTGGAAGACTGGCGTTCCCGGTTGAAGGCAACGAATTGCTTGTGACGCTGCCGAAAGTAGTGGATCTGCGCCTGAAAGAGGCAGGTGCCGTCTATCACGAGTGGCCGACGCACGGTATCTGCGTCGATCCCCTGCCTGGCGAGGACGAGGTGTTCATCCGCCTCGTTACATCCTTTGCGACGACTGCCGAAGACGCCGATACCTTCCTCTCGCACCTGAAGGCCTGATTGGTGCAAATGCCTCGCTGAGCAGTCAGCCTTTTCGTTTATCCGCCATTTGCCGGAATCCGGTTTGAATCGCATGACAGTTTGCGTCCAGCGCGAACGATTGTAGCGATGATTTTGTTGAATTGGCTGGGTTTGATGCAGCAAGTTCGCTCTAACGAGACATGCACACGATTGCCCATCGCATGCAGCTTTGTGCACTGTGGGCTCAAAGCGACCGTTCGAGCCAACTGCAGCGAACATTCGGTCAAAACCCGAAGCGGTCATTAGTCGCCGCCGAGCAGCCAACTCTGGTGCGAGGACCGGCTTGGCCCTGAAAGCAGACCGCTGCCAGATCGTTTCCTGTTTCGGAGAATCGGGTTTCGGTCATGTGACAAGCGGGTTCTTGCTCTTGTTCTCTTATTAAGCGGTGCAAGCAGCCGATAATCTGAAAATCATTCCGGCGGCCACGCTCTCCTTAGCGTCCGGGCCCAGTCTTGAAACCTGAAACCGTGTTGTGTGATAGAATCAGGTCGCAAGTAATTAAATATATTCTCCGCATCCAAGCGCGTGATGAGGTTTTTATTATAAACTTTGGCTCTGAAGTTCGCTTATCAAGCTAGCCATTCGGGTGACCACCACAGATATTCTTCAAGTCCTTTGTTTTGTTTAATGTACCATTTTTTTATTCGGGCAGCTTCGGATTCGGGAGGTTTTGCACCATGCGTTGCGCTTGCGAATGATTTGACCATAATACTTTTGTTCTTTGGAACTTCGATTCCAAGGAATTTATCGACATGATCGAGCAACACATCAGGAGTTTGTGAAATCCATTCAAAAGGTAGAAGAAGCATATTTTCAGCTGTAAAACCTGCTTTCTCATATTCCCTCAAGACTTCGAGATAGCAGCCACGTCGTTTCATGAATTGGAGATTGCGACGAAAAGCTCCTAGAAAACTCACGTTTTTTGGAATTCGTCCAGCAGTTTGCGCCATGCGATACTGCGAGAATGCCCTTGATACCGGTTCCCTAATAAGGAAAATGATCCTGGTATTTGGATTGACGGAATAGAGGTAGTTTGCAATAAAACTTTGTGTTGCATAGTAAGGTGAAATATCGCCAAGAAGAGAATTTCTGGCGCAATGTTTATACATCTCTGTATATTTTTTAATTGATTTTGTGGTTAAAGATAAATAATTACATTCTTTTTTTGGGATGCATACTTCTGGGCATTCGACAAGTTGATTGAATAACCAAGTTGTTCCGGCTTTTTGAGCGCCGATACAAACAAAATCAGGAAATAAAAGTCTCATTTTATCAAGCCGAAATTTATTTCAAATAGATCAATATTTGATTGGAAAAAAGATAGGCATTATCTAACCTGTTTTGGGAAATTTCATTGCCGCTAATCATTTGTGCGCCACACCTACCATACATTAGGCTGTGGTGTAAAAATTTTCCCGGGCTCATCCGTGGCTATCTAAGTTCAGGGCTCATTGGTGAGCCACTGGGTTTGTGGTTCATGCTGAAGCGCACACGGGATATGATCAATCTCTCCTGTCTGACTGAGGCGCAGATAGCGCCCCTTAGATCCTGCTTCCCAATATCACTCGGCAAACTGCGGATGGATGAGCGGCTGCGCGCGGCCGGCGCGGTTTACTACGAGTGGCCGACGCACGGTATCTGCGTCGATCCCCTGCCTGGCGAGGACGAGGTGTTCATCCGCCTCGTTACATCCTTTGCGACGACTGCCGAAGACGCCGATACCTTCCTCTCGCACCTGAAGGCCTGA
>JAGRLC010000170.1 GCA_020441995.1 Rhodobiaceae bacterium
CGTTGAACAGCACCGTGTCCTGCGGAACCATGCCGATGGCCCGGCGCAGGCTGTCCTGGGTCACCTCGCGGATATCCTGGCCATCGATGGTGACCGAACCGCTGCTGATCTCGTAGAAGCGGAACAGGATGCGCGAGATGGTCGACTTACCCGCGCCCGACGGACCAACGATGGCAACGGTCTTGCCGGCTGGAACCTCCAGCGAAACCCCCTTCAGGATCGGGCGGTTCGGGTCATAGGCAAAACGCACATCGTCAAACCGGATCGCCCCCTCTCTCACTTCAAGGTCGGGAGCGCCGGGCTTGTCGGCGATCTCGGGGTCACGCTCAAGGATCTGGAACATCTGCTCGATGTCGACCAGCGCCTGCTTGATCTCGCGGTAGACCGTGCCGATAAAATTCAGCGGGATATAGAGCTGAATCAGCAGCGCGTTGATCATGACGAAAGAGCCCAGCGTCTGGGTTCCGGCGACGACCTCGCGCGCCGACATCATCATGCAGATCAGCATGCCGCCGGTGAAAATCGCCATCTGGCCGGCATTGAGCACGGCGAGCGACACATAGGTCTTGATGGCCGCAACCTCGTAACGCGCCATGGAGCGGTCGAAGCGGGTGCTCTCCATCGCCTCGTTGTTGAAATATTTCACCGTCTCGTAGTTGAGCAGGCTGTCGACGGCCTTGGAATTGGCCTCGGTATCGGAATCGTTCATGGCGCGGCGGATGGCGATACGCCATTCGGTCGCCTTCACCGTAAACCACAGATAGAGCACCATCATCACAACGAGTGTGACGAGATACAGGACGCCGAACTGAAACGCGATGACGATGGCAACCAGCGCGAACTCGACAATCGTGGGGATCGTCTGAAGCAGCGTAAAGCGGACGATGATCTCGATCCCCTTCACGCCGCGCTCGATGATGCGGCTCAAACCGCCGGTCCTACGCTCCAGGTGGAAGCGCAGCGAAAGCCGGTGCAGATGCTGGAACGTCTTGTACCCGAGCGCGCGCACCGCGTGCTGACCGACGCGGGCGAAGATCGCGTCGCGGATTTGCTGCAGACCGAAAGCCATGAACCGGCCAACGGCATAAGCGATCACCAGAAACGCTGGAACCGCCACAACTTTAAGCCAGTCAGGAAGCCCCGCCGCAAAGCCTGCCCCGTTCTCCAGAGCGTCGACGGCCCACTTGTATGCGTAGGGCACGAGAACCGTCAGGATCTTCGCGACGACGAGCAAGACAAGCGCCGTGATGACGCGCGCCTTCAGATCGCTTCGCCCATGCGGCCAGATATACGGCCACAGGCTGGCGAGCGTTGAGAAGGTGTTACCGCTTCCGTCGAAGTTGCGTTCGGGTGGCGTCTGGCGCACGCGGATTCCTGAAAGGGGTCAATGACTAAAAAGCCATAACCGCAGCAGCCCGGTCAGGCCGCCGCGGTCACAAGCCTTGGGATAGATAGCTCAGTTCTGTTCGCCCTCAACCACCGGAATGGTGAAGACCTGGCCAGGGAAAATCAGATCGGGATTGTCGATCTGGTTCTTGTTGGCCTCGAAGATCAGCGTGTATTCGATGCCACGGCCGTAAACCTTGCGCGCGATACGCCACAACGCATCGCCACGCTCGATCTCGATACGCGGGGTTTTTGCGGGAGCCGCGCCATTCCCACTTGCACCACCGGCGGCATTGCCGGACGAACCGCCGTCGCCGGACGGCGCACTGGCTACATTCGTGCCGCCGCTGTCGGCAGGCGCTGCGGGTTCGGAAGCCGCAGGCGCGTCACCGCCAGCCGCCGGCGCATCCGCGGAAGCCGTTCCGTTCGAAGCCGAGCCATCGGAACCCGTGCCATCGGTGCCGGGCATTGTCGGTGCCGGCGGAGGCACGGCGGCAGCGTTGGAGCCGCCATCACCACTATCAGCCGGCGCGGCGGGCTCGCCGGCCGCAGGCGGTGTATCGGATGCGGCGGGCTGGCCGGCCTGATCCGGGGGCACGGAGGCGAGATTGACGCTTCCGCCACCGGCGGGCTCGCTCGGCTCATCCTTGGCGACCAGTTCGACGCGGTCGAACTGAACCTGGGCGCGGGCAATCACCTTGGCATCCTCGCCAAGCATGTCGGCGCGCACAGAATGGCGGCCCGGCGCCAGAGCGCGGCTGACCTTGAGGGTCCAATTGCCGTTATCGTCGGCTTCGGTGTCCCCGGCATGTTCGTCATCGACATAGACGCGCAGGACCGCACCGGTGGGCGCCTCGCCGACAAGGGAGATCTCGTTCATGCCGCTGTCGTCGGCGGGCGATACCTCGAAGGCGCGGATATAGACTTTCGGTTCCTCGGCGGATGCGGCGCTGTCGCCCGCCGGCTGATCCGACGGTGGTGCGGCCGCCACTTGCGAGCTGCCATCGCCGCCCGAAGCCGGCTGGTCGGGTTCAGGCGCCTGCACGATCTGCGGCGGCTTGTTCTCGTCCTGTATGACAACAAGGGGCGACTTGCCGTCGCCGGGAATTTCGATCGCAACAGTCTGCGTGCCGGTGATGCCGACGCCAGCCGCGTTGCGCGCGATGAAAGACAGCGTATGGGTGCCGTTGGAAAGTGGTCCTTCAAGTTCGGTTGCGAACTCGCCATCCGCGTTTGCGGTCACGGTCCTGGCAAGCTCGTCGTCAAGAAGGATGTCGACCGTATTGTCAGGCCCGGCGCGGCCCGCGATGACCATGCTGCCGTCGGGCTCGACGCGAACGATGTCCAGTTCCACCGGAAGGGCATCGGCAATTGCGGGCTCGGACGGCGGCGCGGCGGGCGTATCTGCCGGTTTGTCCGCACCGGCCTGCTGTCCATCGGCAGCCGTGGGCTCATCCGCGGTTGTTTGCGGATACCGCTCGTAGAGCAGGTAGCCGGCAAGCGCCACCGCACCGAGGCCTAGAGCCAGGAAGAACCCCCGAAGCTGGGTCGAAGTCGCCATAGTCCATCATTCCTTTCGGCAGACAGCCGCCGCACCAATCCTGTCCGCGTTGTTCTTTTTGCAGATAGCCGCCACGCAGTATTCCCGTGTGAAAGGCCTTGACCCTCACACGGTCTTGGAATCCTTAGTAGGGACAAAACTACTTGCTGCACTGCGTTATGTCACGCTTTGCAAGCGGTAATCGGGAGGCAAACCGGCTTTTTTATGAGTGATATACAAAGCATTTGTGTCTATTGCGGCTCCGGTGCAGGTGAAAACCCCGCCTACGTGGAAGCCGCGCGACGATTCGGCGCACTGCTGGCCGACCATGACATCCGCCTTGTCTACGGCGGCGGCGGACTCGGGCTGATGGGAACGGTGGCGCGCGGGGTTCTGGAAAACGGCGGCCAGGTGCTCGGCGTCATCCCGGAATTCCTCAAGTCACGCGAGCACATGCTGCGCGACGTTCAGGACCTGATCGTCACCGAGGACATGCACCACCGCAAGCGGCTGATGTTCGAGAACGCCGATGCCTTCGTCGCGCTGCCGGGCGGCATCGGCACGCTGGAAGAACTTGTCGAGATGCTGACCTGGGGCCAGCTCGGCCAGCATTCCAAGCCGGTCATCATCGCCAATATCGCCGGCTTCTGGGACCCGCTTCTGGGCCTGCTGAAGGAGATGGAGCGCGAAGGCTTCATCCGTCCCGGTTTGATGGCGACCTATCAGATCGCCACCAACCCGGATGACATCCTGCCGCTGATCCATTCAGAACTCGACCGGCGGAAAAACGGCTCCAACAATGGCGACCTGATCAAGAAGCTATAAGCGTCCATGAACACGCCGACGCACATGCTGGTCGCCGTGGCCGCCTTCGCAAGGCCGGGCCAGCCGCGCGTCAACGCGGCGGCGCTGATCGGCGGCGTGTTCCCCGACCTCGCCATCTACGTGCTGTGGTCCTACAGCAAGGCCGCCGGCATCCCCGAACATGTAGTATGGCGGGAGATGTACTGGCAGTTCCCATGGAAGACGCTGGCTGCCGCCGGGCACTCGATCCCGATCTTCGGCGGACTGCTCGCCGCGCTCGCACTTGCCGGTGCGTTCAGGGACGGCTCGCGCCTGTGGCCGTTCGCGGTGTTTTGTATGGCCATCCTGCTGCATATCGCACTGGATTTCCCCGTGCATGTCGACGACGCGCACCCGCATTTCTGGCCGCTGACCAATTGGGCCTTCCATTCGCCGCTGTCCTATTGGGACCATCACCACTACGGCAACTGGGTTTCGATGTTCGAGGTCGCCATGGCGCTCGTGCTGGCTGCCATCGTCTGGAGGCGCTTCACGAGCCCATGGGTGCGCGTGACGCTCGGCGTCGCCGCATCGACCTATATTCTGGTGCCGCTCTACTTCTCCATGATGCATCACGGAGGCTGATACGCCCGTCAGGCAGCCACCTTGGCAGGGGCGGCTCCTTTTCGCTCACGGCTATTCCTCACTCCGCGAGGGCGGGCGCGGCGCACAAGCGCCGGGGCCGCAGTCGCGGCCCTGGGCATCAGCGCAATGAACGGGGCTAGGCGGCCACCTTCGCCGGCGCGGCTCCATCGCGGACAAGCTTGTAGGTGATGGAATCGATCAGCGCCTGGAACGAGGCATCTACAATATTCGACGAGACGCCGACCGTGGTCCAGCGGTTGCCCTCGCCGTCGCGGCTTTCGATCAGCACGCGCGTCGTCGCGCCCGTACCGCCGTCGAGGATACGCACCTTGTAGTCGGCAAGCTCAAGATCCTCGATGAAGCGCTGGTAGCGGCCGAGATCCTTGCGCAGCGCCATGTCGAGCGCGTTTACGGGGCCGTTGCCCTCACCCACCGACATCAGCGTCTCGCCATCGACCTCGACCCGCACCACCGCTTCCGACACGGTGATCTGTTCGCCGATCGCATTGAAGCGGCGCTCGACCATGACTCGGAAGCCCTGAATGTCGAAGAAGCGCGGCAACTGGCCGAGCCTGCGGCGCGCCAGCAGCGAGAAGGAGGCGTCCGCCGCCTCATAGGCCCAGCCCTTGGCCTCGCGCTCCTTGACCGTTTCCAACAGCGCGGTCAGGCGTGGGTCGTCCTTCGACACCTCGATGCCGAGACGGTTCAGCTCCGCGAGCAGGTTCGACTTGCCGGCCTGATCGGAAACCAGCAGACGGCGGTAGTTGCCGACAGCTTCCGGGTTCACGTGCTCGTAGGTCGTCGGGTCTTTCGCGATCGCAGAGGCATGGATGCCCGCCTTGGTGGCGAAGGCGCTGTCGCCGACGTATGGGGCCTGACGGTCCGGTGCGCGGTTCAGCATCTCGTCGAAGGCGTGGCTGACGTGTGAAATCTGCGCAAGCTGCTCCGCCGTCACGCCAAGCTCGAAGCGCTCCGCATAGGCGGATTTGAGCATCAGCGTGGGGATCAGCGAGATCAGGTTGGCATTGCCGCAGCGCACGCCGATGCCGTTCAGCGTGCCCTGCACCTG
>JAGRLC010000052.1 GCA_020441995.1 Rhodobiaceae bacterium
CGGTGTTCGGCTTGACCAGATAGAATTCGATCTCGGGCGCGACAATCGCCTTCCAGCCGCGGTTCTCGTAGAGCTTGACGATCCGGCGCAGCACCTGTCGCGGCGCGATGTCGACGGGACGCCCGTCGCGGTGAAAGGCGTCGTGAATGACTTGCGCTGTCGGGTCGCTCTCCCATGGCACCATGCTCAGCGTGGAAAAGTCCGGCTTGAACACATAGTCGCCATCGGCGGGATCGATCGTGCTGACCTCGCCGAGTTCGGGATAATCGCCTGAGATCGTCTGGTAGAAGATCGATTGCGGCATGTTCATGCCGTTGGACGAGAAGAACTTCGCAACCGGCATCAGCTTGCCGCGTGCCACGCCCGATTGATCGGGGACGATGCATTCGATCTCCATCGTGCTTCTATCGCGAGTCCAGGCGCGCGCTTCCTCGATGGTCGCGACGCCGCGTTCGGATTCGATCTGGGTCGTCAGTTCAGTGCCTGTGGCTTTTTCGGAGGCCAAGCATACCGTGCCGGTCAGAGGTATAGGGAGCCGCGGATTTCCTCGAAATCCCGCACGCCGGCGCGTCTGTTGCGTGGCGGTTCGGGCACTTGTTAAGGAAAGCCGTTCGGCAGTGGCGGAAGGCTAGCCGAAGCCGCGGCAAACCGCAAACCCATCCGCCCCCCGCGCACAGCCGTGTTTACCCTGTTGCAGAGGTGACGCGCGAATGGATGACAGTTTGCCGCGGTGCGCCTATGCTCGCGGTTTCACAATCAACCCGGACCCTTTGCACATCATGAATCTTGCCGTCACTGATCCGCTTGGCGGCCGCTCCGATGAGGTGGATGCCTTCTTCGCGGCCAATCCGGATATCGAGACCATCCACATGCTGGTGCCCGACACCAACGGCATCATGCGCGGCAAATGGGGCCCGCCGGACCTTGCCCGCAAGGCGTTCGCGGATGGTGTGCAATTGCCGCTGTCGATTTTCGGGCTGGATGTCTGGGGCCGCGAGGTGCCGGAGACCGACCTGCACATCGAGACAGGCGACCGCGACGGCAATTGCTTCGCCGTGCCGGGCAGCCTGAAGCGCATCACGTGGTCGGAGCGTCCCAGCGCGCAATTGCTGATGTCGATGTACGAGCCCGATGGTACGCCATGGTTCGCCGACCCGCGCCATGTGCTTGCAAACGTGCTGGAGCGCTTCAAGGCCAAGGGCATGACCCCGGTCTGCGCGTTCGAGCTGGAGTTCTACCTGCTCAAGCAGGATTTCGAGGCCGACGCCATGTCGAGCCCGTTGCCGCACATGGGACGTATGGCGGGGCCCGAGCGCCAGCAGATGTATTCCATCAACACCTTGTCTGGGCTTGAGAGCTTCTTCGCCGGCATCCACAACGCCGCGTCGGTGCAGGGTCTTCCTGTGGACACGATCATTTCCGAGGCCGGCCCCGGGCAGTTCGAGATCAACCTGCTGCATTGCGCCGACGCCATGCGGGCCGCGGACGAGGCCCTGCTGCTGCGCCGGATGATCCAGGGCGTGGCGCGCAAGCACGGTCACCGCGCTTCCTTCATGGCGAAGCCCTTCCAGGACTGGCCCGGTAACGGCATGCACGTTCATGTCAGTCTTCAGGACGAGGCGGGGAAAAACCTCTTCGCGGATGGCGAGAAGGGCGAAAAGCTGCTGCGCAGCGCGGTTGCCGGCGTGCTCGGAACCATGGCTGACGCGCAGGCGGTCTTCGTCAATTCATTCAACGGCTACCGCCGCCTTGCGCCGGGCAGCTACGCGCCGACACGGGTCGCATGGGGCGAGAACAACCGCTCGGTCGCTGTACGCATCCCTTCCGGCAGCCCCAAGGCCCGCCGGCTGGAGCACCGCATCGCCGGCGCCGATGCCCATCCCCATCTCGTCGCCGCCGCCATGCTTGCCGGCATCCTGAAAGGCATTGAGGAGGGCGCCGAACCGCCTGCGCCGATCATCGGCAATGCCTATGAAGGCGCCGAAGCCGGCCCCGAACTGACCGACTACATGGAAGAGGCGGTCGAGGCATTCGAGGAATCGGACTTCGTGGCCGAAGCGCTCGGCGTGGATTTCCGCCGCGTCTTTTCCGAGATCAAGAAGGCGGAGCAGGCCGTTTTCGACGAACGCATCTCGCGGCTGGAGCACGAGACCTATTTGTAAAGCCAGGTAGCAGTATGAGGGTGCGATGCAATAAATACGATTGCGTAACCCCCTCTTGCCCTGCTTAACTTCGCATCACGACTAGGAATTGGTCATTGACCGGCAGGGGTTGGGGGCAGCAAGCCCGTTAAAACAAATCCCGCCGTCGACAGAGGAGAAAAGTATGAACCGTTACAAATCCATTCTCGCGGCTTCCGTGCTGGCGCTTGGCGTCTCCGCATTCGGAGCCGCCGCCCAGGAGCGTGTCGTCAACGTTTACAACTGGTCGGACTACATCGACGAGGACATCCTCACCGAGTTCACCGCCGAGACCGGAATCAAGGTTGTCTACGACGTTTTCGACTCCAACGAAGTGCTTGAGACCAAGCTGCTCGCCGGTTCCACCGGCTATGACGTTGTCGTGCCGTCGGGCACGTTCCTGTCACGCCAGATTCAGGCCGGCGTCTTCATGAAGCTCGACAAGTCGAAGCTCTCGAACCTCGGCAACATGTGGGACAAGATCGCCGAGCGCACGACCAAATACGATCCCGGCAACGACTACTCGATCAACTACATGTGGGGCACCACCGGCATCGGCTACAATGTCGACAAGGTGAAAGAGGCCTTGGGTGAAGACGCCCCGGTCGGCAGCTGGGACCTGGTGTTCAAGCCCGAGTACATGGAGAAGCTCGCCGGCTGCGGCGTGCACTTCCTCGATGCCCCGGTCGAGATCATCCCGGCCGCTCTCAACTACATCGGCGAGGATCCGGACTCCAAGGACCCGGACGTGATCGCCAAGGCCGAAGCCGTGCTGATGGCGATCCGCCCCTACATCCAGAAGTTCCATTCCTCCGAATACATCAACGCGCTCGCCAATGGCGACATCTGCGTGGCCGTCGGCTGGTCCGGCGACATACTGCAGGCGCGCGACCGCGCAGCCGAAGCCGACAACGGTGTCACGGTCGAATATTCGATCCCGAAGGAAGGCGCCCTGATGTGGTTCGACCAGATGGCGATTCCCGCCGACGCCAAGAACGTCGAGGAAGCGCATGAGTTTCTCAACTACATCATGCGCGCCGAAGTGGCCGCCAAGGCTTCGAACTACGTTTACTACGCCAACGGCAACAAGGCCTCCCAGCCGATGCTCGAGGAAGACGTGATCGGCGATCCGGCGATCTACCCCGACGAGGAAACCGTCGAGAAGCTCTACACGACGACCTCCTACGATCCCAAGTCGCAGCGCGTCGTGACGCGCCTGTGGACCAAGGTCAAATCAGGCAGCTGACGTGAATTGAAGGGCCCGGCCAAGCCGGGCCCTTCCTGCTTTTTGTGCATGTGATGACGGCTTTCATGCCGTCGCAGTTGGGGGCACGGGATGGCAACGAAGGGGACGGCTGCCAAAAAGGCAGCGCCGCGCAAGGCCGCGGCTAAGGCGGCGCCGCAAAAGACAGCGGCCCGTGCGAAGGCAAAGCCTGAAATATCTGCTGAAAAATCCAAGATGGTCGGGTCCGTGCGGCGCTCGTTCGCACCCTGGACCGATCCGGACGCCAAGCCCTTCATCCTTTATGAAAACATCACCAAGCGTTTTGGCGACTTTACCGCCGTCGACGATCTGACGCTGGGCATCTACGAGCGCGAGTTCTTCTCGCTGCTGGGCGGGTCGGGATGCGGCAAGACGACCCTGCTGCGCATGCTTGCCGGCTTCGAAACGCCGACCGAGGGACGCATCCTGCTCGATGGGCAGGACATTTCGAAAATCCCGCCCTACAAGCGCCCTGTGAACATGATGTTCCAGTCCTATGCGCTGTTTCCTCATATGACCGTCGCCGACAACATCGCCTTCGGCCTGAAACAGGACAAGATGCCGAAAGGCGAGATCGCCGACCGCGTCGATGAGATGCTGAAGCTCGTCAAGCTGGAACAGTTCAAGTCGCGCAAGCCCCATATGCTTTCCGGCGGCCAGCGCCAGCGCGTTGCGCTCGCCCGCTCCATCGCCAAGCGGCCCAAGGTTCTGCTGCTCGACGAACCGCTCGGCGCGCTCGACAAGAAGCTGCGCGAACAGACCCAGTTCGAACTGATCGATCTGCAGCAGCAACTGGGCCTGACCTTCCAGATCGTGACCCACGACCAGGAAGAGGCGATGACGGTGTCGGACCGTATCGCGGTCATGAACCAGGGCAAGATCATCCAGGTTTCCACGCCGGCTGAAATGTACGAGTACCCGAACTCGCGCTTTGTCGCCGACTTCATCGGCGACATCAACCTGATCGAGGGAACGATTTCATCGGTAAGCGGCGGCAAGGTCACGGTGGAAACGGCGGATGCCGGCAAACTTGTCGTCAACCAGGACCTCAAGGCGGACAAGGGCCAGACGGCCTGGATTGCCATCCGTCCGGAAAAGGTCAGCATCGGCCTGAAGAAGCCCGCCGCCCGCACAGCCAACGTCATGAGCGGCGAAGTTTGGGATATCGGCTATCTGGGCGACGTCTCGACCTATCATGTGAAGATGCCCGCCGGTGGCATCGTCAAGGCGCTGCAAACCAACGCCACCCGGCTGGTCGAGCGCCCGATCACCTGGGAAGACCAGGCCTGGCTGTCGTTCTCGCCGGACGGCGCCGTGGTGCTGTTGAGCTAGGAAAACAGAATGGCTGAGCATCACGACAGAAGTGGACGCCGTCTGGTCCTTCTGGTGCCATATCTCTGGCTGCTGGTTTTCTTCCTGGTCCCGTTCCTGATTGTTCTGAAGATCTCCTTCTCGCAGATCGCGGTGGCAATGCCGCCCTACACGCCGACGTTTTCGCTCAGCCAGGGTTGGGACGGCTTCGTTGCCGCGTTCAGGCAGCTTTCCTTCGACAATTATGTCTGGCTGACCGAGGACGACCTCTATATCCGCTCTTATCTGTCGAGCGTGTGGATCGCCTTCGTCTCCACGATCATCACTTTACTGGTCGGCTACCCGGTTGCTTACGGCATGGCCCGTGCGCCGAGCCAATGGCGCGCGACTCTGCTGATGCTGGTGATCCTGCCGTTCTGGACCTCCTTCCTGATCCGTGTCTATGCGTGGATCGGCATCCTGAAACCGGAAGGATTGCTGACCGTTGTGTTGCAGACTATCGGCTTGCTGTCACCTGACGAGCAGGTGCGCATCCTCAACACAACGACGGCGGTTTATATCGGCATCGTCTATTCCTACCTGCCTTTCATGGTGCTGCCGCTCTATTCCGCGCTTGAGAAAATGGACGCTTCGCTTCTGGAGGCGGCCGAGGATCTCGGATGTCATCCGCTCAAGGCCTTCTGGGTGATCACCTTCCCGCTGTCGCTGCCCGGTGTCATCGCCGGCTGCTTCCTGGTCTTCATTCCCGCTGTCGGCGAATTCGTCATTCCCGATCTGCTCGGCGGTTCGGGAACCCTGATGATCGGCAAGACCTTGTGGTCGGAGTTCTTCAACAATCGCGACTGGCCGGTTTCCTCCGCGGTCGCGGTGATCCTGCTGGCTGTGCTGATCATTCCGATTGTGCTTTTCCAGCGCGCCCAGCAACGGGCGCAGGAACGGGAGGCCGGCTGATGAACAGGGGTGCGAGCTGGTTCAACGTAACGTCGGTGGTGCTGGGATTTGCGTTCCTCTACCTGCCAATCCTCATCCTCATCATCTTTTCGTTCAACGAGAGCAGACTGGTCACGGTTTGGGCCGGCTTCTCGACCAAGTGGTATGTCGAGCTCTTCAGAAACGAAGGGCTGATGAACGCGGCCTGGGTGACCGCCCGCGTCGCCTTCGTTTCGGCGAGCATCGCCACGGTATTGGGAACGCTCGCGGCCATCGCACTGGTGCGCTTCGGCCGCTTTCATGGACGCACGCTGTTTTCCGGCATGGTCTATGCGCCGCTGGTCATGCCGGAGGTAATCACCGGCCTGTCGCTGCTGCTTCTGTTCGTCGCGATCAACTTCGACCGTGGCTTCTGGACGGTTGTCATCGCCCACATCACCTTCTCGATGTGCTTCGTTGCGGTCGTCGTGCAATCGCGCCTCGTTACCTTCGACGCCAGTGTCGAGGAGGCCGCGATGGATTTGGGCTGCCCGCCCGCCAAGACCTTCTTCATCATAACGCTGCCGATCATTCTGCCAGCGGTGATTTCCGGCTGGATGCTGGCTTTCACGCTGTCGCTCGACGATCTGGTGATCGCGAGCTTCACTACCGGTCCCGGTGCGACGACGCTGCCGATGAAAATCTACAGTCAGGTCCGCCTTGGCGTAACGCCGGAGATCAATGCGGTCTGTACGATCCTGATCGCACTGGTGACAATCGGCGTTGTCTCCGCCTCGCTCGTCACCAAGCGCCAGGAGGTCGAGCGCAAGCGCGCCGAAGCGGCAGCCGTGCGCGCCGATGAACCGGAGCTGGCCTGACCCGTAATGTCTTGAATTGGCCTACTGGCCGGAAGTGCCCGGTTTGAGCAGTGGCACCAGCGGCAGGATCGCCGGCGCGTCGAGCGGGCCGTCCACACGGAAGCCGATCTCGAAGACCTTCACGTCCTTGGGCAAGCTGCCGTCCGCCAGCGGCTGAGGGCGTCCGTCCGGCCAGAACAGCACTTGGCCGAGCCCTTCGACATATTCGCTGAGTAGGTCGATCTTGCCGTCGGCCGTTGCCTGGAACCGGTCGCCGACCAGTTCGAGCTTGCGGGTTCTGGTGACGCCGCCAAGCGTAATCAGATCGACCGTCAGGGTGTTGAACGGGGTCTTGAGACCGGGGCGTATGCCGATGGTGTTGTAGTCCTTGCTGGTCATTGCCTGGACGATGGATTCCACATCGATACCGCGCAGGAAGCCGTTCTTGATCTCCAGCCGTCCATCGCCGTTCAGCGAGCGCACGAGCTGTTCCACGGTGTGCCCGCGCCCGCGCACGGAGATCGACCCGTTGATCGGTCCCTCAAGGCCGAACATCTGTCCGCCATCAAGCAGGCTGGCGACCGAGACATTGCGCAGGCCAAGGCTGGTTTCGATGTCGAGCGTGTCGCCGACCGGCCTGATCTTCAGGTTGCCGTTGACCTGGCCGTCCCTGTAGGCGGCTTCGGCGATGCCGATGTCGATCATGCCGGCCCGCACCACAAGGCTCGCAGCGGTCTGGCCGAATGTGATGTTGGCGCCGGTGACCTGTGCCGCCGACAGCCGCAAGTCGACATCGAGGTTTGTCATCGCCCCGAACTCGGGCAGAGGTACGGCGGCAACATTGTCGCCACTGCCGCCGACGTCGTTGATAACGGCGGGCGCGCGCAGATACCGGTCGAAAGCGAGCGTGTCGAGCGCAAGGGTTCCGTCGATGTCGATGACGCCCTCTGCGACGCGGACCGTGAGGCCGCCAGTGCCCGAATTGCCGTCGAGCGACAACGTCAGCCCGGTCAGGTTGGCGGTGTCGCCGAGAAGCCGCATCTGTCCCTGCATGGACAGCCTGTCGAGCCCCGGCGCATCGCCGCCGCCATACCCGAGCCAGGCGAGGGCCTGGTCGAAGGCGGCCGATTCGACCGCGATGGTCCCGTCGACCCTGAACAACTCACCAAGCGCGCTGGTTCCGCGGATGGCGACATTGCCTTGCGCGGTGACGATGTCGGCCTCGATTGGCGTGGCGACGCCGGTCAGCAGGTCGCTGGGTTTTTCCACGCGCCCGTCGAGTTCGACCACCTTGCCATTCCATACGAATGCGAGATTGCCGCTGAGCGGAGATCCCAGGCGGGCCCAGTTTGCCGCGAGTTCGATCTGTGTGAAGGTCTCATCCGGCCTGCCGTCGCTGCCAACGATCGTAACAGCGCCATCGACAATGCGCACAGGGCCGGTCGCTGGCCGGTCCTCGGAAAGTTCGGGAAGCGCTCCAGGCTGCGGGCGTTCGTTGATCGCATCGAACAGCGCGCGGATCAGTCCGTAGTTGCGTGGCACCCAGGTGTTGGCATTCGCCGGAGAAGCCGGCACGGTGACCCGTGGACGCACCAGCGTGAGGCCGTCCACCGGGGTTTCGCGCAGCATGAAACCGAACAGGCTGAAGCGTCCCAATATGCGGTCGACGGATGCGACGGTTTCCGCGTCGCCCGGCAGGCTGAGACGGATGTCGTCAAGCGTGACCTGGGGCTGCGGCAAGAACCTTATGCTGGCATCGCCGGCGGCTGTGACCCGCAAGCCGGTGATGGATTCAATGCGGCTGACCGTCATGGAACGCACACTGCTATCGGGCACCAGCCACGGCAGCACCGTGAGTGTTGCCGCCATGACAATGACGACCGCGGAGGCCAGCACCAGGAAACGTTTCATGACTATCAGTCTGTTGCTGTGGTTCGCTGGACTATAAATGCAGCGAATGCCGATTGAAACAGTGCGGGCATATACGCTTTCTGCCAGTGGAACCATATGGGAAGCTGTGGCATGACCATGGAAATGTGGTTTTCCCCGATCGTTGAAGGTTGAAAATGACCGACACCCCACTTTGGACTCCGGATCCGGCCCGGATTGCCGAAACCCAGCTTGCCTCTTTCATGGACGGTATAGGCCGGGAAACAGGACAGGTGTTCGCCTCTTACGCGGATTTCCACAGCTGGTCCGTCGATAACCGGGAAGCCTTCTGGTCCGCGCTCTGGGATTTTGGCGGGATCGTGGGTGAAAAGGGGAATCGGGTGATCGGCCAGGACACGATGCCGGGCGCCGTTTTCTTCCCCGACGCGAAATTGAACTTCGCCGAAAACCTGCTCGCCCCCGCTGCCGCGCACCCCGATCGCGACGCGTTTGTCTTCTGGGGCGAAGACAAGGTGCGCCGGCGCATGTCCTGGAGCGAGCTGTGCGCTCTTGTGTCGCGCCTGCAGCAGGCGTTGAAGGCCGCTGGCGTGGGCAAGGGCGACCGCGTCGCCGCGATGATGCCGAACATGCCTGAAACGATTGCCGGCATGCTTGCCACTGCGTCAATCGGCGCGGTGTGGTCGTCATGCTCGCCGGACTTCGGAACCCGTGGCGTGCTCGACCGGTTCGGGCAGATCGAGCCGAAGGTGCTGATCACCTGCGATGGCTACTGGTACGCCGGCAAGCGCATCGGTGTTGCGGCAAAGCTGGGCGAGATCGTTCCCCAGTTGCCGACGCTTTCGGCGGCGGTTGTTGTTCCTTATCTGGAGCAGGCCGAGGGGGTCGCGGCAGGGCTTCCGGGCGGCGTGACGCTTGAAAACTTTATCGCGCCGTTCAAGGCGGCCGAGCCGGAGTTCCTGCGTCTGGCCCCGGATCATCCGCTCTATATCCTGTTTTCCAGCGGTACCACGGGCATCCCCAAATGCATTGTCCATTCCGCCGGCGGCACGCTGCTTCAGCATGTCAAGGAGCACCGGCTGCATTGCGACATCCGCCCCGGCGACAGGTTCTTCTATTTCACCACCTGCGGCTGGATGATGTGGAACTGGCTGGCAAGCGGGCTCGCCACCGGCGCGACGCTGCTGCTCTATGACGGCTCGCCCTTCCATCCCGACGGCAACATCCTGTTCGACTACGCCGACGCCGAGAAGATGACGCTGTTCGGCACTTCGGCGAAGTTCATCGATTCCGTCCGCAAGGCCGGCCTGAGGCCGATGGACACCCACAAGCTCGAGCATCTGCGGCTGATGACATCGACCGGCTCTCCACTGTCGCCGGAGGGCTTCAGTTTCGTCTATGACGGCATCAAGAAGGATATGCAGCTCGCCTCGATTTCCGGCGGCACCGATATCGTAGCCTGCTTCGTCGGCGGCAACCCGATGAGCCCGGTCTATGTCGGTGAAATCCAGGGGCCGATGCTCGCCATGGCGACCGAGGTCTGGAACGATGACGGCAAACCGATGCCGTCCGGCAAGGGCGAACTGGTCTGCACCAAAGCCTTCCCCTCGATGCCGATCATGTTCTGGAACGATCCCGAGGGTCACAAATACCGCGGCGCCTATTTCGAGCGGTTCGACGGTGTGTGGTGCCATGGCGATTTCGCCGAATGGACCGCGCATGGCGGCATGATCATCCATGGGCGCTCCGACGCGACGCTCAATCCCGGCGGTGTGCGTATCGGTACCGCCGAGATCTATGCCCAGGTTGAGCAGATGGAAGAAGTGATCGAGGCGCTGGCGATCGGCCAGACATGGGATGACGACGTGCGCGTCGTTCTCTTCGTACGGCTGGCCGAAGGTGTCGATCTGGACGATACGCTGACGGCGGCCATCAAGAAGCGTATCCGCGAGGGGGCTTCTCCGCGCCATGTGCCGGCCCGTGTCGTCGCGGTGAAGGACATTCCGCGCACCAAGTCCGGCAAGATCACCGAGCTTGCGGTGCGCGATGTGGTGCATGGCCGCGAGGTCAAGAACAAGGAAGCGCTCGCCAACCCCGAAGCGCTCGATCTTTACAAGGATATCCCTGCGCTCAAGAGCTGATTCGATCTCGATGATCTAATCTGGAACGCCGCTTAGCCCTGAAAAGTTGCAGACTTTTCAGACAAGGCTATGCGCAAGGCAGATACTCTTAGCCCAGAAAAGTTGCAGACTTTTAAGGCGAGCCTATGCCCCGGGCATCAAACGCGCAGCGCGTCGCCCTCGATTGTTTCCGGTGTGACGCGGACGAGGTCTTCGCTGTCAGCCCTGCCGACGAGCAGGATGACCGGGACGAGCCCGGCCATGACAATGGCGAGCGATGGCAGGGCTGCATCCTCGTAGGCGCCGCGCACCGTTGTCTGGTAGACGAGCGTTGCCAGCGTGTCGAAATTGAACGGCCGCAGCAGGATCGTTGCCGAAAGCTCTTTCAGCGTATCGACGAAGACGAGCAGCCCCGCCGTTGCGATGCACTTGCGCATCAGGGGCAGGTGAATTTCCGCAAGCGTTTGCGGAAGCGTGCGGCCAAGCGTGCGCGCCGCCATGTCCATGTGCCCCGATATCTTGCCAAGGCCCGCTTCTATGGTGCCGAACGAGACGGCAAGGAATCGCACCGAGCAGGCGTAGACGATCGCGGCGCCCGAACCTGTCAGCAGCAGGCCCGTTGCGATGCCGAACAGATCGCGCATGCGCCCGTCGAGCCAGTTGTCGAAACCGGCAAGCGGGATCAGCACGCCAATGCCCAAAACCGTTCCGGGCACCGCGTAGCCTAGGACGGCAATGCGTCCGAACAGGGCCGTGACAGGGGCAGGCGACAGGCGCGCGGCATAGGCGATCGCGAGCGCTGCAAGGATGGCGGTAGCCGCCGTTGCGCTGGCAAGCGTCAGGCTGTTGATGAGGGCCGAGTGCAGCGCCGGCGAGGACAGGGCGTCGAGCCTGCGCGATGCGAAATCGAGCAGCACGTAGCCCGGTATCAGAAAGCCCGTGACCACTGGGGCGGCGCAAGCCATTGCGACGGCTGCGGCGCGCCAGCCGGTCAGGCGCACGGGCCTTGCCGGTTCGATGTTGCGAGCGGCAACGTCAAAGCGCTGTTTCCTGCGCGCCATGCGCTCCCCGACAACCAGGAGCGCAACGACGGCCAGCATGACGGCGGCGATCTGCGCGGCGCCGGCAAGGCTGCCGCGATTGAGCCAGGTGTCGAACACCGCGAAGGTCAGGGTCCTGACGCCGAGCAGTTCGACCGCGCCGATGTCATTGAGGCATTCCATCATGGCAAGGGTCACCCCGGCGACGATCGCCGGGCGGGCAAGCGGCAGGGCGACGGACCAGAACGCGCCCAAGGCGCTGCGCCCCAGCGTGCGCGCCACGTTCAGGGCCGTCGCCGACTGCATCAGGAAGACAATCCGGCTTGTCAGGTAGACATACGGGTAGAGCGCCGACGACATGATGAAGATCGCGCCGGGCAGCGAGCGGATATCCGGAAACCAGTAGTCACGGGCGCTTGTATAGCCGCCGATATGCCGGATCAGGGTCTGCAGAGGCCCGGTGTAATCGAAGAATTCGATATAGGCGAAGGCCGTGATGTAGAGCGGCATCGCCAGCGGCAGAACCAGCGCGATCTCGAAAAGGCGCTTGCCGGGGAAACGGCAACTGCTGATCAGCCAGGCGGCGCAAACGCCGGTCGCGGCCGTCCCCAGGCCGACTCCGGCCATCAGCAGGACTGTTACGCGAGCCGATTCCGGCAGGACCGTCGAAACGAGATGCGCGAGCGTGCCGCTCCCGCCGCTTGAAAGCGCAATTAGCAGCACAGCGGCAATCGGCATCGCCGCGAGCGCGATAACGGCGAATGCGCCCATCGCGATTGCGGGTCTGGTCCCCAGGAGTGCGCGAACTGCGTGGCTCATTCCGGCCCGTGACGTTGAAGAAAATGCCGGCGCGCGAAATCCGCGCGCCGGCCCAGCATAGTGGACTTGTATTCCTAAATCAGGAAGCGGGCCCGGAATCGAAGCCGACTTCGTCGACCAGTTCGGAGGCTTCCTTGCGATGTCCCGCGACCTCCGAAAGCGGCAGGGTGTCGGGATGGATCTCGCCCCAGGACGCCACGAGGTCGCTCGGCGGCACGCCGGGCTTTACCGGGTATTCGTAAACCTGCTCGGCATAGACCCGCTGGGCTTCCTCGCTCGCCAGGAATCGCATCAGCTTGAGCGCGTTTTCCTTGTGCGGCGCATGCTTGGCCATCGCCATGCCGGAGATGTTCACATGCGTCCCGCGCTCATCGTTGTTCGGGAACAGAACCTTGATCGCGGCGGCCCATTCCTTCTGCTCCGGCTCCTTCTCGTTGGTCGCCATGCGGCCGACGTAATAGGTGTTGCCGATGCCGATATCGCACTCGCCGGAATAGATGCCCTTGGCCTGTTCGCGGTCGTTGCCGCCCGGCTTGCGGGCGAGATTGTCGCGAAGGCCGGTGAGCCATGCTTCGGCCTTCTCCTTGCCGTGATGAGCAATCATCGAGGCAAACAGGCCGATATTGTAGACGTGCTGGCCCGAGCGGATGCAGATGCGGCCCTTCCACTTCGGGTCGGCCAGTTCCTCATAGGTGATCGAGTCCTGGGCGACACGCTCGCGCGAAGCGTAGACGACGCGCCCGCGCGTGGTTAGCGCAAACCAGTTGCCGGCGGGCTCTCGGAAATGGGCCGGGATGTTGGCGTTGATGGCCTCATCGCTGACCGGCTGGGTAACGCCGCCCTGCAGGGCTTCGTCGAGGCGGCCGATATCGACCGTCAGGATCACGTCTGCGGGGGAGTTGGCGCCTTCGGCGGCCATCCGTTCCACAAGGCCCTTGTTGATGTAGACCGTGTTGGTGGCAATGCCCGTTTCCGCCGTGAAGGCGTCGAGCAGCGGCTTGATCAGCTCCGGTTCGCGGTAGGAGTAGATGTTGACCTCTTCGGCCGCGTCGGCAGCGGTGGAAAACGAGGTCAGGGAAACGGCTGCGCATGCAGCCAAAAGCATTGCGCGCACGCGAGGTGCGGTATTGATGGTCATGGCGTCCTCCAATCAATGGGGTTCAAGGCCCCACCACCAAAGGTGTGTGTCTGGCTTATTGCCGGGGGACATATTGCCGAAACAGACGGGCGCGTCAATCAAATCCGTAGTAAAACCACTGCGGCAAATGGTTTAGAATAATTCTAAATTCCAATATGGATGTATATTCAAAGTATATTACTTAAAAATACTTTTTAATCCAAAATTATAAATTTCATATACGTATGATAAAGCCCTCAGCGGATGTAATTCCACTGAGGGCTTGGTGTTATCGTTGATTATTCTGCCAGGACCCGCGTCGAGGGGAAGGTGACCTGCACAAGCGTGCCGCTGTCGAGCTTGCTCTCGATTGAAAAGACGGCGCGGTTAGCTTCCGCCAGCGCCTTGGTCAGCGGCAGCCCGATACCGGTGCCTTCATTCTTGTCCGGCCGTGTTGATCGCGTGGTCTGCCTGTAGGGTTCCAGCGCCATCTCGATATCGTCTTCGGACATGCCGAGCCCGGTGTCGCGGACGCGGAGCAGAACCTCGCCGCCATCGGTGTAGACGGTCGAGACGATGACCTGACCGGCGGACGGCGTGAACTTGACCGCATTGGACAGAAGGTTGAGCAAAATCTGCCGGATCGAGCGTACATCCGCCACGATATGCGGCAGGTTCGGCGCCAGGCTGGTCCGTAGAATGATGCGGTCGCGGTTCGCTTGGCCCTGCATGATCGCGACGCACTGTTCCACCACGTCGTTGAGGTGAACTTCGCCGAAGTCCATGTCCATCATGCCGGCTTCGACCTTGGACAGATCGAGCAGGTCGTTGACGAGACTGATGATGTGTTCGCCGCTCGCCTTGATGTCCTTGATGTAGTCGCGGTAGCGCTCGTTGCCGAGCGGCCCGAACTGCTCCTCGAGCATGACATCGGCGAAACCGATGATGGCATTGAGCGGCGTACGCACCTCGTGGCTGACCTTGGTCAGCACGTCGGATTTCTGGGACGATGTCTCGACGGCCTCGTTGCGTGCGGCAAGCAACTCGTCTTCGCTGCGCTTCCACTGGGTGATGTCGCGCAGAACGGCGCAGAATTTCTGCCGCTGGCCAAGGCCGACCCGGCCGATGGTCAGGAACAGCGGTATCTTGCCGCCGCCCTTCTCGATGCCGTTGATCTGCCGCCCGTCGTTGAGAACGCTGGCGACCCCATTGTCGTGCAGGCCTTCAAGATAGCTCTCGATGGTGTTGCGGTCGTTCTCGGTGAACAGTTCCGCAAAGCCTGTGCCCCGCGCTTCGCGGCTGTCCATGCCGAACAGCGCCTCGGCGGAATGATTGAGCGAAATGATGTCGCCATCATTGTCGAGCAGCACGATGCCGTCGGTCGCGGTATCGAGAATGTCTTTCAGCTCGACGATTTCCGCCTCAAGCTCGTTGATCTGGTTGTCGTCTTCCGAGGAGAGGCGTTCGCGTGCGCTCAGCAGCAGCGCCGGCCCGTCGATCCAGGGCGCGAGCTGAAGCCGCGCGTCGAGTTCGATGGGCAGCCCGTCGCGGGTGACGCCGGCGAGCATCCGCTTGCCGGGTTCTCGCGTGTTGGAAAGATTCTCGAACAGCGAATGCAGCCCGCCGGCGATTTCAAGGTCGTCGAGATCGGCATAGCCGAACAGGTCGAGCATGGCGCGGTTGGCGTAGAGCGGCTTCTCGTCGCGTACGAACATCAGCCCGAACGGCAGCCTGTCGATGAGCGTGATGAAGTCGTTTGCATCCTGCGCGCGCCCGCGCGCGAGCTTGCGTCCGGATTGCGCCGCAGTGGCGATCGGCGCACGGATGATGTTGCTGTCGTCATGTGCGGGCTCTTCCGGCATGGCCGGTTCGTCCGCAGTCTCGGGCTCGTCGTCCGAAGCGGATTCAGCCTGTGGCTCTTCACCGGTGAATGCGTCTTCGTCTTCGAAGATGTGCTCGTCTTCCGGTTCAGGACCATGCTCCGCTTCCGGTGCCACGGCTTCGGCTTCAGCCTCGGTCTCCACCAGCGTCTTGACGCCGCCGTTGAGGCGTTCGGCGATTTCTGCAAAAGCGCGCTGATCGGCGTCGTCGAGCCGCGAGGCGGCATCTTCGCGCAAGGAAGCCTCTTCGCGCGTTCCGCTTTCGCTGGCGGGTTTCTTGTCCTCGCCATGCCTTCCGAACAGGCCGCCGGCGCCAATGCCCGCAACCCCGCTGGCAAAGCGCTTCAGGGCCGAAACCTTCGGCGTTTCGGCAGGCGCTTCGGGTTCCACGTCTTGTGGTGGTTCAGGTTCCGCGGCTTGCGGTGCTTCGATTGCTTCGGGCTCCGGTTCGTCCATGACGGCTTCAGGGGCGCTGTCGTCGGGCAGTGCAACCGCTGCTGCGGGCTTGCGCGTTCCAATTACGGAAAAGCCGCGCAAGCCTTCGTAACCGCCGCGTCCATCGAGCAGGGGAAGTCCCGCGATCTCGACTTCGACCGGGTCGCCATTGTCCTCTGCCTGCCACAGAACCTTGACGCCATTGAACGTGTCGCGATGCTCGATTGCTTCGACGAGCGCCATCAGGTCGCCTGTCAGCAGGTCATCGAGGCTGTCGCCGACCGCGCCCGCAAGGCCGAGTATGGGAAGCTCCGGCTCCACAAGCGTGATGCAGGCTTCCGAATCCAGGGTGAAGCGGAACCGCGTTCCCGGCGCGGCGACGTTGGCGTGCTCGTGATGAACGGCTTCGTTGCCGTCGGAGAGGTCTTCAGGGTTCGCTTTGTGTTTCCCGGCATCGCCTTCGTCAGCGGTGCCCGCAAGCATGCGTTCTTGCGTATTGCGCGAGAAAAGATCGTCGCTGCCGCCCAATCCCTGCACGACACTGCGTGCCGCCCCCGCGATCGGCGCCATGCCGCGTTCGATGCGCGGCGGCAGATCTTCGATGGAGGGTTTGGGTTTTGCGGCCAGCTCGCCGCCTTCTTCCCCGGCGAAGAGAACGAACTCGCCGTCCTCCATCACCAGACGGGTAAGATTGTCCGCCGCGTCAAGCTCTTCGGCGGTGCCGATGCGGCCGGCAAGCGCGGCCTCGTTGGCATAGACCCGGTCGCCGGAGACATCGAACAGGGCAACGGGACGCGGATCGCCGTCGAAGGCAATGGCCGCCTTGTCGGCGAGCGTCAGGTCGCTGGCCGGCGGCGCGGCCGCGATGGCAAAAACATTGGGCTGCGGCGCGGGAGCGCTCGCGCGCTGGCACATGAACGGCAGGGTGACGGCCCGCGAGCCCACGAAGAAACGCAACATTTCGATGCGGGCGGAATCCGAAAGATCGGACATCGCGGCCAGTTCGGACAGGCGCGCATTGGCCGGTCCGCGCAGGCGCACGCGCCCGTCGATCAGATCACGCAGATTATCTGCGCGCACGAATGCGGCTGCCGCCGGGTTGGCGAAAACGATATCGCGGGTTTCGCCGGAGATCAGAAAGGCGGGGCTGTCGGCGAAAAAAAGATCCGCGACCGGCGCTGAGCCGCCAAGATCCGACAATATGTCGACCACGGACATGGGCCTGTGTACTCCGAATGCTGACGTACTTCCGCTACAGCCGGAGGTCCGGCCGCATCAAAAGCTAATACTGAAGTCCCCCGGCTTGGCCCCAGCCGGTCCGGACACGCCGCCACGCGCGTCCTCTAAGCGCCGGACTATATGGTAGGGAGGGAAATGCCGTCCACACCGCCGATGCTGTCAGTAAGGTTTCATTTACTTCGTGGTTAAATGGAGGCGGCATCGCCCCCGAACAGACCGGATTTAGCGGAAATTATGTCATTATAGGCATTTTGTGCAATGCAAAAAAATGTTGCACTGCACAAGAAAATGCCCTATATAATTAATCAGCCGGCTGAAACGGCCCGTACGGATACCGCGAGAGACCCGCGGAAATGGGCACGTAAAGGCGCGCCGCGCGAAAGCGCTGAGCGATTGTCCCGGCAAGTTTAGGACCTTTTTGCAGGAGATGACCCAATGACCCAGACAGCAGCCCCCAAGGCTTCGAAAGCCGAAACCACTGAAGTTCCCGGTTTCCCGATGATGGATATGTCCAAGTTCGAGATGCCGAAGTTCGAAATGCCGAAATTCGACATGGATGCGATGGAAGTTCCCGCCGCGTTCCGCGAAATGGCCGAGAAGGTCGTCGCCAAGACCAAGGAAGCTTACGACCAGGCCAAGATTTCGGCCGAGGAAGCAACCGAGATTCTCGAAGACACGTTTGCGGCGACTTCCAAGTACGCAACCGACATGAACAAGACCATGATCGGCAATGCCAAGTCCAACATGATCGCTTCGTTCGATCTCGCCGAGAAGCTTTTCGGCGTGAAGACCGTCGCGGAGGCCGTCGAGCTGCAGAGCGAGTTCGCCCGCAAGCAGTTCGAGACCCTGACC
This sequence comes from Rhodobiaceae bacterium, assembly GCA_020441995.1. Lineage (GTDB taxonomy): Bacteria > Pseudomonadota > Alphaproteobacteria > Rhizobiales > Tepidamorphaceae > JACKJK01. The sequence goes on from JAGRLC010000052.1 coordinate 17,911, forward strand.
GCCCAGGTCAAGGACCTTCAGACGAAGGCCCAGAAGGCCGCGGAAGAATGCTCCAAGCCGGCCAAGGACGGCGTTGCCAAGACCATGGAAAAGTTCAAGGTCGAGGCCTGACTTTCAAAGCGCGCCTGAGAGTGCGCTGAGAGAATAAATTGAGCCCGGATGCGGTTTGCCGCGTCCGGGCTTTCGTTTTGGTGAAATCGCTTCTCACACACGCTTGATTTGCGCACCGGATCGATTGTAAACGGTAGCCCCTCGAGCCGGGCGATGTTGTTCGCCCGCTGCCTGTGCCGCCTTAGCTCAGTTGGTTAGAGCGCTAGATTGTGGATCTAGAGGTCCCCCGTTCGAACCGGGGAGGCGGTACCACTTCCTTTCAGCATCACAATGTTCCCCATTTTTCGGGCACGGCGCGCCGAAGGCCCCCCGATCAGTTTCGTGCCCGGCATGGATGCGGCGTCAATATCCGCAAGCTGTCGTTTTCGCCGGGTCTCTCCGGCCGGCTGCAATATGGGGCAGCCAATTAGTCCATTTGCACTACGCGACCTGTATAGGGTTTAATCGGCATGTATAAATATAATGCCGTGAAGCAGAAAACGGATAATCCGAGAAAATCAGTATTGAACGGATTGTCCTTGGCCTGATCATAAGAAGATTTTGGGAGAATCGCTTATGATTGTGATCGCGTTTTGGCGTTTAAAATCTGAAAGCTTCCGTTTTCAGCCGCTTTTTGCATTTTTCATTCTTGTTATAGGGTGTATCTCTTATTTCGGTCCATCAGCATCCGCGCATGCGGAGCCGGGCTGCATGTCGGTGGTCGAGCATGTGATGGCCGAACCTCCGCCACCGCACGAAGGGCTGATCACGGCCCGCACTTGCGACAGGGAACTGGGCGGAAAGGCCTGGCTCGACCCGATCATACAAACGATCTCGCAGGAATGTGTCGGCAGCGTTGTCGAGAAAGTCCAGAATCAGGGCCAGGCGATCAAGGAGCTGTTTCAAGAAGTTACCAGCGGTATTACAGACCCTGCGAAATGGGTCGAACTCAACGAACAGGTCGTTCCGACGATCGTAGCCACCAAGGAAACCATCGATACCGTCAAGACGGCTGTGCTGGCCGCGTATACGGGCGGGGTGTCATACTGGCTCGGCTGTAGCGCGGAAGCGTTCAAGAACCTCGTCAGCGAGCACTACGAATCCTTCAAAACGTACAAGACCATGCAGGAACAGGCGGGGAAGATCCGCACGATCCTGGAAACCCGTTCGCGCAAGGACAAGGACGGCAACTCCATCTTCACGTTTGAAGACGCCAAGACTCTCTATGACCTGCTGACCAACTACGAAACGCATCTGGAGACATTCGCCCGCAACGCTAAGGCGCTGGGCGTTTTCCTTGCCGATATCGCCAAGCAGGCTTCAGATAGCTATTCGAGCATCCTCGATGAGGACGACTACGACATCGCGCAGACGCGGATACGCATCAACGAGGCGCTGAACGGACGTCCGCGCTACACCGCATACGACAGCCCCAATGCTTGCGCATTGAAGACCGCCGATAGCTGGGCACAGGCGGACTATCTCGAACTGACCAAAATGGAACGGTTTGCGCGGGAAAAATCCCGTTTCTATCAGGTCGCGCGGATATGTCTTTCAAGAATAGGCGCGTTTCCCGCCGCGTGGATGCCGCAAACACCGGGACAGCAGACTTATTATCTCA
>JAGRLC010000007.1 GCA_020441995.1 Rhodobiaceae bacterium
TCATGGTGCAGGAGCCGAGCGGATAGAGCCCCATGTCGATGGCGTAGTTCTTCTGGGAGAGCTTCACGTAGTGACGCATGGTCTCCGGCTCGGAAAGCCCCGGCAGACCGGCGGCTTCCTTGCGCTTCAGCTTGCCGAGGCGATCCTTCACCTTCGGCGGCTCGGGAATGTCGACGCCGCAGTTCTTCACGTCGCCGATCTCGAAGATCAGAGCTTCCTCGATCATCAGCGCCTTGTTGCCGGTGAAGGTCTGCGGCGTGGTGGAAGCTGTCTCCGCCGGTGCGGAGGGGCGTCCTTGGGTGTTCATGCTCATGCCAGCACCTCCTTCAGCGCGGCCACATAAGCGGCGCGGTCGTCATCGGTATTGATCTCAGTCGAAGCAACGAGGATCACGTCATCGAGTCCGGCAGCGGGATCAAGCCGCGAGAACGGCACACCGCCGAGCACGCCCTTTGCGGCCAGTTTCTCGACCACGTCCGCCGCCTTGCCCGGCACAGCAATCGCGAACTCGTTGAAGAAGGTGTCGCTGAGAACCTTGACGCCGCTCACGCCGGCCAGCGCATCGGCCAGCAGCACGGCGTTGGCGTGGCAGGTCTCGGCAAGCCGCGTGAGGCCATGGTCGCCGAGCAGCGTCATGTGGATGGTGAAGGCGAGGCAGCACAGGCCTGAATTGGTGCAGATGTTGGAGGTCGCCTTGTCGCGGCGGATGTGCNNGGATATGCTGCTCGCGGGTCGACAGCGTCAGCACGAAGCCGCGCTTGCCTTCCGCGTCCACCGTCTCACCGCAAAGCCTGCCCGGCATCTGGCGCAGGTATTTCTGCTTCGTCGCGAAGAGGCCGACATAGGGGCCGCCGAAATTGAGCCCGTTGCCGATGCCCTGACCCTCGCCGACGACGATGTCGGCGCCCATCTTGCCGGGCGGTTCGACGAGGCCAAGGCTGACCACTTCGGTGAAAACCGCGATCAGAAGCGCGCCGTGTTCATGCGCCTTTTCGGCGATGGCTGTGAGATCGGTCAGATTGCCGAAAACGCCCGGCGTCTGCACCACGACGCAGGAGACGCTATCATCGATCGCGGCGAGAATGTCCTCGCTGCCGTCCGGATTTGCCGGCAGGCAGACGACCTCGTCATTGGCCATGCCGGAAACCGTTTTGACAACGTCGCGGTAATGAGGGTGCAGCGAGCCCGACAGCACCGCCTTGTTGCGGCGGGTGACGCGATGCGCCATCAACACAGCTTCGGCCGTGCCCGTCGAACCGTCATACATGGAGGCGTTGGCAACCTCCACGCCGGTCAGCCAGGCAACCTGTGTCTGGAACTCGAACAGGTATTGCAGAGTCCCTTGCGTGATTTCCGGCTGGTAGGGCGTGTAGGAGGTGAGGAATTCCGAACGCTGGATCAGGTGGTCCACCGTCGCCGGGACATGGTGCCGGTAGGCACCCGCGCCGACAAAGAACGGCACCGAACCGGCTGACACATTCTTTCCCGCCATGCGTGACAGAAGCCGTTCGACTTCAAGCTCGCCCTTGGCCTTCGGCAGGTCGAGCAGATCCTTCAAACGGGCCTTTTCGGGTATGTCGGCGAACAGATCGTCGATGTCGCCAACGCCGATATCGGCGAGCATGGCTTCACGGTCGGCAATGGTCAGCGGCAGATAACGCATGGCGTCTCTTTCTAGCTTGTACGCGGTTCGATCCAGATTTCGGTCTTCACGGAATTGGCGATGAAGCAGGCCTCGTGCGCCTTGTGATGAAGCGCCGTCAGGGCCGCCATATCGGGTGCATCGCCCTCAAAGGCGGCGCGCGGGCGCAGCGTCACCGAAGTAATCGCCATCCTGCCCTCGCCATTGCGCTTCATTTCGCCATCGGCGGCATCGTCATAGGCTGTAACCACATGACCGGCCTGCCGGGCGATGTCGAGGAACCACAGCATGTGGCAGCTCGACAGCGACGCGACGAAGGCTTCCTCGGGGTCAACGGCAGCCTCCACTGAATGCGGCAGCGGCACGATTGACGGCGAGGATGACGCCGGCACCTCGACACCGCCGTCGAAAGTCCAGGTGTGGCCGCGCGAATAGCGGTTGGCGGCAAAATCCGCGCCGTCGAGCGACCAGTGAATGCCGGCTGTGTAGATGTGCGCCATCAGTGACGGTTCCTATTTGCGCATTCGCGGCGAGCGAAAAAACCTGCAACTTTTGCTCGGGAATGCGTCACTGCTCATCCACGAAGGCCTTGTAGGCGTCTTCGTCCATCAGGCCATCGAGTTCGCTCTTGTCGGCGAGCTTGATCTTCATGAACCAGCCGCTGCCTTCGGGATCGTCATTGACGGCGGAGGGGCTGTCGGCAAGTGCGTCGTTTACGGCGCTGACCTCGCCGGTCAGCGGGGCGTAGACCTCGCTCGCCGCCTTCACCGATTCGACCACCGCGGCCTCGCCGCCGGCTTTCACGCTACGGCCTACGTCGGGCAGTTCGACATAAACGACATCTCCCAGCTGCGACTGGGCATAGTCCGTGATGCCCACGGTCGCCTCGTCACCGTCTACCTTCACCCACTCATGATCCTTCGTGAAACGCAGCATGTTTATCCCTCTCTCCTGGACCGATTGTTTTCGATTATTCCTCAGCCGCGATGAAACCCCGGCGGCACGAACGGCAGTTTGACGACTTCAGCGGGTTCGGCACGGCCGCGCAGCATCAGTTGCAATGGCGTAGCCGGCTTGGCGTACCCGGCACCGACATAGCCCATGGCGACCGGCCCGCCGACCGTTGGGCCGAAACCGCCGCTGGTGACGGTGCCGATCTCGCTGCCGCCGGTATCCGCAACAACGGTGCCCTCGCGCGCCGGAGCGCGGCCCGACGGCTTGATGCCGACGCGGCGGCGTGACGGGCCTTCGGCGATCTCGCGCTGGATGCGGTCCGCGCCGGGAAAGCCGCCTTCCTCGCGGCGTCGCTTGCCGATCGACCAGAGAAGCCCCGCCTCGACCGGCGAAGTCGTCTCGTCGATGTCGTGGCCATAGAGACAGAGACCCGCCTCCAGCCGCAGCGTATCGCGCGCGCCAAGGCCCACGGGCATGACCCGCTCGTCGCCTGCAAGCGTGTTCCAGATCTTTTCAGCATCCTGCGCTGAAACGGAAATCTCGTAGCCGTCCTCGCCGGTGTAACCGGACCGGGAGAGGTGAACTTCGATACCGTCGAACGTGCCCGAACGCGCGTCCATGAACGCCATATCGGCGGCGCCGGGGACGTGCTCGGCCGTAACGTCGGCGGCTTTGGGCCCCTGAATGGCGATCAACGCCTTGTCGTTGAGAACTTCCAGCGAAACGCCTGCCGGCAGGTTTGCGGCGATGTGTGCGTAATCGGCTTCCTTGCAGGCGGCATTGACCACCAGCAGCAGCGTGCCCTCGCCATCCGCCGAAGCGGGGCGGGTGACCATCAAGTCGTCGAGAATGCCGCCATCGGCATTGAGAAGCTGGGAATAACGCTGGCGGCCATGTTCGAGCCCGATGACGTCGGCGGGAATCAACCCTTCGAGCGCCTTCGCGACCGTCTCGTGGCTGCCGTCGTCCGCCTTCAGCACCGCCTGACCCATATGCGAGACGTCGAACAGGCCTGCGGAGGTCCGCGTCGCCGTGTGCTCCTTGATGATGCCTGCCGGGTATTGCACCGGCATGTCGTAGCCGGCAAACGGCACCATGCGCGCGCCAAGGGCCACATGCTGTGCGTGAAGAGGTGTCTTGAGGAGTTCGCCGCCTTTTACCTTACTAAAGTCGTCTGCCTCGGCCATCCCGGTACCGCCTTAAGCCAGAAAGGAAAACGTCGCGCAATGATACACGCAACGCCCCCTCTGTCGCGGAACCTGAGAGAATTCACCGCATGCAAAATCGTTGCAGCGGCCTACCCCCGTCGGTGAACCTGGTTACTACCGGGTTGCTTTCCAGAGGCCGTATTTCCCTGCGGTCCTTTTGCCTGAGCGTTTCCGGGGCGGTTGCGCCTTCGGCCCTGGCGTCAAGCGCCAGTGTCTCCCGCAGGGAGCATTCGACGGAAAAGATCATATGACGCGATGAGCCTGAGTCAACCAAATCCACGCGGGGCGGGTATGCGCTCAGGTTCAGGATTTCTCGTCGAAGCCGACGAAAACCGTATAGTCGGTTAGCTTCTCGCCGGGTTTGAGCGAGATTGCGGGCGTTTGCTGGACCATGACGAAATCGGCGCTCGTCTCACCGGGATTGACCGTCACGGTCTGTTTGTACAGCTCGCCCCAGGCCGGCGCGCCGCCGCGCGGCAGGAAAACTGCCCGAATCGGCAACGTAAACGTATCGGGAGCACCGCGGGGCCCGAGCACGACCCGGCCGGACACACCGAATTTCACCGACACGATTTCATCACCGGAATAGGTGCATTCGCGCGCGACCTTGAGGATCTCACCCTGATAGCGGATGAATTGCGGATCGCCTTCCGCGCCACGCTCGAAACTGCGCAGGGTCTGCGTCCCGTCGCGAACAACCGCACGCGGACAAGCGCGGGTTTCCGGCCGCTCGGCAGGAGGGATGGGCTCCTGATTCTGGTTTGAACTCGACAGGGACAGCCTTTGGGCAAGGTCGCTACTGGCGTTGCCAATGCCCTGCGTCACCGGGTTGGAGCAACCCACTACCGTCAGCGCAATTGCACAAGCTCCCAGCGAGCCGCGAAATTTCAAAGAAGAGAAAACGCCACGCATCAACCGAATATACCTTAGAACCTGTTTCCCCACATCGAGGCGCATGCCGCAAGCGGCATATACTGCTGCGCACACCTGCCGCGCCAACACGGCAGGAACATGGCATGGATTCGCATCCCATGTGCACCCGCCGCGCTTGACAGCGCCCCCACCGGCAACACTATACCCCCATGACGCGATAAGCGCATATCATAGCACCATGCGCTTCATCCCGGCGCGGGGTTTTCGCTACAGCGTTAACCCGCGCCGCAAACCGTGCCAAGCCCGGAAACCATATGTCCGCCAAGCCGCCGCTGAAAATCCTGCTCTCTTCGCCGCGCGGTTTCTGCGCCGGTGTCGACCGCGCAATCCGCATTGTCGAGCTGGCGCTGAAGAAATTCGGCCCACCGGTCTATGTCCGTCACGAGATTGTGCACAACCGCTTCGTGGTCGAAAACCTGAAAGCCAAGGGCGCGGTGTTCGTGGAAGAGCTGGACCAGATCCCGGATACCGCGGCGCCGGTGATCTTTTCCGCTCACGGCGTGCCGAAGGCCGTTCCCGAGGAAGCGGCGCACCGCAACATGTTCTACCTCGACGCCACATGCCCGCTGGTTTCCAAGGTGCACAAGGAAGCCATGATTCATGAAAAGCACGGGCGCGAGATCGTGCTGATCGGCCATGCGGGCCACCCCGAAGTCATCGGCACCATGGGACAGTTGCCACCCGGCTCGATCCATCTGGTTGAGACGGTCGAGGATGCCGAGCGCTTTGAACCGCGCGATCCCGCCAACATCGCCTACATCACCCAGACAACGCTGTCGGTGGACGACACCGCAGCAATCGTCGAGGTCCTGGGGCGGAGGTTTCCGGGCATGATGCCGCCGCACAAGGAAGACATCTGTTACGCCACCACGAACCGCCAGGAAGCGGTAAAGGTCATTGCGCCGCAGGCGGACGCCATGATCGTCGTCGGCGCGCCGAACAGCTCCAATTCGCAGCGGCTTGTTGAAGTGGCGCTGAAGGCTGGGTGCGCGAACGCGCAGCTCGTGCAGCGTGCCACCGATATCGACTGGGCCATCTTCGCGGATGCGCAGACCATCGGCCTGACGGCGGGCGCCAGCGCGCCGGAAGTGCTGGTCGACGAGGTGATCGCCGCCTTCGCCGAGCGCCGCACAATCGACCTGGAAACCGTCTCCACCGCCGACGAAGACGTGATCTTCAACCTGCCGCGCGCCCTGCGCGAGGCGGCAGCGGAATAGTAGGGCCTGTTGATACTCATCGCATGGGCTGCGCCGCAGTCGAAGATGCGCTAGTTCCAAAAGCGGGGAGGAAGGACATGCCGGGCATATTCGACGACAAGCGACGCCGAAATGGCGTATTTTCGCGCTGGCCCTAGACAATGGCTGTCTATACCGACGTTTCCGACGAGGAAATCGAGAGCTTTATTGCCGCCTACGATATTGGCGGGCTGATGTCGTTCAAGGGCATCGCCGAAGGCGTCGAGAACTCGAATTATCTCGTTCATACCGAAAGCGGGCAGTTCATCCTGACGCTCTACGAGAAGCGCGTCGCGGAAGAGGACCTGCCCTATTTCCTCGAACTGATGGAACACCTGGCGGAACGCGGCATACGCTGCCCCCAGCCCATCCACGGGCGCGATGGCAAGGTGCTGCGCAAACTTGCCGGGCGGCCCGCCGCCCTGATTGAATTCCTCGAAGGCATGTGGGTGCGCAGGCCGCGCATGGAGCATTGCCGCGAACTGGGGACCACGCTTGCGAAGTTCCATTTGGCCGGAGCCGACTATTCCGGCCACCGCAAGAATGCCCTTTCGGTTTCGGGATGGCGCCCGATCTTTGAAGCCGCAAAAGCGGATGCGGACAGTGTCGCACCGGGCCTTGCCCGCGAAATGGAAGAGGAACTGCAAGCCTTCGAGCGCGGCTGGCCGTCGGGCCTGCCGGAAGGCGTCATCCATGCCGATCTTTTTCCCGACAATGTATTCTTTCTCGGTGAGAAGCTGTCGGGGCTGATCGACTTCTATTTCGCCTGCAACGACGCGTTCGCCTACGACGTCGCGATCTGTCTCAACGCGTGGTGCTTCGAACCGGACCTGTCGTTCAACGTCACCAAGGCGCGGGCGCTGATGACGGCCTACACGGAGGTGCGCCGCTTCAGCGACGAGGAAATCGCGGCATTGCCGATGCTCGCGCGCGGCGCATCGATGCGGTTTCTTGTGACGCGGCTCTACGACTGGCTGAACACACCCGCCGGCGCGCTCGTGCGGCCCAAGGACCCGATGGAATACCTGCGCCGGATGCGCTTCCACCGCACCGTCACATCCGCAACGCAATACGGGTTGGAAGCCTGATGCAGCAAGTCTGCGTCTATACCGACGGCGCCTGTTCCGGCAATCCCGGCCCCGGCGGCTGGGGCGCGTTGCTGGTCTATAACGGCACCGAGAAGGAACTGTCCGGCGGCGAAGCGGAGACCACCAATAACCGTATGGAGCTGATGGCCGCGATCCAGGCGCTGGAAGCGATGAAACGGCCGGTGGCGATCGACCTGTTCACCGACTCCTCCTACGTGCGCAACGGCATTACGCAGTGGCTGCCGGCATGGAAAGCGCGCGGCTGGAAGACCGCCGACAAGAAGCCGGTGAAAAACGTCGATCTGTGGCAGCGTCTGGAAGAGGCTCTTGCCCGCCACAAGGTTGAGTGGCACTGGGTCAAGGGCCACGCCGGGCACCCGGAAAACGAACGCGCCGATCAGCTCGCCCGCGACGGCATGGCACCGTTCAAGCCGAAGAAAAAGAAGAAGACCGGCGAGACCGAAACATCCACGACTGAATGACAAACTACGTTGCCCTGCTCAGAACCGTGAATGTCAGCGGGACCGGGAAATTGCCAATGCCGGAACTGGCCGCCCTAGGCTGAGCGCTACATCTGGCCCAGGAGCGTCTCGGCGCTTGAAATCTCGGCCTTGCCGGGAGAATCCTCGACATTGAGCTGCGTGACAACGCCATCCTCGATGAGCATCGCGTAGCGCTTCGAACGCTCACCCAGACCTGCTGCGGACAGGTCCACGCTCATATCCAATGCCTTGGTGAAGGTGCCGTTTCCGTCGGACAGGAGCGTGATCTTGCCGTCGGTGCCGACCTCCTTGGCCCAGGCCGCCAGCACGAAGGGGTCGTTGACCGCGAGACAAAAAACCTCGTCGACGCCCTTGGCCTTGAACGCGTCCACGTTCTTCAGGAAGCCCGGCACGTGAACATTCTGGCAGGTGCCCGTGAAGGCGCCGGGCACCGCGAACATCACGACCTTGCGCCCGTAGAAAATATCCGACGCGCTCCGCTTGACCATGCCGTCATCCGTCATGATGGGGAATTCCGCTTCGGGAAGGTGCTCGCCGACCTTGACCATGTCTTGTCCTCGTAACCGTTGCCTGATGATATTTGTTTTGTGAGCCGCACTGGCTCTTCCACGCATCAAGATAGCGTAGAGCGGCCAGCTGTCACGGTGGAAAGGCGGAAAAACTTATTTCGCAGAGCTGGCGATCAGCGCGACCCGATCGTCACCGCTTCCTCGCGCGCCTTTTCACCATAGACGGCGGTAACGGTCAGCACGGCCCCGACCGGATTGGCCTTTGCGGGCAAGCCGTCGAGAGGCAATTCAAACGCCACGGTCTCGTCATCGCCCTCGCCTGCCCTGCGTACCGGGACGGGCAGATACCAGTCCGGCGGGCCTTCGACAAAGACATCGCTTGGGCCCGCGCCATCGCGCTTTGCAACACGCACGATCAGAGACTCGCCACGGCCCTTGCCGGCGGTTGCGGAGAATACGGTTCCGCCCTCGCCACGCTCGGGCACCTGCGTCAGAAAATCCTCAACCGACAGCCGTTCCATCGGCTTCGTTCCGCCCGAAAGATCAAGCGAGAGCCGCGCATCCTCGGGCACGCAGATTTCCGCGCACACCGCATAGGACAGCATGAGTTCGAGCTTCGGCGGCGCGCCGGCTTCACCGGTGCGGATTTCCACCGGCAGGATCACATCGCCCTTGTAACCGATCGTCTCAAGGCCTGAGTCCAGGAAGCGATGCGGCAAGGGCCAGAGGACCTCGATATTGTCCGCGCCCGCCGAGGCGCTCCAGTCGAACACCGGTGGCACACCGGTTTCGCCCGGCGAGCGCCAATAGGTCTTCCAACCGTCCTCGAGATCGATCTCCAGCCCGGCGCGCCAAATGCCGGGCTCGGGGTTACCTGCATTGACCAGCCGCACGCGGGAATAGCCCCCCTGCGCCCAATCGGAAACGCTACCGGCGCCAGCCGGCCCGGCTTGGGCCAGGCTTGCGGCTGCGAACAGGACTATGGCTGCAATTCTTTTCATGGCTGATTGAGTAGCGCGCATGATTGCGGCTTTCCAGTGGTGCGGCAAACACAAGCGCGTCACCACGGCGTCAGCGGCGCTTTATGTCACAAGATGCGCTAAGGGGCTTGCGCGCCGGGCCAGCGCCGATACCATATTTGAATCATGGAAACCGAGACGCCCATGGTCACCGAACGCGGTCCTCTGCACGGGCGCATGCTTGTCGCAATGCCGGGCATGCCCGATCCGCGCTTTGCCCGTTCGGTGATCCTGATCTGCGCCCATTCGCCCGATGGCGCGATGGGGCTGCGTGTCGACCAGCTTGCCAGCGACATTTCCTTCCCCGATCTGCTGCAGCAGCTCGACGTGCTGCCAGCCGGGCACGAGCGCCTGACAGATCCGGCAGTGCGCGGGATCAAGGTCCATTCGGGCGGACCGGTCGAAACGGGCCGTGGCTTCGTTCTGCATTCGCCGGATTACTACAACGACAATTCCACGCTGAGGATCGACGCCGGCATCTCGCTCACCGCGACGCTCGATATTCTGAAGGCCATAGCGCTTGGCACGGGACCGGGAGCGACCTTCATGGCGCTTGGCTATGCCGGCTGGGGCGCGGGGCAGCTTGAAAACGAGATCCATGCCAATGGCTGGCTTCATTGCGACGCCGACAGCGAGCTTATTTTCGGCAATGCGCTGGACAACAAATACGACATGGCGCTGGCCAAGATCGGCATTGATCCCGGCTTTCTCTCAAGCGACGCAGGCCACGCCTGAATCACGAACAGCGGTCAGTTCTTGGTGTTGGAATTATAGGCGAGCAGCCTGTGCGCCTCGTCGGCGGACATCGGGCGGCCGAAATAATAGCCTTGCGCATACTCGCAGCCGAGCGTCGCCAGTTCCGCGGCGTCGCGGTCCGATTCAGCGCCTTCGGCCACCACATCCATGCCGAGGTCGTGGGCAAGGCCGACAATCGAACGCAGGATGACGGGCCGCGCGCCTGAACCGTTCTGACGCACAAAGGACTTGTCGATCTTGACCGTATCGAAGGGGAAGCGCTGCAGGTAGCTGAGCGAGGAGTAGCCGGTTCCGAAATCGTCGAGCGACAGCCCTGCGCCCGTCTCGCGCACCTTGGCGAGAATCTTGGCGGCGTGCTCGGGATTTTCCATGACGATGGATTCGGTCAATTCCAGCTTCAGCGAGCCTGGCTCAAGACCGTTGCGGGTCATGACCGATTTCACGTCGTTGACCAGATCGTGCCGCAGCAGCTGCTTGCTCGACATGTTGACGCTGGCGAAAATCTGCCGCTCGTCACCCACCGTCTTCTGCCACGAGGTGAGCTGGTTGGCCGCCTTGTCCATCGCCAGCAGGCCGATTTCGACAATCAGGCCGTTTTCCTCGGCGATCTCGATGAATTCCTGCGGATTGAGCCGCCCGAAGCGCGGGTGATCCCAGCGCGCGAGAGCCTCAAAGCCCGCGATGCGTTTGTCCGCGAGGCGGACGATGGGCTGATACACGAGGTCGATTTCGCCGGACTGGATTGAGCGGCGCAGCTCGCTCGACAGCGACAGACGGTCGGCGCCGGAGGAGCGCATGATCGGGCGGTAGCTTTCGGTACGGTCCGGTCCGAGACGCTTGGCGTAGAACATGGCGATCTCGGCATCCTCGAGCAGTTCCTCGCGCTTGCGCTTGGAGCCGTCGAACCTGGCTATGCCGATCGTCGCGGTCAGGAACATCTCCTTGCCCGCGAAACTCATCGGCGCGCGGACCGCCTTGCGGGCGCCTTCGGCAAGGGCCTCGACGCGGGGGGCTTCCGTCTCCGATACCAGGATCAGGCCGAACTGATCGCCCGACAGCCGCGCCAGCGTGTCCTGCGGCTTGAGCAGCCTTTGAAGACGGCGCGCCAGTGTCAGCAGTACGCCGTCGCCTCCTGCGATGCCGATGGAATCATTGACCTGCCGGAACTTGTCGATGTCGATGACGAAAACAGTCGGGTTCGGCCCGTCGTTTTCACGCGCCCTCAACAACGCCGCTTCGAGACGGTCGAGGAAAATCTCGCGGTTCGGCAGACCTGTCAGATTGTCGTGAACCGCATCGTGCAGCATCCGCTCTTCCGACGTCTTGGCGTCGGTGACGTCGGTCAGGGTGCCGACGATGCGCTGGATTTCACCGTCAGCGCCGAGGATGGGGCGCAGCTTGGTGCGCACCCATAGGTAATGCCCGTCGGCGGAGCGCAGGCGCACATCCTGCTGTACCCGGCCACGGCGCAGCTCGACAACGGTTTCCAGCGTCGCCCGGAAGCGGTCGCGGTCAGCGGCATGAAGGATTTCATGCCACTTGCGCACATTGCCGCTGATCTGCTCTGGCGGCACGCCGAGCCGGTCTGCAATCTCGGTCCCGACGAACAGCCGGTCGCGCGCCACGTCCCAGTCGAACACGTAGTCGCCGGCGCCGATCAGGGCCAGCGCCTTGCGTTGAAGGTCGGGCAGGAACCCGGTTCCGATGGCAACACCGGCAAAGGCGTGCTGCATGACGGTCAGGCCGATCAAGAGCACAACCAGCGCCATACCGCCGTTGAGCGCCGGGGCGGCAAGGTCGTTCTCGATGCGTCCGGTGACGACCAGCCATCCGCCGAACAGCCAGCCGAGCAGCAACAGCCATGTCGGCACGAGCAGAATCGCGCGGTCATAGCCGCGCAACGAGAGATAGAGGAGCGCCACGAGACCGGCGATACCGGCAATGCCGAGGATAAAGCGCGACAGCCCGGCGGCGGTCGAGGGGTCGATGGCCGCAAGGGCCAGAATCAGGGCGATGATGCCGCACCAGATGACAACCGCTGAGAGCAGGCGCAGCCGCCAGCGGCCAAAGCCGAGATAGACGAAGAAGAACAGAACCAGCGATCCGGCAATGATCGTCTCGGCGCCGGCGCGGAAAAGCTGGTCATCGGCGCGGGTGACGGAGAACAGCTTGTGCCAGAAACCGAAGTCGATGCACATGTAGGCCAGCACGGCCCAACCCAGCGCGGCGGCGGCCGGGAACATCATCGTGCCGCGCACGACAAAGAGAATCGTCAGGAACAGCGCCAGCAGGCCCGCGATACCCAGCACCATGCCCTGATAAAGGGTCAGCGAGTTGGCCTTGTCCTTGTAGGCCTCTTCTTTCCACAGCCGCAGCTGGGGCAGGCGATCGCCGGTCAGTTCGACGACATAGGTGACAACCGTGCCCGGGTCGAGCGTGATCAGATAAATGTCCGCATCGGGCGCGTCCTGCCGGTCGGGGCGAAACCCTTGGCTTGGCGTGATGGCGGCAATGCGCGAACTTCCAAGATCGGGCCGCAGGATACCGGAGCCGACGAGGCGGAAGTGCGGCGCGACCAGAATGCGGTCGAGCTGTTCGTCGGAATTGTTGCCGAGCGAGAACACCACCCAGGACGCGTTTTTCCCGGTTTCGCTGGCGCGCACCTCGATACGGCGGACAATGCCATCGGGTCCCGGAGCGGTCGAAACCTGGATACGGTCGCCATGGCGGGGCCATTCATCGACAGTGTGTGTCAGGTCGATCGCGGCGGCTTCCGGCCGGACCGTCACCGTATCGAGCGCATGGGCCGGAACGGCAAGCGCCAGGACAAACAAGACGCACGCGCAAAAGAAACCCGCAAGCGCCAGTGGCGCCGGGCTCTTCGTCATCGATCGCGCGTGCGTTGATCCGGACAAACGCAGTTACTCCAGCCGGTTATGCGTCACCGCGCCCGGGAGCGCGGATCATCATGAACCATCGCGTAGAGGAGATGGTCCTGCCACGCGCCATTTATACACAGGTATCGGCGGGCATACCCTTCTTGGGTAAACCCGGATTTCTCCAGCAGGCGTATAGACGCCTGATTGGTGGGAAGACAAGCCGCCTCGACCCGATGAAGGCGCAGCCGGGAAAACGCAAACTCCGTTATGGCGGGAACAATCAGGCTCATAAACCCCTGATTGGCGTGGGGTTCGCCGATCCAGTAGCCCATCGCCGCCGACTGGGTGACGCCACGGCGGACATTGCCAAGCGTGATACCGCCCAGCAAGTCTCCGGTTTCTTCGCTGAAGGCGAAAAAAGGATAAGAGAGATCTTCGCGGATCTCCTGCACATAGCGGCGGATGCGGCGGCGGAAGGAGGTGCGCGTCAGGTCATCCGACGGCCATGTCGGCTCCCATGGCGTCAGGAATGCGCGGCTTCGCGCACGCAGCTCCGCCCACGCGGCATAGTCGGCCGTTTGCGGCGCGCGCAGCCGGATGCCGTCCGCATAAACAGACGGTCCGAAATCACTGCTCACCGATCGCAGGAAAACCATATCCGCGCATTTCCTATAGACCAGCCAGGGCCGGGGCCCTGACCTATGCCGCCTGTCTGCCGCCCAATTGTTTCGCGATATCCTCAACGGGATCAAGCACGCCAACCGGCCCCACCGCAGACAAGGCCGGCAGATGCGTCAGCATGTTCTTCAGAAATGCCGCAATCTCGTCCGTGGTCACCGCGTCGATGCGCGCCACGATCTCGTCGGACGGCACCGTGCGGCCCAGCATCAGCAGTTGCCGCGCCAGTTGGCCCGCACGGCTCGACGGGCTTTCCTGGCTCATAAGGATCGAGGCCTTGAGCTGCATCTTGGCGCGGTCGGTCTCGGTTTCACCGATGCCTTCACCGGCGCGCTGCAGTTCCGCAAGGGTCACATCAACCAGCTCGCGCAAATCTTCCGCGCCCGTTGCGGCGCTGACCGCCAGAAGGCCCGTGTCCTGAAACGCCATGGAGAACGCATAAATCGAGTAGCACAGGCCGCGCTTCTCGCGCACTTCCTGGAACAGCCGCGACGACATGCCTCCGCCCAGCACGCCCGCAGCCGCGCGCGCGACATAGAAATCCGGATCGCCAATAGCCGGCGCAGGAAAGCCCAGAACGATGTTGGCCTGTTCCAGGTCACGCAAGTCGCGGCGCTCACCGCCGGTGAAGCGGCCCGGCTCGGGCTCAGCGCCCTTTTCGGCGGAAATCCCGCCAAGAAGCCCCGCGGCCTGTTCAACAATCCGGTCGTGATCGACCGCACCCGCGCCAGCGACGATCATGTCCGGCCCGCGATAATGACCGTCCAGATAGGCATGAAGGTCAGCGGGGCTGAAACTTCTCACAGTTTCCGGCGTCCCGAGGATCGGCCGGCCGAGTGTCTGTCCTTCGAAAGCCGCCTCCTGGAACAGGTCGTGGACGATGTCGTCGGGCGTGTCGTAGGCCGCGCCGATCTCCTGCACGATGACATTCTGTTCCCGCGCCAGTTCGGTTTCGTCGAAAACCGAATGGGTCAGGATGTCTGAAAGGATATCGAGGCCAAGCGGCACGTCCTCGGCAAGAACGCGGGCGTAATAGGCCGTGCTCTCATGACCGGTCATGGCATTGAGATCGCCGCCAACCTGCTCGATCTCCTCGGCGATCTGCGCCGCCGAGCGCCGTTGTGTGCCCTTGAAAGCCATGTGTTCGAGTAGATGGGAAATACCGTGCTCGCGAAGCGCTTCATTGCGCGCGCCGGCCCCCGCCCATATGCCAAGCGAGGCGGTCTTGAGATGCGGCATGGCCTCGGTGACGACACGGATGCCGTTATCGAGCCGGGTCATGCGGACGGAATCGGTCATGCACTTTCCTTCGCGGCGCGGGCATGCGCCAGAATATGGTCTTCGACGGTCTTCTGATCCGCCGGCAGCCGCGTCATGCGCTCTTCGCGCTCATGCAGATCGGACAGCCAGTCCGGCAGGCCCGGCGTCACGCCCGTTGCAGCACGGGTGGCATCGGGGAACTTTGCCGGATGCGCCGTCGACAGGCTCACAACCGGCGCATCGCCCTTGTAACTCTTCGCACCGGCAAACCCGACAGCGGTGTGCGGATCGGCAAGGTAGCCCGCCGATTTCAGCAGGTCCGACTGGATTGCAGCCGTCCCAGCCTCGTCGCAGCGTTCGGCATCGAAGCGACGGCGGATGCCGGAGAGCGTGCCATCGGGAATCGTGAACATGCCCGATTGCGCCTGTCCCGCCATCATGGCGCGAACGGAAGCCGCATCGCGACCCGATTCCTCGAACAGCAAACGCTCGAAATTGCTCGATACCTGGATGTCCATGCTCGGGCTTGCGGTGGCCGTGACACTGCGAGCCTCGGAGCGGCCCGTGTCGAGAGTGCGCTTGAGGATGTCGTTGACATTGGTCGATACGATCAGGCGGTCTATGGGCAGTCCCATGCGGGCGGCGACGTAGCCGGCCAGCACATCGCCGAAGTTGCCGGTGGGCACGGAGAACGCGACCTTGCGGTGCGGGCTCCCTAGCGCGGCGGCGGCGGTGAAGTAATAGACCGCCTGAGCGACAATCCGGCCCCAGTTGATCGAATTGACACCCGACAGCGCAACCGTGTCGCGGAACGTGGGGTTGACGAACATGGCCTTCACGATGCGCTGGCAATCATCGAAATTGCCGTCGATCGACAGGGCGTGGACATTGGCATCGCCAACGGTGGTCATCTGCCGGCGCTGGACATCTGAGACACGCCCCGTCGGAAACAGGATGAAGACATCGGTGCGGGCGCGGCCGCGAAAAGCCTCGATCGCCGCGCCGCCGGTATCGCCCGAGGTCGCGCCGACAATCGTTGCGCGCTGATCGCGCTGTTCAAGCACGTGATCCATGATGCGGGCCAGAAGCTGCATCGCCACGTCCTTGAAGGCGAGCGTGGGGCCGTGGAACAGCTCCATCAGCCATTTGCCGCTGTCGAGCTGGACAAGCGGCGCCACGGCGGGGTGACGGAAGGTGGCGTAGGCCTCGCGAATCATCGCGGCAAGCGCGGAGGATTCAATTTCACCGCCAACGAAAGGCGAGATGACCGCTTCGGCGACCTCCGCGTAAGGCCTGCCATCGAACCCGGCAATCGTCTGCGCATCGATCTGCGGATAGGTTTCGGGAACATACAAGCCGCCATCGCGGGCAAGGCCCGCCAGAACCACATCGGCAAAGCCGAGCGCCGGCGCTTCCCCCCTTGTGCTTACATACCGCACGGTTCTTCAAACACTCCAGTTGGTTGCCCGGTCCAATCCGGGGTCTGGACCCTACCTGTTTGAGGGCACAAGGAAAACATCATTGATCGCGCAGCTGGCGGAAAAGCCAGACGGTGTAAACACCGGCCAGCGCCAGCATCAGCCCGAACCACGTCAACGCATATTGCAGATGGTTGTTGGGAATATTGAGGATTGTCACACCGCCCGCCGGATAACTGCCGGAGGAGGGTTCTTCCTCGATCACGAAGGGAAAGAGATCGACGGCGTTACGCTGCTGCCATGTCTCGTAGACGTAGTCCCGCATCGCATCGTACTCATACCAATACCATTGGTTTTCAGCGATGTTGTTTGCGGGCGTGAATGCATTGCGGCGGTTATAGGGGCGCAGCAGCCCGGTGATCTCGGCTTCGCCTTGCGGGCGGGCGGCCTCGGCAAGACGGCCTTGGGCGACATAACCGCGATTGACGAAGTAAAGCCGGCCGTTCGTCTCATGGAACAGGGTAACGAGTTGCCAGCCCGGCCCTTCCGGACCCGGCGCGTAGAAATGAATCTCGCGGTCTTGATCGAAATATCCGCGCACGCGGACGCGGGTGTATTCGACGTCCTCGCGGTTCTGGATTTGCAGATGCAGCGTGTCCGGGCGCACCGGCTCGGCATGGATGCGCTGATCGATCTTCGCTAGGATGTCCTGCTTCCAGGCAAGACGCTGCAACTGCCAGACGCCGAGCGAGGCGGCAATCGCAACGCCTATCGCGGTGCAGATGCTGGCAATGACGATTGCGCGGCGATTCGTCTGCGCGCTCACGCGCCATCGCCCCCCTGATCGAGACGGCCTTCCGCGGCCTTGTGCCGGTATTGCTGGGCGATCATCCATCCCTTCAGGATGCGCAGCAATCCGAGCGACATTATGAGCAGAAGCGGCAGCCACAAGACCGCGTGCACCCAGTAGGGCGGCTGGTAGGCAATCTCGACCCAAAGCGCCAGGCCGACGATGATGAAGCCGATGATCAGGATAACGAAGACAGCCGGGCCATCGCCTGAATCGGCGAAGGAATAATCCAGCCCGCAAACATCGCAGTTCTCACGCAGATTGAGGTAGCCGGAGAACAGCTTGCCGCGTCCGCAACGGGGGCATTTTCCCGAAAGGCCACTGCCGCCACCGGGCTTTTGTCCGAGGTCGTAATGTCCGCCGCTCATGGGTCAATCACCTTTCAGAAGCTGTCCCGCCCAAAAAGAAGAAGGGCGGTGATAACCGCCCTCCCCCGCTTTCAAACCTTTATGCGTTCCACGTCAGTGCGCGGCAGGCGTGCCGGCACCCCAGACGTAGATGCAAACGAACAGGAACAGCCAGACAACGTCGACGAAGTGCCAGTACCAGGCGGCAGCCTCAAAGCCGAAGTGGTGATCGGGCTTGAAGTGGCCGGCCAGCGCGCGGAGCAGGCAAACGATCAGGAAGATCGTACCGATCAGCACGTGCGCGCCGTGGAAGCCGGTCGCCATGANNCCATGAAGAAGGTCGCGCCGTAAATGTTGTCGGAGAAGCCGAACGCGGCGTGGCTGTACTCATACGCCTGCACGCAGGTGAACAGAGCGCCCAGCGCGATGGTGGAGATCAGGCCCCACTTCAGGCCGTTGCGATCGCCATGAATCAGCGAATGGTGCGCCCAGGTCACGGTCGTGCCCGACGTCAGAAGGATCAGCGTATTGATCAGCGGCAGGTGCCAGGGATCGAAGGACTGGATGCCTTCAGGGGGCCACTGGCCGCCGGTGTGCTCAAGGCGCAGGTACTGGATTTCCTCGCCCGTAAAC
The DNA here is from genome assembly GCA_020441995.1 of Rhodobiaceae bacterium. GTDB lineage: Bacteria > Pseudomonadota > Alphaproteobacteria > Rhizobiales > Tepidamorphaceae > JACKJK01. The sequence goes on from JAGRLC010000007.1 coordinate 17,913, forward strand.
AGCGAGGCATCGAAATAGGCCCAGAACCAGGCAACGAAGAACATCACCTCGGAGGCGATGAACATGATCATGCCGTAGCGCAGGTGAAGCTGCACAACCTTGGTGTGGTGGCCGCCATACTCGGCCTCGCGCACCACATCCCGCCACCACATGAGCATGGTGTAGAGAACGCCGAGAAATCCGGGGATGACATACAAGGCGCTTGCGCCATGCATGAACTGGATCGCGCCGACGGCCAGAATGAATGCCGACACCGAGCCAATGACCGGCCAGGGGCTCGGATCTACGAGATGGTAATCGTGGTTCTGTGCATGAGCCATTTGAAGTTCTTCTCCCCCATCGGGCGCGGCCCAGCCGGCCCCCTCATCTTAAGTTTGTGTCCTAGCTGCCCTTCTTGCCCTGATCAAGCGGCGAGGACGATGCCGGCGCCTGCGATACGGACGGGCTTTCCGATTCCTCTGCCGGGAAAAACGTGTAGGACAGCGTTATTTCCGGCAAATGCTTCAGATCCGGATCATCGACGATGGCCGGATCAATGTAATAGGTGACAGGCATGTCGACCTGCTCGCCAGGTTCCAGCGTCTGTTCGGTAAAGCAGAAACAGGCGATCTTGACGAAATACTGCCCGGCGAGAGCCGGCGTAACGTTGAAGGCCGCCGTTCCGGTCGTCTTGTGGTCCGACTTGTTGCGGGCCACGTAGACCATCATCGCGTTCTCGCCGATTTTCAGGCGCGTCTCGTGAACCTCGGGACGGAAGCTCCAGTTCAGGTCATTCGACACATTGGCATCGAAACGCACCGAAATGGTCTGATCGAGAACCTGATCGGCGCCGATGCCGGCGTCGGCGCGAAGCGTCGTGCCGCCGAAGCCGGTGGTGCGGCAGAACAGGTTGTAGAGCGGCACAGCCGCGAACGACAGGCCGGTCATGACCGCAACGATCGACACGCAAATAAAGACCGTGCGCAGCGATGCCACGTTCTTTTTTCCGGTCTTGTCTGCGGTTTTCTGCGTCACCCTATGCGTTTCCTATAGCGGGCGGTCGAACAGGCCGGCGCCCATCTTCACCAGCGTCACAACATAAAACAGCACCACCATCCCCGCGAGCACGAGCGCAATCGCAATCGAGCGGGCGCGGCGGCGCTTGAAAAACGTTTCGTCCTGCTCCTGCGGCGCATCATCGCGGCTGTCCTGAACCATGGTCACGACATGCCCCCCAGCACGGGCGCGAAGGGCACAATGCCGATCATCGGTTCTGCAAGCAGAAGCGCAAACAGCAGGAAGAGATAGAGGATCGAAAAGGCGAAGAGGCGCTTTGCAGCGACCGCGCCCTCGCTGACACGCACCTGCCAGGCAAGGACGAGAAACAGAACGCCGAGAACAGCCGAAACGGCGAGATAAAGCGGGCCGCCCAATCCAACCGCGGCAGGCGTGAGGCCGAGCGGCGCCAGCAACAGCGAATAAAGCCAGATCTGGCTACGGGTCGCCTTGTCGCCGGCGACCACTGGCAGCATGGGAACGCCGGCGCGGGCATAGTCCTCGGATTTGTAGAGGGCCAGCGCCCAGAAGTGCGGCGGCGTCCAGAAGAAGATCAGCAGGAAGAGCACGATGCTCTCAACCGAGACGCCACCCGTCACCGCCGCCCATCCGATCATCGGAGGAAAGGCGCCCGCGGCGCCGCCAATGACGATGTTCTGCGGCGTCGAGCGCTTAAGCCACATCGTGTAGATGACGGCATAGAAGAAGATCGTGAAGGCGAGCAGTGCGGCTGCCGCCCAGCTGACCAGAAGGCCCAGCGTCAATACGGAAAAGGCCGACAGGATCAGGCCGAAGGCCAGGGCCTCTTCGCCGGTGACCGCACCGCGCGGCACGGGGCGCAACCGCGTGCGGCCCATGACCGCGTCAATGTCGGCGTCGTACCACATGTTGAGCGCGGCAGAAGCCCCGGCGCCAACGGCAATGCAAAGCAACGCCGTGACGGCAAGAACCGGATGCAGGCTGCCCGGCGCAGCCACCATGCCGACCAGCGCGGTGAAGATCACCAGCGACATGAC
>JAGRLC010000053.1 GCA_020441995.1 Rhodobiaceae bacterium
TGGCTGACGATGCGCTGGCAGATGTTGAGCAACTGCGAATTGTCGCGGAAGCGGACATTGGTCTGCTCGATCTTGCCGTTGACTTCGATGTAAACCGTGTCCGCGCCATTGACCATGATGTCGGCGATATCGTCGCGGGCCAGCAAGGGCTCCAGCGGACCATAGCCAAGAACGTCGTTGCATATGTCGTCGAGCAGATCCTCCTGCTCGGCAATGGACAGCGCCACATTCTTCAGCGCGATGATTTCGCTGACAATATCGCGGATTTCATCGCGCGCGGTATCGGCGTCCATGCGCGCAAGCTGCGACAGGTCGATGGCATCGATGAGCGCAGAGAAAATCTGCGTCTTCATGTCGTAATAGTCTTCCGAGCGCGCCCGGGAGGCAGCCGGCTTTGCCGGCTTCTCGGCCTTGTCGGCGCGCACCTGTTTCTGCTGTACGGGCAGATCGTCCGCCGGGAGTTCCCTGCCGAAGCTTTCCGCAGCCGGCATGCTGCTCGGATCAGCGTCACGCATGGTGCCGAAATCTGCCAGCGTCGAGGGTATCTGCTCGCCCGCCAGCGGCTTCAAATCCGCCGCCGCGCCGGGAGGCGGAGGTAATTCCGTTTCCACCGGCTTCGGAGCGGGCGGTTCCGGCGCAATTGGAGCCTGCGCGGGAGCCGGGTCCAGATCGGGCGCGCGTTCGCGCGTAGCGCCGAAGCCCTGCTTCGGTCGTCCGATCCCTCCCGGTGATGTATTTCCGCGTCGTCCGAACATGTCAGGTTTCGCTTAGGTTTATTTGTCCTTCGACCGCTTCAGCTTAGCCATCAGCTGGGCGATCAGTGTGTTGGCGCCGCGCGGCGCATCCGGCTGGCCGGCAACCACGCGCGCAAGGTCACGGAAGGCATCCGACGCCTTGGCGGTGCCCTGGGTCTCCGAAATCATCTGGCCGTTGTTGGCCGCGGTGCCGAAGAGCTGCGGTTCGAAAGCAATTTCCGCGGCGAGTTCCAGATTGAGCGCGGCGGCGAATTCACGCGGCGCAATTTCCGGACGCTTCGGAATCCCGACCTGATTGAGAACGAGGAACGGCTGGCGGTCATTGCGGCGCTGCTGGGTCAGCAGATCAACAAGGTTCTTGGCGTTACGCAGGTTGCCGAGATCGGGCGCCGCAACGATGATGATGTCGTCCGCGCTCATCAAGGTCTGTCGCGTCCATGCGTTCCACTGGTGCGGCATGTCGAGAATAAGATGCGGAACCAGGGTTCGCGCAATGTCGATCACCTGCTCGACGGATTCGAACTCCAGATCGTAGTCGCGGTCGAGCGTGGCCGGCGCCGTGAACAGGCTGAGCCGGTCGGTGCATTTCCAAAGCAGCTTGTCGATCAGGGATTCATCGAGCCGGTCGCCGGCGAAGATCGCATCGGCAATGCCCTGGCTCGGGTCCTGGTTGAAATCGAGGCCCGCGGTTCCGAATGGAAGATCGAGGTCGGCGATCGCCACGTTCTTCAACAGGTCCTGGGACATGGCCCAGCCGAAGTTATGGGCGACAGTCGACGCACCGACACCGCCCTTGGCACCGATAACCGCGATAGACCTGCCGGCATGCTGTTCGCCTTCCTGGGCGTAAAGGCGGCACATGGCGGCGATCGCGTCGACGGGACCGATAGGCGCAATGAGATATTCACTGATACCGCGTGAAAGCAACTGGCGATAGAGCATCACATCATTGGCATGGCCAATGATGATGACCTGCGTTTCCGCGTCGCAAACATCCGCCAGCCGCTCGAGATCATCCAGCAGGCGCTGGCCACCCGCCATGGATTCCAGCACCACGACATCGGGAGTGGGCGCTTCCCTATAGAGATCCACAGCCGCCGCCACACCGCCCATCTGGACGCTCATCTGTGTCCGGCTTGTGCGCCGGTCGGCGCGCGCCTCTTCCAAAGCCTCGAGAACATCGCGGGTCTCGCAGAAGGCCTGAATGGAAATGCGCGGCAGAAGTGTCGCCGCCTGCTGCGCAGAGGTGTCGGCACGCGGCTCATCATACTCTTCGTGTTCGTATGCTAGCGTCATTGCCCGCCGACCTCGCTAACTGCGACACCCTCGTCTTTGTAAACCGTCGCGGGATCCTCGCCCTTGCGGTACTTGTCCTGAACCGTGGCGCGGCGCATGGCATCACGCGGCCCGTCGCCGCGCGGCCCGACCAGATCGCGCGGATCCTCAACCATGGCGGCGAGGTTGCGCTGGGATGCGCAGCCGAAATTCTGATACGGCGCATTGGACGGATTGTGGGAAACATTGTCCGGCCATTCGCCGCATGGGCCGGCTTCCGCCGAGTAGCGATAGAACATCAGTTTCATCGGCACCGGCCCGTAGCCGCCGTCCGAACGGTAGGTGTGCACAGCCAGGGTAGAGGGATCGACCCCTTCGCGGCCGAGAATCTGCCTGATCTGGGACGCGCTCGCATGCACCGCGGACTCGGCCCCGGAGCCGCTTGGCGCCTGCAGGTAGATCACGCCCTGTCCCGTGTTGCGGTACTGGCGCGCAAGGGCCGCGACCTGGGTTGCGTCCTGCGCGGTCAGCCCGCTTGCATAGGGGTCGGCATGAACGATGATGCCGACCGGCTGATAACCGACGGTGATCGGGTGACGCTCCTCGTAACCGAGCGGCACAGCGCCGGTATGGCCGGCCGAATTCATCTTGCAGCCGGCCACAGTGAGCGCAACAGCGGCAACTGTCATGCCAAGCATCGCGCGGCGCATTGCCGGGGCGGGCGGAACCATCTTGACCAAACGATACATGTTACTCTCCACCGGCTTTGCGGCTTACTTGACTATGAACCCGACCTGGCCGTGATAGGGCCCCTGGGGATGGCTTCCGGACACGCCGTAAATCTTGTTGAGGCGACCCAGCAGGTAATTCTCGTGATCGTTCGGGGCGTGCAGGTTTTCGTCAGGCGTCGTCAGCTCGCGCTGCGCCACCGGCTTGACCAGATAGGGCGTGACGATCGCCACCATTTCGGTCTCGTTGTTGACGAAATCGGTTGAGCGGAACAACGCTCCGAGAACGGGCAGGTCCTTGACGACGGGCAGGCCGTTGATGACGTGATTGCGGTCCTGCTTGATCAGACCGGCAATGACCAGGGAGCCGCCGGACGGCATTTCAACGGTCGTCTCCGCGCGGCGCACCGTGATCGAGGGAATCGAGATCGTGCCCAGCGTGATCTGGTCCTCGTCGGAGAGTTCCGAGACTTCCGACGATACGCGCAGGGAGATGCGCTCGCCCGACATGACCACGGGGCTGATGCCAAGCCCGACACCGAATTCCTTGTATTCGATGATGATATTGCCATCGCTGTCGCGGCCGGCGGGAATCGGGAACTCGCCACCCGCGAGGAACTTGGCGGACTCACCTGAAATGGCCGACAGCGTCGGCTCAGCCAGGATGCGCAGAATGCCCTGCTTTTCCAGCGCCCGGATCGCAAGACCGATGGAATCGCCGCTGCCGTTGGTCCAGGAACCGGCGAAGATATTCGGGGGCGTGCTGTTGGTTGCGCCGAATGCGTTGGCCGTGCCGAGAATGCCGGAAAACGAACCGGCGGACAGAATGTTGGTAGCCACGCCATTGATGGCGCCTGGGAAATCGATGCCGAATTGCTTCAATGTCGAGCGTTTGACCTCAACGATCCGCACCTTGACGGCAACCTGTTCGGAGCCTTCGGCGCCGATCATCGACAGCACTTTCTCCTTGTCACCGACATAGCGGGCGGCAAGATCGAATGCCTTCTGGGCATCGAGCGGCGTACGGACGCTGCCGGTCAGCACGATGTTGTCGTTCATGGATTCCACATGGACATCGGAGCCGGGAACGAGCTGCGCGATCGACCTGCTCAGCGCCATGGTATCGCGCGCCACCACCACTTCCAGGGCCGCGATCTGTTCGCCGTTGGCGTCGAAAAAGAAGACGTTTGTCTCGCCCGCTTCCATGCCGATCAGATAGGCGCGGCGCGTCGAGCGCATGACCGCATCGGCCACTTTCGGGCTCGATACAAGAACGTCACGCGCATCGCGGGGCAAGTCGACAACAAGCGACTTGTTAAGGCCAAGCTTCACCGAGCGCGCGCCATAGTCAGCCAGCGCGACGCTCTGGTCGGCCGCATGAACGGCTGACACGAGAGGTCCCGACAAAACAGCTGCGGACGCAAGGCAGGCAGCGGCGACCATCCGCCTCAGGAACGTCATGACCCGCTTGGGGTTATTGCTTGTCTGCATGTACGACATGGCTGTTTTCACACTTACTCTCACTGCGAGCCCGTGACCTGGGTGGCGATGCCGAAGCGCACCATCTTGACGGTATTGCCGCGGCGCGACGCATTCAGGTTGCTGGCGGTGTCGCTGGGTTCCTTGCCATCGAGGATGGAACGCAGGGTCAGGGACAGTTCGCCCATGCGCTGCGCAAGCGCCAGCGTTTCAGCCTGCTCGGGGTCAAGCTCAAGCGTCGCAACGGACCCGACGACAACGGTCTCGCCATTCTGTTCCTCGACCGTCTGGTCAATCGCCAGAACGCGGGCGTTGCGCAGGACCGTGTCGGAGATCATGACCTCCTTGCCGTCCTTATAGGGATCGTTCTCGCGGCGGGTCAGGATGACATCCACGCGATCATTGGGAAGAATGAACCCGCCGGCTCCGGTTTCCGGAGAAACGGCCGTGGAGATCGCGCGCTTTCCGGGTGGCAGTACAGCGGAAAGATATCCGCCGGAACCGACACTGACGACTTTCGACAGGCGGATCGGTTCGCCCTTGACGAGCTCGGAGCGCACGACCGCGCCTTTCATCTCGTCAATGGCTTCGGGGCGTTCATTCTTGCGGATGAGACTGGGAGTGCTCGATTCCGGCCAATCCTGCCATTCCAAATCCTTGGGAGAAATCACGCTGCCCGGCTTGAGATCCTTCGCGGCCACGAGAACAGCCATGACGTCGACGGTCTTTGCGACCTCGACGACCTCTGTTTCAGGGGCCTTGGAAATGCTGCGAACAAGCATGAACGCAACAGCGCCCGCGACAAGCGCAATGGCGAGAATGATCAACCGTGCAGAACGCATCACTATGCTCCGGACTACTGGCACTAAGGCTACTCGTGCCGGAGCTTAGAGGGGGATGAGTCAAATTATGGTTAACGAGGTCTAATCAATCCGCCGGGGTGAAATTGGCAGGACACGAAGGTTACATGCCTATTGCGGCCGCCCAGGGAGAACTCGAAAATACCAGCAGGCCGGCAAAGGCCATGGCGATACCGTAGGGAATTCCGGTTTCTGGATGGTGCAGGCGATACGCCCATTCCTGGCGGACAAGGAATACCGGCAGGGGGATCGACCTCGCCCCGATGATCGCCAGGGTTAGGAACCCGCCGAGAATGCCGGCAAAGAGCGCATATTCAAGAAGCGTGCCCCAGCCGAGCCAAAGAGAAGCCGCGGCAAAGAACTTTGCGTCACCGCCTCCGATCCAGCCTGGAATGAAAAGCAGGAATGCGACGGCAAGCATCGCGGCTCCGGCCGCCACATGCATGCCGATCTGCTCAAGCGGCATGCCCACGGCAAGGCTTGCCGGGAAAAACAGAGCTGCGAACGCAATCACGAACCGGTTCGGCAGTTTCATCGTCAGCAGATCGAGAAACGCCGCCATCGCCATGGCGAACGGGAACACATAGACGAGCAGCAACTTCACGGGCGAAAACTCCAGCTTCACGAACTTGAAGACGCCTGACAGGCGGATCGTCGAAGAGGTTAGCAGGCGACCCTAAACATTCGGTTGTCTCAAGGCGCTTTTCCGGAAAGCCGTGCGGCAAGTAAAAGGGCCGCCGCGTTGCCGCGGCGGCCCTTGAAATCAGCGCGTAAACCGTCAGGCTTACTGCAGCTTGGTGTTGATGGCCGTGAACTTGGTCACAAGGCTGCCACCGATCGAGTAAACGATCGTCATGATGGCAACCGAAATGCCGGCAGCGATCAGGCCATACTCGATGGCGGTTGCACCGGATTCATCCTTGGCGAAATTCTTGAAGACGGCTTTCATTGTACTCTACTCCTAGTTCCAACCGTTGTTTGCAAGGCGGTATGTGTTCCGCCTCTGTACGGCGATGAACCTACACATGAGGGTCTTTCAGAGCGCTTAACCGGAACGGCTAAAAAAGTCTTTTCCTGCCGCAGCGGCAAAAGCGGTTAATGCCGGGTCAATATAAACGCTAGAGATTCCGCCCCTCCCGCCGACAGGCAATAAGCCCGGCCATTATTGGGTTTTGCTTTATAGATTCACGCGCGAGCACCGGACACCGGAACGGCATCCGCGCGCCATCGCGATGTTTTCGAATGATTAACCAATCACGCGCTTTATAGGAGTGAGTTTGCCTGCGTCCCTGGCGCCGCATCAGCCGGCAAGGAGTACCCTCATGACCGCATCCTTAAAGACTGCCCGCTCGCTTGTTGCCGCAATGCTGGTGATCTTGCCCGGTGCGCTCATGTCCTCCCAGGCCCTTGCCGAGAAACTCCTTCTGGGCGTCGACCGCGCCCAGCTCGTCCGGCTCGACGTACCTGTCGACACGGTGATCATCGGCAATCCGACCATCGCCGATGCCGCCGTCTACGACCAGACGACGCTGATCATCACCGGCAAGTCCTTCGGCGAGACGAACCTGATCGTTCTCGATTCGCTCGGCAAGATCGTGCATGAGGCCGATCTTGCGGTTTCAACGCCCACCGACACGCTCACCATCCACAAGGGCCCCAACCGGCTGTCCTACACCTGCGCCCCGGTTTGCGAGCGCACACTGCGGGCCGGTGATGCAACCGAGGCCTTCACCAACCTGCAGGCCCAGGTGGCCGGCACACTGGACATGGGCCGGGCGCAGGCAAAGCAGTAATTTGCCTTGCGCGGTAACCGGTTAGTCATTCGTTATCCTTGAATGGCAATTCCTCTCCGTTGGTGGAAGAGTTCAGAAACTCTTCGCGCTTATCTTGATGCCATCCGTCAAACATGGCGGCTGCGGCCGTGCGAGTGGGGTCCTCCGTTCCGCCGCCCTTTCAATCGCGGAATCGTGGTTTCAAGTGATGCGCAAAAAATCCAGAACCACATGCGGCGCACCCGCCGCACGGCCAGCAGGCCGGAACGCTCATGCATTACGTTTTGCCGGCGATCAAAGCGGCACGACGGCGATCGAGTTCGGGCTGATTGCGGCGCCGTTCTTCGCGCTGATGTTCGCCATCATCCAGATTGGCCTGATCTTTTTCTCGGGCCAGGTGCTGGATAACGCAACATCGCAGGCGTCGCGCCTGATCCGCACGGGGCAGGCGCAGGCATCCGGCTTCACGGCCTCGGATTTCAAGAACGCCATCTGCGATGCAAGCGGCACGCTGTTCGACTGCGAGAGCGGTCTCAAGGTCGATGTGAGAACCTATGCCGACTTCAGCTCGGTCGACATGGGCAAGCCGATCACCGATGGCGAGCTGGACGACAAGAACTTCACCTTCAACATGGGTGGACGTGAGGAAATCGTCGTTGTGCGCGTTTTCTACGAGTGGCCGGTGTGGGTGCCGCTGATGGCCATTCCCGGCCACGCCAGCGTGAGCTTTGGCGATCTCGCCAACGGCAACTTCATGCTCGCAAGCGCAATGACCTTCCGCAATGAGCCCTTCTGAGGCAATGAAGATGAACCAGCACCCCCTTGCCAGATCAAACCGCGCCGGAGCGGCGCCGCAATCCGGCATTGTCAGGATGATGCGGAAACTTCCGATTATCGGACGTTTCATCGACGAACAGCGCGGTGTCGCCGCTGTGGAGTTCGCCCTTGTCGCACCGATCATGGTGACCGCCTATCTCGGCTCGGTGGACCTCACCCAGGCCGTCATGGTCGACCGCAAGGTCTCCGTCATGACAAGTTCGATCGGTGACCTCGTCGCGCAATCGGAAGAAATCACAACGCCTGAAATCAACAACATCTTCGACATCGCCAGCGCGCTGATGTCCCCTTACGATCCGTCAAGCATCAAACTGCGCGTGTCGAGCCTTGAAATCACCGACGCCAAGGACGGAGACAAGCGCAAGGCGAAAGTGCAGTGGAGCGATGGCAAGAACCAGTCCGCTTACGCCAAGGATACGATTTTGCCGGTGCCGGAGAGTATCGCGGTAAACGCAACCACCGTCATTTTCACCGAAGCGAGCTACACGTTCACGCCGCTGTTCGGACAGATCGTCACCAGCTCGATCAACTTCGAGGAGAGCTACTATCACGTGCCCCGCGCGAGCGACGCGGTGGAGCGCAAATAGGATCTGCCTCATAGAGCTTAGGCATGAATTGAACGAATTTCACAGTGGCCGCCTTCACACGGGCGGCCGCTGTCGTTTATGAGGCGCAATGGTTTCGATCCTGCTTGCCGCCGCGGCGATTGCCGCTTTCATCATTTCGCTCGTCACGGGGCCGGCTCCGCTGTCGCCCGCGGACGTGCTCATGGCCTTGTTCGGGAACGGCGACGCGGCGGCGAACCTGATCGTTCAGGACCTGCGCCTGCCGCGCGCGGTGCTTACGGTTCTTTGCGGCGCCGGGCTCGGCATGGCGGGCGCAGCCCTTCAAGGCATATTGCGCAATCCCCTGGCCTCGCCCGACCTTCTTGGAACAGGCAACGCGGCGGCCTTCGGCGCGGTGGTCATTCTTGCGCTCGGGCTTGCGGGAACGGGGTCCATCATCCTGCCGCTGTCGTCCATCCTGGCCGCGCTTGTCTCCATCCTGCTGCTGCTGTGGCTGTCGGGGCGCGATGCGCGGCCGCTCACGGTCATTCTAGCGGGGCTTGCCCTGTCGACATTCGCCGGCGCGCTCGTGGCGCTGACGCTCAACCTCGCACCGAACGATTTCCTGGCGCTGGAGATTGCCTTCTGGCTTCTGGGGTCTTTCACCGACCGTGGCCCGGTGCATGTCGCCATCGCGCTCCCCTTCATCGCCGGCGGTATGGCGCTGATGCTGTCGCAAAGAAAACTGGTCGCGGCCCTGACCCTTGGCGAGGAGACCGCCCGCTCGCTCGGTGCGGATACGCCAGCGCGGCGCATCGCGCTCCTGTGCGGCGTCGCGTTCACCGTGGGCGGGCAGGTCGCGGTATCGGGTGTTATCGGCTTTGTCGGCCTGGTGGTGCCGCATCTCGTGCGGCCTATTGTCGGCGGACGCCCCGATGCCCTGCTGGTTCCATCGGCATTGGCCGGCGCCGCAATCCTGACGCTTGCCGATATCGGCGTGCGCATCCTGCCAACCATAGACGAGCTGAAGATCGGTGTTCTTACCGCGCTTGTCGGCGCACCCTTCTTTTTCCTGCTCGTTGCCCGCGAGCGGCGCAGACGGGATATCGGCTGATCATGAACGCGACTTTCCCGGAGAAGCCGATTCTGGAGGCCCGTGATGCGGGCGCGGGCGCGATCGTGCGCGGCATCAGCCTGACCCTTGAAAGCGGGCTGACAGGGCTGGCCGGCCCCAATGGGTCGGGCAAAACAACACTGTTGCGCGCTCTTGCCGGGGTCGCGCCCCATAGCGGGGAAATCCTGCTCAACGAACAAGCGGTCCACGAGCTGCAGCCGTCGCACAGGGCCCGTCTTGTCGCCTACCTGCCGCAAATCGTTTCGGTGTCCTGGCCGGTTTGCGCGACCGATCTCGTCGCGCTTGGCCGGCTGCCCCATGGCGATCGCGACCGTGACAGCGGCCATGAAGCGGTGAAACGGGCCATGGAAGCCACAGGCATCTCGCATCTGGCCGACCGCCAGGTCGATACTCTGTCCGGTGGTGAAAGGGCCCGCGTCCTGCTGGCGCGCGCGCTTGCCGTCGAGGCGCCGGTTCTGATCGCGGATGAACCGATCGCAGCGCTCGATCCGCGTTACCAGATCGAGACCATGCAGTTGCTGCGCGGCATTGCCGACAGCGGCAAACTGGTCATTGCCGCCATCCACGACCTTGCACTGGCGGCACGATACAGCGACCGCCTGCTGATCATGAACGCTGGCGGTATCGCCGCGGACGGGCCGCCGGACGAGGCGCTGAACGAAGACACCATCCAAACCGTATTCGGTCTCAGGCAAGCGGGCAGCGACCGGTTCGGGCCGGTGTGGGAGTACATGGAAGCGCGGTGATCAGGGCTGTTTGACCGGCAGCTTGCGGGCAAGCCAGCCAGGACCGGCGCGCGACCCGTCCATGCCTTCGGATACATCGTAGACCCGCGAGAACCCGTAGTTCGCCAGCGCCCGCGCAACCATTGCGCTGCGTACGCCGGACGCGCAGATCATCGCGATGGGTTTCGTCTTGTCGCCGCCGACGGCGGCATCGAGCTTCTGCAGAAAGGCGCGGTCGAGCATCGATATGGGCACGGCGAACGTGCCGATGCCGGTTTCGCGCCATTCCTCCTCGGTGCGGACATCGATCAACACCAGCTTGCCAGCCTCCGCCCTGGTGTGGGCCTGGATCGCATCCAGTTGTCCAGGCTCGGCGGCAAATACCCGCAAGACCAGCGCCAGCCAGACCATCGCAACAGCAGCGGCAACCCGCATTGGTACTCTATTCAACATGCGAACAGTCTCTTCCTCGGCATCGCATTATCAGAATGGAAGATAGATCAGACACATGGCGCGGGCGACAGGCCTCACCGTTGTTTGATGCATGGCCGCCGCGCCTTGACGCTGCCAGCCCGCCTACCTACGTTCCCACTCCCGAATGCGAGTCCGGTTACCGATTCCCCCCTGAGCGTGTTCAGGAAAAGTGCATGGCGGTTTTCCATCTGGAACGCGCGGCAAAACAAATGCTTTAGAGCATCACGCAGGAGACAAGGACATGGCCACCAACAAAGTCACCGACGCAGATTTCGAAGCCGAGGTCCTGAAATCGGATCAGCCCGTGATCGTCGATTTCTGGGCCGAATGGTGCGGACCCTGCAAGCAGATCGCACCGATGCTCGAAGAAATTTCCGACGAGATGGGCGACAAGGTGAAGATCGTGAAGCTCGACGTCGACAACAACATGCAGATTCCGTCCAAATACGGCATCCGCAACATTCCGACACTGCTTCTGTTCAAGAATGGCGAAGTTGCTTCGACTCAGATCGGCGTGTCGTCGAAAAGCAAGCTGGTCGACTGGGTTCAGGCCGCCATCTGACCCGATCCCGAAATTTGAATTCCGTGAAGGCGGCATCCGCGGGTGCCGCCTTTTTCATGTCCGGAGCCGGAATCGTCAGGCCAGTACCGCGTCCTGCACGGCGAGCACGTGGCCCGCGAAATAAAGCGAGCCGCAGATCAGGATGCGCGGCGGCTCTTCCGCCTTGATGGTCGAGAGCGCGGTAAGCAGATCGGGCATCGGACGCGCTGACAAGCCCGCCGCCATGGCTTCCGCGGCCAGTCCTTCGGCGCTGAAACTTGCCGGTTCACCGGGAATTTCGACCGTCAGCACTTCGCGGGCGATATCGGCGAAGGGCGCGAAAAAGTCGCGCGCGGCTTTCGACGTCAGCATGCCGGACACCAGCACCAGCGGGCGTGAGTCCCTGTCTTCCATTTCCGCCAGCCGTTCGGCAAGGGCAACCCCGGCGGAAGCGTTGTGGCCGCCATCGAGCCAGATTTCAGAACCATAGGGCGCCGCGTCCACAACCGGCCCCGAGGGCAAGGGCTGCATCCGCGCAGGCCATGACACGGTCAGCAATCCGGTTTCGATATGTCCGCGCGCAACCGGCAGACCCGCTGCCCGGAGCGTCGCGATGGCCGCACCGGCATTCTCGAACTGATGCCGGCCGGGAAGCCGCGGAAGCGGCAGATCGATCAGGCCGTCCTCATCCTGAAACACCATGCGCCCGTTCTCGCCGCGCGCCTGCCAGTCACGCCCCGAGATGAACAGCGGGGCATTGCGTTCGACACCGGCTTCAACGATCACGTCCATGGCTTCGTCGGGCTGCGCCGCAACAACGCAAGGTACACCCGGCTTGATGATGCCGGCCTTCTCGCGCGCGATGCCGGCAAGCTTGTCGCCAAGATAATTGGCGTGATCGAGCGAGACCGGGGTGATGGTCGTGGCAAGCGGTGTGCCGACCACATTGGTCGCATCGAGGCGTCCGCCCAAGCCCACTTCCAGCAGCAGGACATCGGCGGGATGTTTCGCGAAAAGATGCAGCGCCGCTGCTGTGGTGATCTCGAAAATCGTGATCGGCGCACCGGCGTTGACCCGTTCGACATGCTCGAGCGCTTCGGTCAGTTCGGCCTCAGTGACCAGCTTGCCGCCGCCGGGCGCGGCCAGCCGGATGCGTTCATGAAAGCGGACGAGATGCGGCGAGGTGTAGACATGCACGCCAAGGCCGGCCGCCTCGAGCATGGCGCGCATGAAGGCAATCGTCGACCCCTTGCCGTTGGTGCCGGCAACATGGATCACCGGCGGCAATTTCTGGTGCGGATGGTCGAGCGCGGCCAGGATCGACCACATTCTTTCCAATGAAAGATCGATGATCTTCGGGTGCAGACCGGCAAGCCGGTCGAGAATGGCGTCTGATCTGGCCATGGATTAATCAGCCGGCGTCAGGCGCCGCTGCTTCCGCGGCCGGAGCGGGCTCGAGCTCGGGAGCAGGCAGAGTTATCGCCGATTCCAACGCGGGCTCATGTTTCAGCATGCGGCACATCCGGGCCAGAACACCGCGCAGTTCGCCACGCGCAACCACCATGTCGACCATGCCGTGTTCCTGAAGGTATTCCGCCCTCTGGAAGCCATCCGGCAGTTTCTCGCGGATCGTCTGCTCGATGACACGCGGGCCGGCAAAGCCGATAAGCGCGCCGGGCTCGGCGATCTGAACGTCGCCCAGCATGGCGTAGGACGCCGTGACGCCGCCGGTGGTCGGGTTGGTCAGCACGACGATGTAGGGATTGCCGGTGTCCCGGAAATTCTGCACCGCGACGGTCGTGCGCGGCATCTGCATCAGCGA
>JAGRLC010000054.1:0-213 GCA_020441995.1 Rhodobiaceae bacterium
TCTGCGAGATGCAGGCGCAGGCGATTTTCGAGGCGGCAGTGGAAGCGGGCAAGAAGACCGGCAAGCCGGTTCACCCGGAAGTCATGGTGCCGCTGATCGCGGGGCGTCCCGAGTTCGATCTGCTGAAGGCCCGTATCGATGCCATGGCCGACAAGGTCCGCAAGGAGACCGGCGCCGAATTGACCTACCAGGTCGGCACGATGATCGAGCTGC
>JAGRLC010000054.1:253-26263 GCA_020441995.1 Rhodobiaceae bacterium
TTCTTCTCCTTCGGCACCAACGACCTGACGCAGACGGCATTCGGCATCTCGCGCGACGATGCCGGCAGCTTCCTCGGCACTTACGTGGAAAAGGGCCTGCTGGAGACCGACCCGTTCATCTCCATCGATACCGAAGGTGTTGGCGAACTGGTCGCGATCGGCTGCGAACGCGGCCGCGCCGTACGTCCCGATATCAAGCTCGGTATCTGCGGCGAACATGGCGGCGACCCGGCGTCGGTGCGTTTCTGTCACGAGGTCGGTCTCGACTACGTGTCGTGCTCGCCTTACCGCGTGCCGATTGCGCGCCTTGCCGCGGCCCAGGCGGCGATTGCCGGCGATACGGTCTCAACGGCCTGAGGTCGCGATGACCGCCGGCGCACAACGTCTTGCTGACCTGCGTGCCGGCGGCAAACCAGCGCTTGCCCGCGCGCTGACGGCGCTGGAGGCGGGGCTTGACCCCGCCGGTGCGCCCGATGCGGAGACCGCCGCGTTGCTCGATGCGGCTGTCGCCGATCCGGCGGGCACCGTGATCGGCCTGACAGGCCCGCCCGGCGTTGGAAAATCGACCCTGACCGGCGCGCTGCTTGCCCGCTACCGCGCCGCCGGTCTCGGTGTCGGCGTCATTGCCGTCGATCCGTCCTCGCAGATCACCGGCGGCGCATTGCTCGGCGACCGCACCCGCATCCGCACCTCGCCCGAAGACGAACAGGCCTTCGTCCGGTCATTGGCCGCCCGCGACCGGCTCGGCGGCCTGTCTGACCATGCGGTGGCGGCGGCGCTGCTGATGCGCGCCGTCTACGGCCGCACCATCGTCGAGACGGTCGGCATCGGCCAGTCGGAGGCCGATATCGGCCTTGTCGCCGATACGCTTGTCCTGTGCGTGCAGCCGGGTTCCGGCGACAGCCTTCAGTTCATGAAGGCCGGCATCATGGAATTGCCCGACATCATCGTGGTGACGAAGGCGGACATGGGGGCGGCGGCGCGGCGCGCCCGCGCCGATGTCGAGGGCGCGCTCGGGCTTTTCGCGGCGTCTGGCGGCATGGACTGGAAGGTTCCCGTCGTTGCGTTGTCCGCTTCAAGCGGCGAAGGCATCGATGACCTGATTGGGGCCATCGATGACCATCGTGCCTGGCTGGAGCAGGGTGAAAGGCTGGCCCGGCGCCGCGAAAAACAGGCGCTCGCCTTCCTGCGCGACTGCATCAGAACACGCCACGGACGGGCCGGTTTACAGCGCATTTTGACAGAAATTACTGATTCTGACGCAGCGGCACCGTTTGCCGCATTGTCCCGGCTGGTCGAAAAACTAACCCCGTAAACCATTGATTTACCTAGAAAACACTTCAGGGCTTGTGTGCCAATTTCCTGACTTTTTTTATCGTTAATTAGGCATCAACGCTTTTGCGGCGAAATGTGCACCGACGGGGGGTCCGTCAAGGGATTAGCGCGTTCGCCGGCAGCGTTTGGGTCGGTGATGCTTGAAAAAAGTGGTGTGTGCGTTGCGTAGGAAAGTACGTCCCACGGTGCGTCGGGGTCGCGCCGGATACCGCATTCGTGCGGTTTTGTTCGCCCTTGCGGGGCTGGTCATGACAACAGGGCAGGCGGCCTATCAGGATGCCGCCGCCATGCTTACCCGGGAAATCACGAGTGCCGACCGATGGCGCACGTCGCTGGTGGCGGCACCCATGGGCGCGGAATATTCCGCCAAGGTGTCCATGCCATACCAGACGGCGTCCACGGGCGGCGATACTCTTGGCGTTGCCACGGGCAATGGCGGTATGCTCGGCGTCAATCCTTCCGACGAGATGACGACCGGCTCGCTGCCCGGCGCCAATTCCGCGGCGCCGGAAGACCGCGTCAACCGCGCGGCCAAGGGCAGCCTGCAGATGAGCCGTCCGCCGGTGGGCACGGTCTACAATATCGACATGGATGGCATCGGCATCATGCGCAACCCGCGCCTGATCATCGATCCCAGCGAACTCGGCGGCCAGCGCCTGTCCTTCCGTGCGCCGACGGAGGAACGCCGTGGTGCAGTGGTTCTGGCCTCGCTGGGATTGGCGTTCCTCGATGGCGAGGAGCGCCTGCCGGGTTTGTTCGATTCCCGCATCCCGCAAAACCCCGGTTACGATGTGAATCGCTATGCCCAGGAGTTGAACTGCCTGGCCACAGCCATCTACTTCGAAGCGCGCGGCGAACCCGATGACGGACAGATCGCCGTTGCGCAGGTTGTCACCAACCGGGTGCGGTCCGGCTACTATCCGGATTCGGTCTGCGGCGTGGTCTACCAGAACAAGAACTGGCGCAACCGCTGCCAGTTCTCCTTCGCCTGCGACCGTCATGCCGACCGTGTCCGCGACAAGTCTTCCTGGGAGAAGGCGATGACCTTTGCCCGCGAGGTTCTGCAGGGCAAGGCGTTCAACGACAAGGTCGATGATTCTACGCATTATCACGCGGACTATGTGCATCCGCGCTGGGTGCGCGGCATGGTCAAGCGCGACAAGATCGGCCGGCATATCTTCTACCAGGTCCGAAAGTGGATCTAAGCAATCCCAGGAAAAGTGGGTACCGGTTTTCCGTTCGGGATTGCGCCTGAGAAAGAGGCAACCCCAGGAAAAGCGGGTACTGGTTTCCGTCCGGGATTTGCGTTTCGTCATGGGATTCCCTCCCAAAAAACGGCAGACTTGCCGCTAAAGGGGGGATGACGATGAACGACAAACCGGATGTTCTGCCGCTGCCGGAAGGCTATCGCCCGCCGCCGAAGGTGCGCGACGTCACTTTTCCGGAGATCGTGAATGCCGCGGGCCGTGGCATGGCGGATTTCCGCAAGGCCCGGTTCAAGAGCGCGTTCTTCGGGTTCGTCTATGCCCTCGGCGGCATTGCCGTGTTCCTGAGTGCGACCTTCCTGCAGATGCCCTGGATCACCTATCCGCTGGCAACCGGATTCCTCCTGCTCGGCCCCTTCGCCGCCGTGGGGCTTTACGAGATCAGCCGCAGGCTTGAGGCGGGCGAGCCGCTGGCATTCGGGGAAATCCTGTCGGTCATGTACGCCCAGCGCAGCCGCGAAATCGGCTGGATGTCCTTCGTTGTGCTGTTTTTCTTCATTTGCTGGATGTACCAGGTGCGGCTGCTGCTGGCCCTGTTTCTCGGTTTCGAGCCGATCGACACCTATGCAAGCTTCCTGAACACCATCTTCACGACCGGCCCCGGCTTGATGTTCCTGCTGGTGGGCCATGTGGTCGGCGCGATCCTGTCAGCGGTCCTGTTCTCGCTGTCGGTGATCTCGTTTCCCATCCTGCTCGACCGCGACGTCGACTTCATCACCGCGATGATCGCCAGCGTCCAGACGGTGGTGAAAAACCCATTCGCGATGCTAGGCTGGGCGGCCATCGTGGTGATCCTGCTGATCGTCGGATCGCTGCCGATGTTCCTCGGCCTGATCGTCATTCTTCCCGTTCTCGGCCACACGACATGGCATCTCTACAGGCTGGCGATTGTGCCTGAGGAGGAGAAGCCGGCGGCCTCATGATGGTATTCTCCCATGAGTTTTGCTTATGGGGCGCATTCGCAAACATTGGTTCCCTTGATAGTTGGCGATAGGTAATCTCCCGCGCAAACGCCGTATTGCGCGGCGCCACAGCGGAGAAGCATGATGTCGGCCACACCTTCAGCCACCACGTCTTCCTGGCGCACGCCGGCACTGATCATCATCGCGGGCGTTCTGATCGCGATCGTGACCAACGGTCCGCGAACGGCGATGGGGCTGTTCCTTCCCCCCATGACGGAAGCCAACGGCTGGTCGCGCGAGACCTTTGCCCTGGCCCTGGCGCTGCAAAACATCGTCTGGGGCATGGCCCAGCCGATTGCCGGCGGTTTTGCCGACAAATACGGCACTTCGCGCGTTATCATTGCCGGCACGCTGGTCTATGCAGTCAGCTTTCTGATCATGTCGCAGGCCGATGCGCCCTTCATCCTGCATCTGTCCGCTGGCGTCATGATGGGCGCTGCCATCGGCGCAAGCTCCTTCGGCATCGTCATCACCGCCTTCTCGCGGCTGCTGCCGCCGGAAAGACGCCAGGTCGGTTTCGGTATCGCGACCGCTGGCGGCTCGCTGGGTCAGTTCCTTTTCGCTCCGATCACGCAAGGCTTCATCTCTGCCTATGGCTGGCACACGGCGCTGATCCTGCTCGGTGCGATGGTGCTTGCGGTTGTGGCTCTTGCGCCGGTCCTGGCCGGCAAGAGTGAAAAATCGCCCCATGTCGAACGCGACCAGGCCATTTCCGAAGCCCTCAAGGAGGCGTTTTCCGAGCGCAGCTACGTATTGCTGTTGGTCGGCTTCTTCGTCTGCGGCTTCCAGGTGGCGTTCATCTCCGCTCACCTGCCGGCCTATCTCGTCGATCTCGGGCTGGCGGCGAAATGGGGCGCATGGTCCATCGCGCTGATCGGCCTGTTCAACGTGATCGGCTCCTATTCGGCGGGTCTCCTGTCGGGCAAGCGTTCCAAGCCGCACATGCTGAGCTGGATTTATCTCCTGCGCGCCATCGCTTTCGCGGTCTTCCTGCTGGTGCCGATTTCCGTGCCCAGCGTGCTGATCTTCTCCAGCGTCATCGGGCTGTTGTGGCTGTCCACCGTGCCGCCGACATCGGGCATTGTCGTCACCATGTTCGGCCCGCGCTGGATGGGCCTCTTGTGGGGGCTCGTGTTCCTGAACCACCAGGTCGGCTCGTTCCTCGGCGTCTGGCTCGGCGGCAGGCTCTATGACCAGACCGGTTCCTATGACGTGGTCTGGTGGCTCGGCGTCGCACTCGGCCTCGTGGCGGCCGTCATCCACTGGCCGATCCGCGACACCCCCGTCGCGCGGCTCAACGAGGCCGCGAGCTGATCAGCCCTTGAGGTTTTCCTTCAGGAAAGCCTGCGTGCGCTCCCACGCGAGCCTGGCGTCATCGGCGTCATAGCGCGCCCCTGTCGGGTTGGCGAAGGCATGGTCGGCTTCGTACCAGTTGACGGTGAGGCTCGCCGCCTTGCCGGCCTCCTTCATCGCCTGCTCGAAACCGCCGACCATCTCCGCGTTGATGTTCTTGTCGAGGGTGCCAAAGTGTCCAAGCACCGGGCCTTTCAGCCTCTTCAGGTCCTCGGCGCTGCGGGTGACGCGGCCATAGTAGATGACGGTCGCATCGACCGGCGTTGCGATGGATGCGTTCAAGGACCAGCCGCCGCCGAAGCACCAGCCCATGGTGGCAACCTTGCCGTTGCTGTCTTTGTGTTTGCGCAGGTGTTCGATTGCCGCGCGGAACTGGCTGGTCGCCTTGTCGGCATCGACCCGCTGAACCAGCGAAAGCGCCTCGTCCGGGGTCGTCGCGATCTCACCACCGTAGAGATCGATGGCGTAAGCGATGTAGCCGAGGTTGGCGAGCTCTGCCGCCACGGCTTTGATCTGGTCGTTCAGCCCCCACCATTCGTGAATGAGCACGACGGCGGGCGCGGGCAATTTGTCCGGCATGGCAATGACGCCGCTGGCCGGTTCCCCGTCCGGTGAACCGATCACAAGCGGTTCGGTGCGTTCGGCCTGCGCATGCGCCAGGTCCGGGAAGGCAAGAACCGTTGCCAAGGGAAGGCTGGCAAGACCTGCCAGGAACGCCCTTCTGTCGGGTTCCGAAACCGTGATTGGCGGCATGTTCCTGTGGCTGCCGCAGCCGTCGATCGTGCACATCCTGCTGTTCCTCCCTGCGTAACAAGCCCGCCCAAAATCAAGGATATAGGGTAGGCTGTGGCGGTAATTCGGCAAGCGCATGCCATCCTGGCGCTATTTGCGCCGCGCGGGACTGTCTTTTCACCGGTGTCCGCGTTAGGTCATGAAGTTGACGTGAAAAGAAAAGGGCCGGGAGAGCACCACATGAGCGATTTTCGAGCAGTCCTCATTTCGAAAGAAGGCGAGAAGGGCCAGAAGGCCGAACCGACCACCTTGACCGATGCCGATCTGATGGAAGGCGACGTGACGGTCCGCGTTACCCATTCGACGCTGAACTACAAGGACGGGCTCGCGCTGACCGGCAAGGCGCCGATCGTGCGCCGCTGGCCGCTGATCCCCGGCATCGATTTCTCCGGCGAGGTTGAAGCCTCCGACAATCCCGACTTCAAACCCGGTGACCGCGTGATCCTGAACGGCTGGGGCGTCGGCGAGAGCCATCACGGCGGCTATTCGCAAAAGGCCCGCGTCAAGGGCGAATGGCTGATTCATTGTCCCGACGCCCTGAGCAATGCCGAAGCAATGGCCATCGGCACTGCGGGCTATACGGCGGCGCTTTGCGTTCTCGGCCTGACGGATCATGGCGTGTCGCCCGCTTCGGGTGCTGTGGTCGTCACCGGTGCCGTCGGCGGCGTCGGGTCCACGGCTGTCGCGCTGTTGTCGAAGCTCGGGTTCAATGTCATCGCCTCAACCGGCCGCGCCAGCGAGGCCGGCTACCTGAAGTCGCTCGGTGCGTCCGAGATCATCGACCGCAACGAGCTGTCCGAGCCGGGCCGTCCGCTCGGAAAGGAGCGCTGGGCGGCGGGTGTCGATTCCGTCGGCAGCCACACGCTCGCCAACGTGCTCGCCCAGACGAAATACGGTGGATACGTCGCGGCCTGCGGCCTTGCGCAGGGCATGGACCTGCCCGCATCTGTCGCGCCCTTCATCCTGCGCGGCGTCTCGCTGCTCGGCATCGATTCAGTCAATGCGCCGAAAGAAAAACGCATCCGCGCCTACGAGCTTCTGACAAGCCAACTCGACAAGGACGCGCTGGCGACGATCACCTCGACCATCAAGCTGGACGATGTCATTGCCGCAGGCGCCGATATCGTTGCCGGCAAGGTGCGCGGGCGTATCGTGGTCGAGGTCGCCTGACGGTCAGGCTTTTGCCGCCGGGAAGATCATGCAGGTGGTGACGGCGTGGGCGAGCAGACGCCCGTCCGCGTCGGTCAGCTTGCCATCGGCCGTTGCCGTGGTCCGGCCTCTGTGCAGCACATGACCTTCGGCGCGAACCTCACCGGTGTTTTCGCTCATGCCGCGCACCATGTTCACCTTGATTTCCAGGGTTGTGTAGGTCTCGCCCGCGGCAAGCGTCGTATGGATAGCGCAGCCGAGCGCTGAATCCATGATCGACAGCGCGAACCCGCCGTGGACCTGTGAACTCGGATTATAGTGCTTGAAGCTAGGCAGGCCGGTGAAGACACAGCGGCCATGTTCGGCCTCCGTGAGACGGATGCCGAGAAGTTCGGCGATGGGCGGGGCCGGCAGTTCGCCCCTGATCATGCGGTTGAGTAGGGTCAGGCCGTCCTGGCTCAATAATTCATCGCGTGAAACCACGCCATAGCTGAGATCCGGCCCGCTCATCCTCGTCGCACTCCAGTTAGATTGCATATGCAATCTCGATCATCGCGCGAAAGTAATTGGCTGGCAAGGTTTGTTGTATATACACTCAATTCATGACTGAAGATTCGCTCCGCGACCTCTATTGCACCTGTTGTCATGTGCGCCGTGCCGCACGGAAGCTGACGCGCATGTATGAGGCTGCGTTGGAGCCGAGCGGTCTGACGGCGATGCAGTTCGCCATTTTGGCGGCAATCGCCCGCAACCCGTCCGCAGGCCGTGTGCAGATCGCCGAATTGCTGGACATGGATACATCCACTCTGTCGCGGGGGCTTGCGCCGCTGATGCGTGAGGGGTTGGTTGCTGTAGCGGATGGGAAAATCCGCTCAGGCCACCTCGAACTTACCGCCGATGGCCGCAAGACATTCGAAGCAGCGGTGCCGATGTGGCAGAAGGCGCAGAGCGCCGTGCACAAGGCGCTCGGCGGGACGCAGACAAAGGATCTGCATCATTTGCTGATGGAACTGCCCGGCGAGGCGGCAATCGCCGCCCGCTGACCTTAGGCCTCAATCGATGGTGATCGCGAAGGGCGTGCCCTCGTAGGCGAACTCGCCGCGCCCGATCGACAGCACCGCATCCACCATCCGGCCATCGCGGCCCAGCACATCGTCGGCTATGGCGACAAGGCGCGCGTTCGGCGTCGCGCTCGGCGCGAGCCTGCGGATCGTCTGCGCCAGTTCCATTTCATCGCGGCTTGGATTCAGGGCGCAGATGCTGATGAAGGCGCCCGCAGTTGATCGGCTGATGCCGGCCCAGCAATGCACCACCATCGGCGCCTGCCGGTCCCATCCTTCAGCGAAGCCGATCAGCGCTTCGACATGCTCCGCGCCAGGCGGTGTCATGCCTTCCATCGGCGTGGTGATGTCGTTGAAGCCGAGGAACAGATGGCGGTCTTCGGCAATATGGCTTGGACGCTCGACCGGTGTTCCGGCATTGATCAGCGTGAGAATGTGCGACGCGCCGCTGTCGCGAACGGTCTGGCCGAGTTTCGAAAGCGAACATACGCAGATGGAATCGGGTTTTTCGATCATTTCGCTCCTCCGTTCGCCTGTGCGCCATTTCCGGCGGAAACACCGAGCATGGCCGCGCGTTTCAGAAACCTTGCCTGCGCATCATGCGTCGCAAGCGGGGCAAGGCTGAACAGCTTTTCAAGCTGTGCCCCGCCGATCTTCCCCGGCCGCCCGAAGAATTTCTCCGCGTCCTCCCGCCCGAAGCCGGCAAGCTGCGTCGCCTCGAGGAAAGCCGCGATCTTGTCGGCCTTCTTGATCGCCGTTTTCCAGCTCGTGGGAAGCTGCGCCGGCAGGCCGAGGCGGATATGGATGGCTTCCTGCAGCCGCGCTTCGACCGCCTTGTAGTTGTCGCCGATGACCGCCTTGAACGGGCTGATCATGTCGCCGATGACATATTCCGGCGCATCGTGAAAAAGCGCCGCCAGCCGCAGGTCGGTGCCGATGGCGGCATCGACGCGGCCCAGAATGTCCTCCACCAGAAGCGAATGCTGCGCGACGGAGAAGGCGTGGTCGCCGATGGTCTGCCCGTTCCAGCGGGCAACGCGGGCAAGCCCGTGTGCAATGTCCTCGACCTCGACATCGAGCGGCGAGGGATCGAGCAGGTCGAGCCTGCGCCCCGAAAGCATGCGCTGCCATGCGCGCTGCGTTTCCTTGGCGGATGGTTTCTTCGCGGGTTTTTTGGCCGGATGCACGTTCATTATCAGAGTTCTTGGTTCAGGCTTTTAGCGTAGCGGCGGGCACGTCGAATTGCGCCCAATCGGGCTTGCGCGCAACCAGCGTCGCCTCTCCGCAGATCAGAGGCGCACCGTCCGCGACAGCTTGTTCCAGCCGGTCCAGCCGCAACAGCGCCAGCCCGCTTTGTCCCTCCGACGAGCCCATGGCGCCGGCCGGTTTTTCTCCCGCCATAACTTCCGTTCCCATGGCGGGAGCTTGGCCGTCGATGGCGGCTGGCACGAAGCGCTTGCGCGCCGTGCCCCGGTGCTGCATGCGCGAAACGACTTCCTGCCCGACGAAACAGCCCTTCTGGAAATCGACGCCGCCGAGCTGGTCGTGATTGGCCTCGTGCGGGAATATCTCTCCGGATGGATAGTCGCACCCGAGTTCCGCAATCCCGCAGGCGATCCGGTGTGCGTGATAGGACGCGTCGCCCGCGGGGAATTTTTCCGCATCGCTGACAGGCAGGATGCCGCGTGCGCCAAGCGCCGGCAGGCGCGGATCGTCCGGCAGGCCATCCATGCTGCCGCCCGGCACGGCGATGATGGAAAGCTCGTCCGCCGGCTCGATGGTGACTTTGGCGCGCAGCCTGTAGAACATCAGCCGCTTGATGAACTCAGCCGCCAGCGCCGCATCGGTATCGAACAGATAGATGCCCGGGGCCGGCTCATGCACCAGCGCCTCGAACAGGATTTTGCCCTGCGGCGTCAGCAGTGCGCCGTGCTGGGGCCTGCCCGGCGCGATGTCGTCGAAATCGCAGGTCAGCAGCCCCTGCAGCAGCGTGCGCGCGTCCGGCCCCGAAACCCGGAACACGGATCGCCCTGAAAGCCGGATCGGCTGTGATACGCTCATAAATGCTCTCGCTGCATGTCAGGAACGGCCAAACAGATGTGGTCCTGCCTCTATTCATGGCATAGGTATGCGGTGAGGGGGCATGCGGCAAGCATGCTTGAGCTATGAGTTTTCAAAAGGTGCGGCGTTATGGCGGAAACTTTCGACACGATCCTCAAGGGTGGAACGGTCGTCAATCAGGATGGCATCTTCAAGCGAGATATCGCCATCCGTAACGGCCAGATCTTCGACATCGGCGTGTTCGGCAAGGAGCAGGCCGGCGAGATGGTCGACTGCAAGGGCCTGCACATCCTGCCCGGCGTGATCGACACGCAGGTGCATTTCCGCGAGCCGGGCCTCGACCACAAGGAGGACCTGGAGACCGGGTCGCGCGCCGCCGTCATGGGCGGCGTCACCGCCGTCTTCGAGATGCCCAACACCAACCCGCAGACGACGACCGCCGAAGCCCTGTCCGACAAGCTGGCGCGGGCGCGCAACCGCATGCATTGCGACCACGCCTTCTTCATCGGCGGCACCCACAAGAACGCCATCGACCTTCCCGCTCTGGAGCGGCTGCCCGGCTGCTGCGGCGTCAAGGTCTTCATCGGCTCCTCGACCGGCAACCTGCTGGTGGAGGATGACGACGGCGTGGAAATGATCCTGTCGAAGATTTCCCGCCGCGCCGCCTTCCATGCCGAGGACGAGCCGCGACTGCGCGACCGCAAGGCCCATCGTGTCGCCGGCGACCCGTCGAGCCACCCGGTCTGGCGTGACCCTATGGCCGCGCTGATCGCGACCGAGCGCCTGATCAGGATCGCGCGCAAGACAGGCAAGCGTATCCATGTGCTGCACATCTCGACAGGGCCGGAGATGGACGTGCTGAAGGCCAACAAGGATGTGGCGACCGTCGAGGTCACCCCGCATCACCTCACCATGCAGGCGCCCGGCTGCTACCAGCGGCTTGGCACGCGCGCGCAGATGAACCCGCCGGTGCGTGACGGCGCACACAGGGAGCGCATCTGGCAAGGGCTGATCGACGGCACGGTGGACGTGCTCGGTTCAGACCACGCTCCGCATACGCTGGAAGAAAAGGCGGGCACCTATCCCGAAACGCCCTCGGGCATGACGGGGGTGCAGACGCTGGTGCCGATCATGCTCAATCATGTGAACGGCGGCCGGCTGACGCTGGAACGTTTCGTGGATCTCACGAGCCACGGCCCGGCGCGCATTTTCAACATCTCCAAGAAGGGCCGCATCGCCGCTGGCTATGACGCCGATTTCACCATCGTCGACATGAAGCGCACCGAGAAGATCACCAATTCTTGGATCGCGTCGAAATCCAAGTGGACGCCCTATCACGGCGAGACGGTGACCGGCTGGCCCGTCGGCACCTTCATCCGCGGCATGAAGGTCATGTGGGACGGCGAACTCGTCACCCCGTCATCCGGCAAGCCGGTGAACTTTCTGGAGACGCTGGGAAGTTGAAGATCAAACCTTGTTGTCAAGGTCCATAGCTGAGATGGAGCCGAACTATTAAGTAAAATTCACTACAAAAGAATTGGGTGAAAAAGTCCAGTGTCAAAAAATGCATGTGTTTCTGTAAGGCAATTCGAAAAAATTATTTTTGCTGAGGCGGATCGATTTTTGGTGGTTCTGGATAAGGACTCTGTGAGCCCATAAACTGCGTAATCGGGATCGCTCGTTGCCCTGAAAGGAGTTGAGCAAGCATTTCCGCGTTTCTGCGGTGAATGCTTTGATCCCAATCCCAGCCCTGCGGAACATAGCTCAATCTTTCCAAATCCCTTTTGTCAAATTTATATTTTACTGAGACTCCAATCTCAAAGAGCAAATTCATAAACAGGTCGGACCTTTGATTAAAATATCTATCTTGTTCTTGGACAGTAGGCATTGGGGAGCTTAGATGTTCAATATATTTCTTAAATGCTTCGCGTACATTTTGCTCATTGTAAAATTCAATTTCAACAATGTTCAAAGCTGCCACGTGGACTGGGTCGAGGCGAATACCTCTTGTTTGCATTAAACTTTTAAATACTTCCAATTTACGGCGCTGATTTTCTCTCGTTTGGTCTATTATTCTTGTGATAAACACTGCTAAAATTGGTCCTAAGACAATCGCCGCCAATGTGGCTAGTGCATACCACGCTTCAGTTTGCATCGGTTTCTCCAAAGCCGGTATTTTTTACGAATTTCGCATTTAAGGGGCCTATTGGGGTGTTAATACGATAGGTTTCGGTTGGGTCAATGATTTCTGGAAGTTCTAGTGGGACAACAATGTTGTCTGAATGTTGATCAAATGAAGCCCCAGTAATTGATGTTGATCCAGCGGGCATTTGGTAAACTACTTCACCAATCAGTTTTTTATTAGTAATATTGTAGCTTCCAGAAAATACTAAACCTGCAACATCTGCTCCAGAAATCTTACCATCTTTGAATACAAACATGGCCATGCCTTGCCCGGCAACACCAGTTAGATACGCCGTATAAATTCCATCAACTGCACTCATCCGACGCTCTCCTCGGAATTGTAGTAACCGTTAGTCAGGTCATTATTGCTGCGAGAGATTGTATGGTTAGATAGCGCAAACGTCCAAGAGTCTTTCCAGACCTAGTAATCCCAACAGCATCATCAGTCTTATGCCACAGGACAAGCACCTTAGGCGGCTCTAACTCTGAATCACCCGTCAGTTAAAATCCAAGTCTCATCAGGGCCAATGCCGAAGCGGCAGAATGTAAATTGCCTAGCATGGGTGGCCATGTTGGCATGCACTCGCGGAACGCGTCTGTTTAGGTCATATAAAATGTTCGCTAATTGTTCTCTATTCTGATATTCAGAATCGGGAGCAGGAAGGGAGCATTGCCGTGGGCGATCAGCGCGAAAAATTCGAACGCTTCAAGGCGCTGCACATCAGGGATCGCGCCTTCGTCATCCCCAACCCGTGGGATGCGGGGTCGGCGAGAATTCTATGCAGCATGGGCTTTGAGGCGCTGGCGACGACCAGCGCCGGCTATGCCTTCTCGGTGGGTAGGCGCGATTCCTTTGCGGGGCTCAGCCGGGACGAAATCCTCGCCAACGCTTCGGCCATCGTTGCTGCGACCGATCTGCCGGTATCAGCCGACCTTGAGGACGGGTTCGGCCCTGACCCTGAGACCTGCGCCGAGACCATTGTCATGGCCAGCAAGACCGGGCTGGTCGGCGGGTCCATCGAGGATGCGACCGGCGATCCCGATGATCCGATCTTCGAGATGGAAGCCGCCGTGGAACGTGTCGCGGCAGCTGCCGAGGCCGCGCGCGATCTGCCGTTCTTGCTGACGGCGCGGGCGGAGAACTATCTCTGGGGCCGTCCCGATCTCGCCGACACGATCCGCCGGCTTCAGGTGTTCTCGGATGCTGGCGCCGATGTGCTCTATGCGCCCGGCCTTCCCGACATCGACGCGATCCGCACCGTGTGCCGCGAAGTCGACAAGCCGGTGAATGTCGTCATGGGCCTGCAGGGCGGGTCCTATTCCGTCTATGAGCTTACCGAGGCGGGGGTCAGCCGCATCAGTGTCGGCGGTTCCTTTGCCCGCGCCGCGCTTGGCGCGCTGAAGCGCGCGGCGGAGGAGGTTCTGGAAAAAGGCACGTTCACCTATGCAGCCGATGCCATCCCCGACAGCGTTGTGAGCGCGCTCATGTCGCAGGACAAGCAGAACGGTCGGGTCTGACCCTTGGGTCTGATCCTCAATCTTCAACCTGCCGCGCAGCCGCTTCCACAACGGTTCAACGCCGCCATCACGGTAACGGCTGAACAATCTGCCCCCGCCTGTGGCGGATGATGCAGCCCGAGAGCTGCGGGCGTTTTGCCGACACGTTGCGCCACAGGGGCAGCCCGTTCACCATCATAAGCCGGGTCAGCGTTTCATCCGCCAGACCAGCCCGCGTGACCGAGACCTCCGTGTCGTGGCTATAGGGTAGCGCGGCTGGATAGTCGGCCAAGGTTTCCTGCCACAAAGCGTTGAAATCGGCCAGAAATCCGCTTTCGAGCCGCCGTATCTTCTCTTCGAGATTCTGATCGATCAGGATCGATCGGAACAGGCGGGACAGGTCTTCCTGGTTCTCGTTCGTAACGCCAAGCAGCCCGGGCCGTGTGAAGCGGAAGTCGATCTCGCCCACGTCGTACGCGCCGATCGTTCTGTGTTCGATTGTCTGGGTGAACGAAGAGGCGCTGTCTTCATTCAGCGTGAAATCGAAAGTGACCTTGCCGAAGCGTCCGCCGCCCGGCTTGCGCAGGATCGTCTTCACGTCGATCCGCGAGCCGTCGAACGTCGTGTCGGCCTCACCGGCATTTGCGTTCACGATCTCGTTGACGCTGACCCCGGTCCAGTCGTCACCGAAACTGAATATGCGATTGAAGTGGGATCGCGTGTAGTCATCCAGTTCCAGATTGCTCAGGCGTTCCTGCAGGGCATGGTCGCGCGGCTCCGCCGTGCCGCCACCGATCTCGGCTTCCAGTTCCTTCTGCAGCGTGCGCACAAGAGTGTGCCAGTCTTCCACATGCAGGATGTCGATGCGCGAAAGAAGTGGCCCGAGTTCTGAACCCGTCGGGATGCCCGTCGCCGGGTCGATAAACCGGATATACTCCTTTGGGCCCCGCTTGGTGTCCACGTAGCTGCTCGGGACTGTGAACGCATCGAGATTATCCCTGCCGGGCCGCAGGCCGAGGATGCGGATCACGTTGTCGGATGGACCTGTCAGATAGTTGTCGATATTGCGGACAGGCGCGTCCGCCTCTTGCCGGTATGTGAATACGTCGGTCTGCTGCTCCGAGTCGCGTACGATTTTCAGGTCGATTGTCTCGCGCAAACGCGCAAGGCCGCGGCCCGTTTTCAGGTATCGCAGCGGAGAATTCAGCCGGTACAGGCGTAATCTCAGAAGCCCCATCGATCGCCCTCTTTCTTGATGCCACGGGACATGCAAGCCGGGCGATTGTAAGGATCAATCTCCTGCCAGCAAGAAATACCATGTCCCGTCCGGACCGATGCCAAGCCGGAAAAAGGTGTACTGGCCTGCGTGGGCGGCCATGTCGGCGCGGTCGGCGGGGGTGATGATCTGGTAGAGATCGACTTCCTGCTGCGGCGTCATCTTGTCGAAGGGCAGGGCTGCGAAATAGGGCCACACATAGGCCTCGCGGTCGCTGCCCGGTTCGACATGGGCGTAGCCCGCCTCCAGCAGCTCGATGATGATGGCGAGGATCTCGCGGCCTTCTTCATCGCCCGACAGGCTGCGCAGATAAGCGATCAGGTCGGTTTCCTGCTCCTGTCCCATGGCGGGCGGCAGTTCGTTCTGGTCGATGGGCACCTGCATGCGGGTGATGTCGCCGCTGCGCGCGGCATCCAGTATCTCCTGCCGCATCCGCTGAACCGGCTCGGGCAGGGCGGAAATGTCCTTGGAGACTGCTGGCAGTTCGCCCGTGTCGGCAAGCCCGGGCGCATCCTCGGTTTGCGGCGCGGTCTGCCCCGGCGGCTGGATCGGGACCGTGCGCACGGTGTTCGACGGCGAGGAACTGGCCGCCGCAAGGACAGGCGCGGAAATGAGCAGCGAAAGAAGTGCGCCCGCTATGGCCGCGCTAGTTCGCATAGCGTGTCGCGATCTGGCTTGAAATCTGCGCGCCTTCGCTGACGAAACGGTCCGCCAGAAGCTTCGAGGCGTCCGTACACGTGGCATGCGTGCGCTGGAAGCCGCGATAGCCGCGGTTGAACCCGTCCACGAAGCGGGCCTTGCGGGCGACACTGGGATTCTCGGCGTCGATCAGCTTCTGCATCTGGTCGCGCCAGGTCTGGTTCTCGTCGGCGCCGCACAGATTGCGCAGATAGTGGATCGCGCCCAGCACTTCAGACAGCCGCACGAGCTGGTCGTCGTAAGGCGCCGGCTGTTCCTGGCTGTTCGGGTCGATACCCTGGGCCATGGCAGGGACGCCGGCGAAAACGGCCATTGCGGCGGCAAGAGCGGCAATCTGTGCGAAACGGAGTGTCATGCGCGTCCTTTTGACAGGCAAGCCATGCGGTCGCAAGCGGCATGGCGCGATGAGAGTATCGCGCAGGTCTTTGCCTTGCGAAAGTGGCGCAAGAATGGAGGCTTTGCCGAATTGAAAGGGCTAGGCGCCAAGCAGCCCGCGCGCATGCGCGATGACCTCGCGCGCATTCGGCGTCAGGGAATAGCGTGTCAGCCCGCAAAGCGTTTCCCAGGCAACCTCGGCCGCGTCGCTCATGGCGCGCGCCTCGCCGGACATGTAGCGGGCCGCGAAATTGTTGATCACATAGCGGTCGCCGCCGCCGGTGGTGAAATCCAGAATCTGTCCCGCCGCGATGATTTCCGCCGTCACGCCGGTTTCTTCCATGAGTTCGCGGATGGCGGCCTGCTCGGGCGTTTCGCCCGGTTCGATGCGCCCGCCGGGCAGGCTCCAGAGGAACGGCGGCTTGGCGCGCTTGACCAGCAGCACTTCTGTCTCGCGGAAAACGCAGACCGAAGCGGCGGCGATCACGCCCTTTTGGCGCGCTTGAAACGGGAGGATATCGGCCATGGGCCGTTTATAGGCGAAACCGCGCAATTGCGCGGCATTCTTTTTCGCTCACGCACAGCACATTTCATGCGCGTGCTCCGCGGCCGGCCGGTCAGGTCGCCCTCGCGGAGCATGTGAACGAAGTGAACTGTGCGTGAGCGAAATAAAGCTCAGAACATCGCGTCGGCGAGCGCCTGGGCTGCGTCCGTATCGTCGGTAAGCGCGACCTGTTCGGGCGCCGCATGGCCGTGGATGATGCCGTTCAGCCGCCCGAGGATACCGCGCGCGGTGTCCAGCGTTTCTTCCGTCATCTGCGCGGCCTGATCGGTTTTGCCCGCGTCCACCGTCTGTGCGATCAGCGCGATGGCGGGCTCCAGGAATTCGTCGAGGATATGAACTGTCTCGTCGAAGGCCTCGCGATAGGTTGCGGGCGCTGCCTTGTAGGCGGAGATCACGCCATCGGCGATCGCAAGGCCGGAATCGCGGAAGTGATCGCAGTAGGTCTTTGGCCGCCAGTCCACCGCGTCCTCGATGCATTCGGGCATGGAGGGCACGAGATCCAGCAGCATGACGATCTCGTTGTAATGATTGAGATAGTCGGTCGCCAGCCCGGTGACCGGGTGCACACCCTCGATATTTTCGAACTGTGCGGCTGGCATAAACAGGGTCCTGCGGCGTTTTTAGGCTTCTACGAGTCCACCACAGTGACGGGAACCGCTTAAAAACTGCTAAACCGGGCGGGGAATCGTCTAAAATTTTACGTATCGTGAGGAGGCAAGCGCATGTGCGGAAGGTTTACCCTTCGTGTCACGCCCGAACAGGCCCGCGAGGCCTTCGGCTATGAGGCAAAGCCCAACTTCCCGCCGCGCTACAACATCGCCCCGACGCAACCCGTTGCCATTATCCGCGAAGAGCAGGATAGGCCGGAATTCGCTCTGGTGCGCTGGGGGCTGATCCCGCCATGGGTCAAGGACCTCAAGGCGTTTCCGACGCTGATCAACGCGCGATCCGAGCAGGCGGCGGAGAAACCGGCCTTTCGCAACGCGATCCGCCGCAGGCGCTGCCTCATTCCCGCCGACGGTTTCTACGAATGGCAGAAAACGCCGACAGGCAAGAAGCAGCCCTTCCTGATCGAGCGGCCCGATTCCCGGGTTTTCGCCTTCGCCGGGCTGTGGGAAAGCTGGATGGATGCCGAGGGCAATGAACTCGACAGCGCCGCGATCCTGACCACGCAGGCCAACGAGACGCTGGCGCCCATCCATGACCGCATGCCGGTGGTCATCGAGCCGGAAAACTACGGAAAGTGGCTCGATGCCGATCATGTGCCGCCGGTCGAGCTGGCCGATCTGATGGCGCCAGCGCGGAATGATTTCTTCCACGCCTATCCGGTTTCGACCCGGGTCAATGCGGTTGCCAATGATGATGAGGGGCTGGTCGCGCCGCTGGCCGAGGACACGACCCCGCCGGCGCAGCCGAAGAAGAAGGCGAAAGACAGCAAGGCCGGTAACGGCCAGATGTCGCTCTTTTAGGCGCTAGTCTTCACTGTTGTTCGCCGGATTTTTCGAGGGATCGAGCCATTTCGCCATGGCCGTGCGCGGCTCGACCTTGTAGCCGATCGCCTCGTAAAAGGCGTGGAACTTGGTGTTGTCCGAGCGGATCAGCAGGTTGAGCTTCCACACGCCGTTTTGTTTGAGCCAGCTTTCCGCGGCGTTCATGATCTGCCGTCCGAAACCCTTGCCCCGTTGGTCGGGGTGGACACTGACGTAATAGACCGTGCCGCGATGCCCGTCGTGGCCGACCACCACGCTGGCAACGATGTCGGACCCGAGTTCGCCGACGAGCACCGTTGAACTGGGCCCGGCCAGCGCAAAGTGGATGTCGGTGTGCGGATCGTTCCATGGCCGCGTCAGACCGCAATCGGCCCATAGTTCGGCGACCGCGCCGGATTCGCCGGCCCGCATCTCGCGGATGGAAAGCTCTTCTTCGCTCATAGCACCTTGCCCGGATTGAGGATGCCCTTCGGATCGAGGGCTTTCTTGACAGCGCGCATCATGTCCATCTCGACCTTGCTTTTGGTTTGCGCCAGCAGGTCGCGCTTCATGCGCCCGATGCCGTGTTCGGCCGAGATCGTACCACCCATCGACAGGGTCAGCTTGTGCACGGCGTCTGCAACCCGTTCCCACTGGGCGAGAAAATCCTGTTTGTCGGCGCCCACGGGCTGCGAGATGTTGAAATGCACGTTGCCGTCGCCGAGGTGGCCAAAGGGAACCGGGCGGCAGCCGGGCACGAGTTCCTGAACCAGGGCTGTTGCCTCGCGGATGAACTGCGGCACCTTGGCGACGGGGACGGCGATATCATGCTTGATCGAGCCGCCCTCGTGGCGCTGCACCTCCGACATCAGCATGCGGATGCGCCAGAAGGCGATTGAATCGGCTTCCGATTTGGCCGGCACGGCGTCGCTGATATGGCCGGCCTCGTAACCGGCGGCGAGGATCGTTTCCATGATCTCGTCGAGGGAATCCTCAACGCCCGAAGAGAATTCCATCAGTACATACCAAGGGTGATCCTCGTTGAAGGGATCGCGCACCGCGGGGGCATGATTGATAACGAAGTCGAGCCCGATGCGTGGGATGAACTCGAAGGCGGTCAGCGCCGGACCGACGGCATCGCGCGCCATGCCCAGCAGTTCCAGCGCGTCCGCCGGCGTCGGCATGGCAATGAGAGCCGTCGCCTTGGCGCGCGGCAGCGGGAACAGCTTGATGATGGCGGCGGTGACAATGCCGAGCGTGCCTTCGCTGCCGATGAAAAGGTCTTTCAGATCATATCCGGTGTTGTCCTTGCGCAGTGCCCGCAAGCCATCCCAGATGCGTCCGTCTGCCAGCACCACCTCAAGCCCCAGCGTCAGCTCGCGGGTGTTGCCATAAGCGAGCACGGCAGTGCCGCCGGCGTTGGTGGCGATGTTGCCGCCGATCATGCAGGAGCCTTCGGCGCCAAGAGACAGCGGGAAAAGGCGCCCGGCATCCTGTGCGGCGGTCTGGATCGTTTCCAGAATGCAGCCGGCTTCAACGGTCATCGTGTTGCTGGACGTGTCGATGGCGCGAATCTGGTTCAGCCGCTTCAGCGACAGCACAATCTCTTCGCCCGTATCGAAGGGAACCTGCCCGCCGACAAGCCCCGTGTTGCCGCTCTGCGGCACAACCGGAATCTTCTCCTTGTGGGCGATCTTCATGACCTCGGAAACTTCCGCCGTCGAGCCGGGCAGGACGATGGCCGCCGCCTTGCCGTGATAGCGGTCGCGCAATTCCTTGAGGTGCGGCTGCATCTCCTTGGCCCCGGTCAGAACGTGGTTCGGGCCGACAATGGCTGCAATCTTGTCAAGAACGGCTTCGCTGGCCGCTGACGCTTGTTCCTTTGGGATCGTCATACGCTTTCCGGTAGGTGGGGGAATCCGGGCTTGCTCTTGGATTAACTATCGCGCGGTGCGGCGGCCCGGCGCAAGCGGTCGTTGATCGCTTCCCCCAATCCACCGCAGGGGACCGGGCAAACCGCGATGCTCCCGGCGGTGTCCAGTTCGCGCAACGCCGTGAACAGGTTCGCGGCGGCTTCTTCGAGATCGCCGGTGGGCGAGAGGTCGAAAACACTTGAGGCGTTTTCAATTCCCGCAGGCTGAAAAGCGTTGAAGGTGATGGCGGCTTCCCCCGCCTGCACATCCGTTGCGTTCAACCGGACGCGGGCGTTCGGGGCGTAGTGCGAGGCAAGCATGCCAGGCGCGATGATGCCGCTGTTCTCGCCGCTTTCCTGCGCGAGCTTGTCGCCGATGGCGTTTCTGACCGCTTCCCGTGTCACCGCACCGGGCCGAAGGATGCGGGCCATGTCTGCGGTGCAATCGATAACGGTTGATTCAATGCCTATGCCCGTCGGTCCGGCGTCGAGAATGATTGAGACGGCTTCGCCCAGATCGCCGGCGACATGCTGTGCGGTTGTCGCGCTGACATAGCCGGACCTGTTGGCGGAAGGCGCGACGACCGGTCCGCCGAAAGCCGATAGCAGCGCATGGGCGACAGCGTTGTCGGGCACCCGTAGCGCGACGCTATCGAGGCCGGCGGTGGCCAGGTCGCTGACGGTGGATGTATCCTTGCGTGGGACGACCAGCGTCAGCGGGCCGGGCCAGAAGCGGTCCGCAAGCGCGCTTGCCACCTCATTGAACGTGCCTTGCTGCCTGGCCGCGTCCATATCGGCCAGATGCGCGATCAGCGGATTGAAGCTCGGGCGTCCCTTGGCGGAATAGATTCTGGCGACAGCGCGCGCGTTCGCCGCATCCGCCCCCAGCCCGTAGACCGTTTCGGTCGGGAACGACACAAGCGCGCCGGCCTTCAGGGCTGCCGCCGCTTCGGCAATGGCCGAAGCATCATGTGGGTCGAGAACTCGCGCTGATGTCATTTCGCAAAGACTTCGGTTTTCAACTGAGGCAACGGCGGTCTACAGTCGTTCAACAACGTTGCCCTATCGTCTGACACGCAAGCCGGCAAGGGTACAGAGGGAGGTCTGTATGTCGTTTCGCGCCCCTGTGGCGGACATCGCCCATACGCTGAAGTCGATTGCCGGTCTTGGCGACCTGATCGAAAGCGGCATGTTTCCCGACCTTTCGGATGATCTCGTCGATGCCGTGCTGGAAGAGGCAGGGCGCTTCGCCACCGATGTTATTGCGCCGCTGAACCGCTCAGGCGACATCGAGGGGGCAAAGATTTCCGGCGGCGACGTCACTTTGCCCGAGGGCTGGAAGGACGCCTATCTGCGCTGGGTCGAGGGCGGATGGGGCGCATTGCCCGGTCCGGTCGACTTCGGCGGGCAGGGCTTGCCGGTGGCGCTCGCTGTTGCCGTGCAGGACATGTGGAACTCCGCCTCCATGGCCTTCGGCATCGGAACCGTGCTGACCGCAGGCGCGGTCGAAGCCCTGACGGCGCATGGTTCGGACGAACTCCAGACGCTTTACTTGCCGAAGCTCGTCTCCGGTGAATGGACCGGGACGATGAACCTGACGGAGCCGCAGGCCGGTTCCGATCTGGCGCTGTTGCGGGCGAAGGCGGTGCCCAATGGCGATGGCACCTATGCCATCACCGGCACCAAGATTTTCATCACCTATGGCGAGCACGATCTGACCGACAACATCGTTCATCTGGTGCTGGCCCGTCTGCCGGATGCGCCGGAAGGCACGCGCGGCATTTCGCTCTTCGTCGTGCCGAAGTTCATTCCAGAGGCCGACGGGACGCCGGGCAGGCGCAACGACGTGCGCTGCGTCGGGCTCGAGCACAAGCTAGGCATTCACGGTTCGGCCACCTGCACCATGGCCTTCGGCGAGGATGGCGGAGCGACCGGCTGGCTGGTCGGCGAGGAAAACAAGGGCCTCGCCTGCATGTTCACGATGATGAACAATGCCCGCCTGCATGTCGGCATCCAGGGCGTGGCGATCGCCGAGCGCGCCTTCCAGCAGGCGCTGGCCTATGCGGGCGACCGCCGTCAGGGCCGCAAGCCAGGCATGGGCGCGACCGAGACCGTGGCGATCATCGAGCACCCGGACGTGCGCCGTAACCTGATGACCATGCGTGCGCTGACAGCCGCCGCACGCGCCATCTGTTACCTGACCGCCAACGCCATCGACCGTGCACATCACGCCGAAGACGGTGATGAGAGGTCCGCAGCCCTTGAACGCGCCAACCTGCTGACACCCATCGCCAAGGCTTTCTCAACCGACATCGGCACAGAGGTCGCATCCATCGGTGTGCAGGTGCACGGTGGCATGGGCTATATCGAGGAGACGGGCGCGGCCCAGCATCTGCGCGATGCGCGTATCGCGCAAATCTACGAGGGCACCAATGGCATCCAGGCCATCGATCTGGTGACCCGCAAGATCACCCAGAGTGGCGGCGCGGCGGTTGCCGCCTATCTCGGCGAACTCGACGTGCTGGCGAAAAAGGTGGCGGCCGCGAACACGCCGGATCTCGGCGGCACGGCAACGCGCCTTACCGAAAGCATCGAACATCTGCGAACGGCGACAGGGTGGCTTCAGGAGAAACTGTCTTCCGACCCCGATTCCGCGCTTGCGGGAGCAACGCCCTATCTGGAACTTTTCGGACTGGCATCGGGAGGAACGCATCTCGCCGCGGGCGCATTGGCCGCCAATGGCGACGCCCAGGTGCATGCGGAGACGGCGCGCTTCTTTGCGGAAAACCTGATGCCGAAGACATCGGGCCTCCTGACCGCGATCACGTCCGGTGCCGGTGCCTTGCGTGCGGCGAACACAGCGTTGAAGATGTAATTGTAAAGCACAACACGAAAGACAAACTCCTTGCCCACATTGTATCTGTCACACCCCAGCAGCCTCCAGCACATCGTGCCGGAAGGCCATCCCGAACGTCCGGACCGCATACGCGCCGTCGAGCAGGTGATGGAAGCCGAAGCGTTTCAGACCCTGCTGCGCGAACAGGCGCCCATGGTCGATCTTCAGGAGATCGCCGCCGCCCATCCGCAGGAATATATCGATGCTCTGCAAGACGCCGCGCCGAGCGAGGGCATGGTCCGCATCGATGCCGACACCGCCATGAGCGCAGGCACCTGGGAAGCCGTGATGCGTGGCGTGGGCGCCGCCGTCTATGCCGTCGACGAGGTGATGACCGGCAAGGTGAAGAACGCCTTCTGCGCCATGCGCCCGCCCGGCCACCACGCCGAGAAGACCCGCGCCATGGGGTTCTGCCTGTTCAACAACGCGGCGATCGCCGCCATGCATGCACGCGCCAAACATGGCGCCGAGCGTGTCGCGGTGATCGATTTCGACGTGCATCACGGCAATGGTACGCAGGACATCTTCTGGGACCAGAAGGACCTGTTCTACGGCTCCACCCACCAGATGCCGCTCTTCCCCGGCACCGGCGCTACGGACGAGACCGGCGTCGGCAATATCTTCAATGCGCCCCTGCATCCAGGCGACGACGGCGTGGCGTTCCGCGACGCGATGGACGTGCGCATCCTGCCGGCGCTGGAGAAGCACCGTCCCGACCTGATCATTATCTCCGCAGGCTTCGATGCGCACGAGCGCGATCCGCTAGCCAACATCAATCTGACCGAGGACGATTTCGCCTGGGTCACGCGCCGGCTCATGGACATCGCCGACAAGCAATGCGATGGGCGGGTGGTGTCTGTGCTCGAAGGCGGCTATGACCTGATGGGATTGTCGCTGGGCGTCGCCGCGCACGTGCGCGCGCTGATGGGCAGCTAAGTCGGATAGAGACGAAGGAATAGCGCAAGATGGCGGACAAGCCGGCACCTTTGCCAGATGACGTGGCCAAGATGAGCTTCGAGGATGCGCTTGCGCAGCTGGAGGAGATCGTCGGCAAACTCGAGAAGGGCCAGGTGCCGCTGGAGGAATCGATCCGCATCTATGAGCGCGGCGAGGCCTTGCGGCGTCATTGCGATGCGCTGCTCAAGGAGGCCGAGGCCAAGATCGAGAAGATCACCGTCGGCGCCGACGGCAGCGCCAAGGGAACGGAGCCGCTCGACGTAGAGTAGGTTTTGCCAGCATGGCACGTAATCGCTCCTTGCGCCGCAAAGGCAGGCAGCCGGTTTCGCCGGGATTCCGCAAGCCGCCAGGTCCGGTGCGGCGGCGCCGGATCGTCTATATCGCCGGTTACGATCCGCGTCCGCCGGAAGGCGCAACCTACAGCCTGCTGAAGCGTGAGGTTGAGCGCTATTGCGAAAACCGTCCCGTCAGCTTCGATCTGTCGCCGGTTGCTCATGCGCCGGACGGCGAGACCGCGAGCTGGACGCTGGCGCTCGAAGCCGAAGGATGGCGTTGCGAAGCCGAGTATCTCTTTCTGCGCTGGGACGACATCGTCGCCAGGGATTTCGCCCGCTGGTTTCCCGAACGCGTGTTGCGGTCGTTCGTAACCCTGCTGGACTATCTGTTGAGCGGAACGCTGTTTGCAATGGGCAAGGCTTTCCACCGCACGGCGATCCTCT
Source organism: Rhodobiaceae bacterium (assembly GCA_020441995.1). Lineage (GTDB taxonomy): Bacteria > Pseudomonadota > Alphaproteobacteria > Rhizobiales > Tepidamorphaceae > JACKJK01. The sequence goes on from JAGRLC010000054.1 coordinate 24,781, forward strand.
GGCTTTATCCCTTCATTGCCATCGCCGGTATCCTGGCGCTGGCCGTACTCGCCGGCCTGTGGGCGGCGGATGCATTTTCCGGAGCGGCGATGGGGACTGCTGCCGGCATCGCGGTGTTTGTGGTGGTCGCCGCCATTGGCGCCTGGTTCACCCGCTTCACCTTCATCCAGCATCTTGCCGATCTGTGGTGTTTTCTGCGCGATTTCGCGATTGGAAAACGCCCGGACATGGAGGCGCGTTGCGAGCGTTTTGCGGATTACGTGCTGGATGCGGTGCGCCGTGACGATGTCGATGAGACGATTCTCGTCGGTCACAGCTACGGCACGATGATGGTGGTCGAGGCCACGGCGCGGGCGCTCGCCAGGGACGCCGATGCGTTTTCGTCAGGCAGCCCCGTATCGGTTCTGACGCTGGGCTCGTGCATCAATACCTCGTCGCTGCATCCGCGCGCGCAAGCCCGCAAGGCGTCCGTCAGCAGAGTTGCCGGTTTGGAGCATGTGATGTGGGCCGAGATCCAGGGCCGTCAGGACATGATCAATTATTTCCAGGACGACCCCGCTGTCGCGGCGGGACTGCCTGAAGACGATACCCGCGCCAACCCGGTCGTGCGGACATTCTCGCTGCGCGATGTGCTGAGCGGATCGACCTACAACCGCTTCTCGCTGAATTACTTCCGCATGCACTTCCAGACGATCTGCGCCAATGACGTCAGCCATCCATGGGATTATTTTCTTGCCGTGGCGGGGCCTGATCCGCTCGCTGGCAGGCTCTCGCTCGATTACTGGAGAGAACGCGAGAGGAACTCCAAAAATTTCATGCGGCAATCGGTACCGGTGCTGGCGGCCTTTCCTGGCTTGCCGCGAACACCATCTAACTGAAATATGAATGGGAAATGTGCCGCCGCCCGCAGCAATCGTGCATAGCGGGCCTTCACAATCCGCTACTGCCCGTGGCAGGGTGCCAGGCACCTTCCCGGTCAAGCCATCGGATAGCAAGAGACCGTGACTACGCCATCGAAAACACCGCTTCTGGATCAGGTTGAGATACCTGAAGACCTGCGCAAGCTGGACGAAACCCTGCTGCCGCAGTTCGCGGCTGAATTGCGTCAGGAAACGATCGATGCGGTATCGGTGACAGGCGGCCACCTCGGAGCCGGTCTCGGCGTTGTCGAACTGACGGTCGCGTTGCACTATCTGTTCGACACCCCAAAGGACAAGCTGATCTGGGATGTCGGCCACCAGTGCTATCCCCACAAGATCCTTACCGGGCGGCGCGAGCGCATCCGCACGCTGCGCCAGGGCGGAGGGCTGTCGGGTTTCACCAAGCGCGCCGAGAGCGAATACGATCCTTTTGGAGCGGGGCACTCCTCGACATCGATTTCCGCCGGCCTCGGCTTTGCCGTCGGGCGCGATCTCGACGGCGGCGACAATCATGTTGTCTGCGTCATCGGCGATGGCGCCATGTCCGCCGGCATGGCCTATGA
>JAGRLC010000054.1:26306-53007 GCA_020441995.1 Rhodobiaceae bacterium
AACGACAACGACATGTCGATCGCGCGGCCGGTCGGGGCGATGAGTTCATATCTTGCCCGTCTTGTCTCCGGCCGCACCTATCTGACACTGCGTGACGCCGCCAAGCAGCTCACGGCACGCCTGCCCAAGACGCTCGACCGGGCGATCACCCGCGCCGTCGAGCATGCTCGTACCTACTTCACCGGCGGAACGCTGTTCGAGGAGATGGGCTTCTATTATGTCGGCCCGATCGACGGTCACAACCTCGACCACCTGCTGCCGATCCTGAAAAACGTCAAGGCGGCCAAGGATGGCCCGATCCTCGTTCATGTCGTTACCGAGAAGGGCAAGGGTTACGCGCCGGCCGAGAAATCCGCCGACAAGTATCACGGCGTCGCCAAGTTCAACGTCGTGACCGGCGAACAGGCCAAGAGCCGCCCGAACGCTCCGAGCTACACCAAGGTCTTCGCGGAAAGCCTGATCGCGCAGGCGCGCAACGACGACAAGATCGTCGCCGTAACCGCGGCCATGCCGTCCGGTACCGGGCTCGATCTTTTCGGCAATGCTTTTCCCGACCGCACCTTCGATGTTGGTATTGCCGAACAGCATGCGGTGACTTTTGCGGCCGGCCTTGCCTGTGAAGGGTACAAGCCCTTCGCCGCCATCTATTCGACCTTCCTGCAGCGTGCCTACGATCAGGTCGTACACGATGTCGCCGTCCAGAGGCTTCCCGTCCGCTTTGCCATCGACCGTGCCGGTCTGGTTGGCGCCGACGGGGCAACCCATGCCGGTGCCTTTGACATTGCGTATCTAAGCTGCCTGCCGGATTTCGTCATCATGGCCGCCGCCGACGAGGCGGAACTGGCCCGCATGGTTGCCACCTCCGTTGCCATAGACGACCGACCAAGCGCCTTCCGCTATCCGCGCGGCGAAGGAGTCGGGATCGAAATACCGGCAAACCCTGATCCGCTTGAGATCGGCAAGGGCCGCATCCTGCGCGAGGGCTCGTCCGTTGCGATCCTGTCGCTCGGCACGCGGCTGGCTGCGTCTCTTGCCGCCGCCGATGAGTTGGCCGGGTTCGGCTTGTCGGCAACGGTGGCCGATGCCCGGTTCGCCAAGCCGCTTGATCGCGATCTTGTTCTGAGGCTTGCACGTGAACACGAGGTGGTCATTACGGTCGAGGAAGGTTCCTCGGGCGGTTTTGGCTCCAGCGTGCTGCATTTGCTGGCAAGCGAAGGCGCCATGGACGCGGGCCTGAAGGTCCGTCCGCTGGTTCTGGCCGACCGGTTTATCGATCACGGCTCGCCCGATGCGATGTATGCCGAAGCCGGCGTCGACTCCGCCGGCATCGTTGCCGCCGTGCTCAACGCGCTTGGGCGCGACGAGACAGTCACGGCCAACCGGACGGCTTAAGGCCAATCAAGGGCTTTCCGGTCCGGTGTATGAATCCATTAATCCGCTTGAAACGGTATGGGCCTATCAGGCCGGATGTTGCGTGCGTGGCGGCGCGGCCGGGAACCGGAATCTGCCGCGTAAGTATTGATCCGGATCATGTCATTATTCCCGCAACGGGCTGGTCCGGCCGCTCTTTTGACTGGCGATTTGCCGCTTGTTGCGCGGCAAATCGATATTTCACCGATCTGGATTGGGGAAATTGCCCACTTTGGTGGATTGTTTTCAAAAAACGCCTGTTTTTCAAGGCTTTCGGGAAAATGAATTCCGTTAAAAAGCAATGAATTGATTTAGCTGGCGATTGAAATGTCGCTGTCAGGTTGCCCGCCAGTTGGAAACCTAACTGGGTGGCCTGAATGTTGTCGGCTGTTTCAAAATGCCTCGCTGCGCTGTCACGCCGGTTTTGCCGTGATGATCGCGGTAATGTTGCCGTCATTACCGGAATATTGTTGGTTCCGGCATTGGCGATAAGCGGCGCCTCGATCGATTATTCCCGCGCCATAGCCGCGCGCTCGCAACTCTCTTCCGCGCTCGACACGGCCCTGTTGTCGCTTGCCCGCACGCCGAGAGGAACGGACACGGCAGCCAAGGCGTATATCAATGACTACATCAAGGATATCCTTGCTTCCAATGGCGCGCCGCTGAACTGGAAAGTCGACAGCCTGTACCAGACCGACAACACCATTGAGGCGAGCCTGAGCGCCACGCTTCAAACCGCGCTTCTCAGCGTGGTTCACATGAATGAACTCTCCGTCAAAGTGACGAGCGAGGTCACCCGGGAAAACAAGAAGATCGAAGTCGCGCTGGTGCTCGACAATACCGGTTCGATGGGCTCGAACGGCAAGATCGAGGCGCTCAGGTCGGCGACAAACGAGCTGCTTACCATCCTGTTTACCGGCAAGAACGCCAAGGAAATGGTCAAGGTGGCGATGGTGCCCTTCGTGACATCCGTCAACGTCAAGGCTCCTGGCTTCAAGGATGCCTGGATAGACAAGAACGGCGAAGCTCAGAACAACGGTATCAATTTCGATCCGAACACCGGCCCGACCAATCACTACGCACTCTATGCCTCGATGCATGGGGTGGAATGGAAGGGATGCGTTGAAGCGCGGCCATCACCTTACGATGTTCAGGACACCAAGCCGCACCCCGGAAACAAGGACACGCTTTGGGTGCCTTACTTGTGGCCGGACGAGCCCGACGGCGCCTGGGGGTATAGCAACAACTACCTTCCGGACATGGTCGGCGGGACATATGAGTATCGCCAGAGGCACACGTTTAAATATGCCGGATCCTGGCCATCCATTGATGAAACAGGCCCCAACACACGCGGTCCCAACAAGTCCTGCCCGCAGCCGTTGCGCCCGCTCACCAATGACCTGGCGGTCCTGAAGGCTGATGCAGACAAGATGGAGCCGTGGAACAATTCCGGCACCAACATCGCGCTGGGGCTTGCCTGGGGCTGGCGGGTGCTTTCACCCGAGGAGCCCTTCACCGAGGGTGTCCCGTATGAGAATGAGGATGTGCAGAAGGCCGTTATTCTCCTGACTGATGGTCAGAATGTCGTGGTCAGTCAGGACACGCACAACAAGTCCGACTACAATGGTTATGGCTATCTGTCGCTGAGCAATCTCGGCACCACCAGCAACTGGACTGCCGTCAACAAGGTCAATGACAAGGTCGCGACGCTGTGCACGTCGATCAAGGACAAGGGCATCCGTGTCTATACGATCACTTTCCAGCTTTCCGACACGACCCTGAAATCGATTTTCCGGAATTGCGCCACCAATGCGAATCTCTATTACGACAGCCCGTCGAATGAGGAATTGAAGCTGGCGTTCCGCACAATTGCCGTCGACCTGTCGAACCTGCGGCTGTCGAAATAAACAGAGCGGAAATAGTCATTAGCCTGCCGCGTCTGCTATAGCCCGCTCCACCATTCGTGGAGCGGGTTTTATGTCCTCCGGCAAATCAATGCGTCTGGATGAGTTGCTGGTGTCGCGGGGCCTGAGCGCCTCGCGGTCGCGGGCACGCGATCAGATCTTGCGCGGTTGCGTTTTCCTTGGCGGCGCGGCGGAAACCAAGCCGGCGCGAAAGGTTGCGCCGGATGCCGCGGTCGAGGTGCGCGATCCCGCCGGTGGTTATGTCTCGCGCTCCGCCCTGAAACTGATCGCCGGGCTCGACGTTTCCGGCTTTGACGTTGCGGGCTGCCATGCGCTCGATGTCGGCGCCTCGACCGGTGGCTTCACGCAAGTGCTGCTGGAGCGCGGCGCTGCCCGGTCGGTTGCGCTTGATGTCGGTATAGATCAGCTTGCCGACATTTTGCGCAACGATCCGCGCGTCATCGTCATGGAAGGCGTCAATGCGCGCGATCTCGAGGCGGACGATCTGCCCTATGCACCTGACCTGATCGTCAGTGATGTGTCGTTCATATCGCTGCGCCTGGTGTTGCCGCCGGTCCTGAAACTGGCGGCATCGGGTGCGCGCGGGGTATTCCTGTTCAAGCCGCAGTTCGAGGTCGGGCGCGACGGTCTCGGCAAGGGCGGCATCGTGCGCGGGGACGCCGACGTGGAGGGCGCTCTTGCCGCTGTTCTGGATGTCATCAGGGATGCCGGCTGGCAGATCGATGCCGTCTGCGATGCGCCGATTGCCGGTGGCGACGGCAACCGCGAACGCCTGATTGCCGCATCCGCCTCGACGCCGCCACATGCCTGACCTATCGTTATATCCGGTGAAGATGCCGGAGGCCGATATGGCGCAAACGCACGACCATCATTCTTCACGCAGGCGGCCCTCGCTTGGCCGCATGCTGATGCGTGGTACCTATGCCGCCCGCCAGATCGCCCGTTTCGGCTGGTTCACCGGCCAGCGCATCGCAATCGAACGAATTACAAAGCGCGCTGAGGGTGACGCGGAAGAGCCTGCGCCTGCGGCCGTCCAGCCATCTTCCGGCAAAACGAAAAGCGCCGACCTGCTGGCGGGCATCCGTGAATTATTCGCCCGCGATCTCGCCAATGCGGAGGCCGGTTATTACCCGCTTCCGCGCGACGCTGATGGCACGCCGATGCAGATCATCGCCCGCGCCCGCGCCATGTTCGACGACTTGCCCGTGTCGACCCGGCGGCGCGAGGAGGCTGACGGTCAGGAAATCTTCCGCAAGCTGAATGAGGGTGGCGAGGCGTCGAGCCTGCCGCGCTACTACCTGCAGAACTTCCATTTCCAGACCGACGGCTACCTCAGCGACGGTTCAGCGAAACTCTACGATACGCAGGTGGAGGTGCTGTTCAACGGCACCGCCAACGCCATGCGCCGGCAGGCGCTTGTGCCGGTCGCGCAATTTCTTGAGGGCAAGGACCAGCGCAAGCTGAAACTGGCCGACATCGCCTGCGGCACGGGGCGTTTTCTGCGCATGTCGCGTGAGGCCTTTCCGCGCTTGGGGCTGACAGGCATCGACCTGTCGGAAGCCTACCTGCGCGAGGCGCGCCGCCATATCGGCCAGCGCTACCCCGTGCGGTTTGCAATGGGCAACGCCGAACAGATACCGCTTCCCGATGACAGTCAGGATATCGTGACGTCGGTGTTCCTGTTCCACGAGTTGCCGCCGAAGGTGCGCGCCATTGTGGCCGGTGAGTTCGCCCGCGTGTTGAAACCCGGCGGCGTTCTTGTCTTCGTCGACTCGCTGCAGATCGGCGATGTCGATGGCTACGACCGGATTCTGGAAAGCTTCCCCGGGCGGTTCCACGAGCCCTATTACGATGGCTACATCCGCGAGAACCTCGACAAGCTTTATTCGAAAGCCGGTCTGGAGCTTGTCAGCCACACCCCGGCTTTCCTGTCGAAAGTCTCGGTTTACCGCAAACCGGAGTGATCCGTTCTACAGCTTCAGTTCCGCTTCCGCCGGCACGTAGTCGTAGCCGAGCGCGTCAGCGACGGCCTTGTAGGTGACCTTGCCCTTGTGGACGTTGAGACCTGCGCGCAGGTGCGGGTCGCGGCCCAGCGCGGTGCGGTAGCCGTTATTGGCGATCGACAGGGCAAACGGCAGGGTGGCGTTGTTGAGCGCGAAGGTAGAGGTGCGCGCCACGCCGCCGGGCATGTTGGCGACGCAGTAGTGCACCACGTCATGCACCTTGTAGGTCGGTTCGGCGTGGGTGGTCGGCTTGGCGGTCTCGCACATGCCGCCCTGGTCGATGGCGACATCGACGATGACCGAGCCGCGCTTCATCTTGCGCACCATGTCTTCGGTGACGAGCTTCGGAGCCGAGGCGCCGGGCACCAGAACAGCACCGATGACGAGATCGGCGCCAAGCACATACTCTTCGATGGCCGTTGCCGTTGAATAAACCGTGTTCAGCTTCACGCCATAGTGCATGTCGAGTTCGGCAAGCCGTGCAATCGAACGGTCGATCACCGTAACGTGGGCTTCCAGCCCCATCGCCATCTTGGCGGCATTTGTGCCGACGACACCGCCGCCGACGATGACAACACGGGCGGCCGGAACGCCGGGAACACCGCCCAGCAGCATGCCGCGTCCGCCGCCTTCCATCTCCAGGCAATGCGCGCCGGCCTGGATCGACATGCGGCCCGCAACTTCGCTCATCGGAGCCAGCAGGGGTAGCCCGCCGCGCGTGTCGGTCACGGTTTCATAGGCGATGCAGACCGCGCCCGATTCAACGAGGTCCTTCGTCTGTTCCGGGTCCGGCGCCAGATGCAGGTAGGTGAACAGGATCTGATCTTCGCGCAGCATCTGGCGCTCGTTTGCTTGAGGTTCCTTGACCTTGACGATCATCTCGGCGGCATCGAACACGGATTTCGCATCGGGTGCGATGGTTGCGCCGGCGGCTTCGTAATCGGCATCGTCGAAGCCGATCTCGTGGCCGGCATTGTGCTGCACGGTGACCTTGTGGCCGTTGCCGACCATCTCGCGCACCGAAGCCGGCGTCAGGCCGACGCGATATTCGCGAACCTTGATTTCCTTTGGCACGCCGATATGCATGCGGTCCCTCCCTCAAAAGACTGCCGTTCGTTATCCGGATAACGGCGGTTGAAGGGATTTTGCTCCAGGCGATTTGAAATCTCCTTGCGTAACTGCGCGCATGGATCACATTATTCGCAGGAAATTCAAATTAATCCGGATTGCATATATGAAAATTGCGCAAATTGAGTTGGACACACTCGATCGTGCTATTTTGCGCGAGTTGCAACGCAACGGGCGTCTGACCAATGCGGAGCTTGCCGAGCGGATCGGACTTTCGGCTTCCGCTTGCCTGCGGCGCGTCAGATTGCTGGAGGAGAGGGGGCTGATCGCGTCCTATGCCGCGATCCTGAGCCAGCGGACCTGCGGCCTGCCCGGAACCGCCTTCATCCACATTTCACTGGAGCAGCAGGGCAGGGCGGCGCTCGATGCGTTCGAGCGGTCCGTCGCCCAGGTGCCGGAAATCCTCGAGTGCCACCTGCTGGCGGGTCAGTCGGATTACCTGGTGCGGGTCGTCTACCGCGATGCGGACGATCTCGAACGCATCCACACCGAGACTCTGACGCAATTGCCCGGTGTCACCCGCGTTCAGTCAACGCTGACCCTGCGCACCGTGAAGAAGACCACGGCTTTACCTATCTAGGTTCCCTCGACCTGCCGGGCATAGTCGTCGGCATCGAACCAGCCGCGCGATGCCTTGACCTTGAGGTCATCATTCAGGTCCCACTCTTCCCAACCCTTGATGTTAAGCGGGTTGCCGGTGTTGGCGTCATGACCGGTAAAGGTCCAGACATACACCGCGTGGGTGCCGGACAGGCGGATATCGTCACAGGTCAGCGACAGGTCGGGAACATCGGCATAGAACCCCGCGGCCATCTCGGCGACCTTGGCTCGCCCATCCCAGGGGTCGCCGCGATTGATGACGATCTCGCCATCCTCGGCATAGAACGAGGCAACGGCCTCCGCCGATTTTGAATTCCAGGCGGCGGTATAGTCCTGCGCCATTTTGGCGACGGTTTCAGGCGTTATGGTCATGTCGGCATGCTCCCCCTGCTTATGTTCTTCAGCAGGTTTGCATGCCGGGTAATCGGGAGTCTAATCGGCCGGATGGTCTAGGCTTCGATGATCTCGGTCGAAGTGATGTCTATGCCGTAGCCCGACAGGCCGACATAATGGCGCTCGCGTGAGGTGACGAGCCTGATCGTCGAGACGCCGAGATCGTTGAGGATCTGCGCGCCAAGCCCGATCTCGCGCCATTGCTCGCTGCGCACGGAGGCTGATCCGTGATCCTCGCCGGCCATCGGGCGCGGGCGTTCCGAGGCCCGCGACACGCCGACGGATCCCTCGCGCAGATAGATCACCACGCCGCGTCCGCCCTTTGCGATGCGATCCACGATCGAACGCAGGTGGCTGCCTTCGAATACGTCGTCGACGACGGATTCAAGATGCAGCCGCACCGGCACATCGCGCCCGTCGCGGATATCGCCGAAGACGATGGCCAGATGCTGCATAGGGTCCCACGGTGTCGCGTAGGTAATGGCCCTGGCCGGGCCGGCAAAAGTGTCGACCTCGCTTTCGAGGATGCGCTCGATGAGCCGCTCGTTGCGCTGGCGGTAGGCGATCAGGTCGGCAACGGACAGAACCTTCAGACCATGCTCTTCGGCGAAGTCGAAGACCTGTTGACCCTTCTTCACCGAACCATCGTCATTGACCAGCTCGCAGATCACGCCGACCGGCGGCAGGCCCGCGAGGTTGCACAGGTCGACAGCCGCTTCGGTATGGCCGGAACGCATCAGCACGCCACCCTCCTTGGCGACCAGCGGGAAGATGTGGCCAGGCCGCACGAAATCCTCCGCGCCGCAATTGCCGTTGGCGAGTGCCCGCGCGGTTGCCGTGCGGTCCTCCGCCGAAATGCCCGTCGTCGTGCCGTGGCGGTAGTCGATGGTGACGGTGAAGGCCGTACCGTGCGGGGAATCGTTGTCCGCCACCATGGCGTCAAGCTTCAGCCGCCGCGCATCCGCACGCGTCATCGGCGTGCAGACGATGCCGCAGGTATGGCGGATGATGAAGGCCATCTTCTCCGGTGTGCACAGATGTGCCGCGATGACGAGATCGCCCTCGTTCTCGCGGTCGTCGTCATCGGTGACGACAACGATCTCGCCCGCCTCGAAGGCGCGGATGGCTTCGGCTACACGCGTCTGGTCGCTGGTCATTCGGATACTCTCTTCTACACCCGGCCTGTCTGGCCGCGATGACGCAGATAGTGGTCTGCGAGCACGATGGCCAGCATCGCCTCGCCGACAGGAACCGCGCGAATGCCGACACAGGGGTCATGGCGGCCCTTGGTTATGATCTCGGTGTCTTCGCCCGACGCCGTCACCGTGCGTCGCGGCGTCAGGATCGAGGAGGTCGGCTTGACCGCGAAACGTGCCACCACGGGCTGGCCTGAGGATATGCCGCCGAGAATGCCGCCGGCATGGTTCGACAGGAAATGCGGTCCGCCTTCATTGCTGGTGCGCATCTCGTCGGCGTTTTCCTCGCCCGTCAGTTCCGCCGAGGCGAACCCGGCGCCGATCTCCACGCCCTTGACNNCGTTGATCGACATCATCGCCGAGGCAATGTCCTGGTCGAGCTTGCCGTAGACCGGCTCGCCCAGCCCCGCCGGCACGCCTTCCGCGACCACCTCGATCACCGCGCCGATGGAGGATCCAGCCTTGCGGATGCCGTCGAGATAATCGGCCCACAGCGCGGCTGCCTTGGCGTCGGGACAGAAGAACGGGTTGCGGGAAATCTCGCCCCAGTCCCAGTTGTCGCGATCGATTTTGTGCGGCCCGACCTGTACCAGCGCGCCGCGCACGGTGACGCCGGGAACAACCTTGCGGGCGATGGCGCCGGCGGCGACGCGGGCCGCCGTTTCGCGCGCAGAGGAGCGTCCGCCGCCGCGATAGTCGCGCACGCCATACTTCGTATCATAGGTGAAGTCGGCATGGCCGGGGCGGTAGCTGTCGCGGATTTCGGAATAATCCTTCGAGCGCTGGTCGGTGTTGCGGATCAGCAGCGCAATCGGCGTGCCTGTCGTGACCTGCCCGTTGGTGCGTTCGTCCTCGAAGACGCCGGAGAGGATTTCCACCTCGTCGGCTTCGCGCCGCTGGGTGGTGTATTTCGACTGGCCGGGCTTCCTGCGGTCAAGATCGGCCTGGATATCCTCGGCCGTCAGCGCAATGCCGGGCGGGCAGCCGTCAACAACGCAGCCGAGCGCGGGCCCGTGGCTCTCGCCAAAGGTCGTCATGCGGAAGAGATGGCCGAACGTGTTGTGCGACATGGGTTTCCAACGGGCTAAAAGATTGCCGGTGGGTTCTAGAGCATATTCCCGAAAAGTTGAATGACTTTTCGGACAAGAATATGCGGCATAACAAATGGATAGGGGAGGGCGCGCGTCAACCGTTCCGGTGGCTTGCCTTATTCGGGAGAAGGCAATGTCAGGTCAGGCGCAGCCGTCCATTCCTGTATCGTGAAGTTTTCGAAACCTTCCATCGTCATCCGCGACGTCGCCTTGGTGACGAAGCCGTTGTCCGGATTGATCCAGTACTTGGCGTGAATATGGACGACCGTGTTCGTGGTGCTGGTCATGTCGGCTTCGATGGTTTCATGCTTTACACCACCGAGGTCTTCCTCGCCGCAGACGGCGTTTTCAATGGTGCTCGCCTGCTGCTTCACGCTTTCGTCGCTCTTGGTGCGCGTGTCGTTGTGGTCGAAGGAGTAGGCTTTTGTCCAGCTCTGACCACCATCGCTTGACTGGTACGTTGTGCCCTCAAGCGTCAGGTACCAGGGTCCCCCGGCCGGCTCGACCGTCTTGACCATGTACTTGTCCCAGTCCAGATGCAGGAACTCGTTGCGGGTTGTGGGCTGCCCCTTTGTCTCGACCGTCATCATTGCTGTTGCCGGCGCTCTGGGCTCCAGCCATTCGATCATCAGGCGCGAAAGCTTCTCGCCGCAATCCTCGGCGAGGCCTGGCCGGATCGATGCCAGAAGAACCAGTGAAGTCACGACCGCTTTTCTCATTGCCATCCTCATTCCCGCAGAACTGTGGAGGCAGAATAGGAACCCGGTCGCATGGGGCGCAAGTATGCAAGCCAAATGCGGAATCACGGCATGCGGCATATGTGCGCTTCGGCGAGTTGCGTGTTTTCCCGGTGAGGGAAAACGGATAGATTCGCGCGCGATGAAGCAGATGCGCCACCGCAACCTGAACCTGCTGGCCGCCGCCGCCTTCCTTCTGGCCGCGGTGCTGAATGCCTATGCGTTCCGGATCGGCTCCGTTTCGCAAGTACCCGCCGATCTATCGGCCTATGCCTTGCCGGATGGCACGCTTCCCGAACTCTGCCTTTCGGGCGAGGGTGGGGATAACGGTGGCCACGACCGTTCGAAGCATTGCGATTTCTGCCGCATCATCGCGATGCCGGGCCTTCCGGGCGGCCCGAGCGATACGCTCGGTGTCCCGGCTTTCGGGACATCCGTCGCATATGCCGACCCGGTTCATGTGCTGCCCCGCAAGCTGGCGGTCCGGACCCCGCGCGCGCGCGGCCCGCCTGCCGCGATCCTTTCCTGAAGCTGCCCGGTTCCTGACGCCTCAAGTCCGCCCGCGCATATCCGGTGGACATGCTCTCAGGCAGCCGTCCTGTCTCTTTAATTCCGAAAGGATCGTGTCATGTCTGGACACACGTTTACCCGTTGCCGCGCTGGCGGCCTTCTCTGCGCTGTCGCAATGCTTTTCTCACTTGCCGCAATGCCCCTTTCCGCAAACGCCGCCGGGCATATGCTCGGCGAATTGCAAATCGACAAACCCTGGACGCGCGCGACGCCCGGCGGCGCAAAAGTTGCCGGCGGTTACGTCACAATCACCAACAAGGGCAGTGAGGCCGACCGCCTTGTCGCCGTGCGGGCTGATTTCTCTGGGGATCCGCAATTGCACGAGATGTCGATGAACGACGGCGTCATGATCATGCGCCCGGTCGAGGGTGGTATCGAAATTCCCGCTGGTGAAACGGTCGAACTGAAACCCGGCGGCCTGCACATCATGTTCATGGGCCTGTTGGAACAGCTGAACAAGGATGAAACCCGCAAGGTGACGCTGGTGTTCGAGAAGGCCGGCGAGATCGAACTGGATTTCCCCGTCGCGCCCATCGGCGCCAAGGAGCCGCCGATGATGGATCATTCCGGTCACAACATGTCGAATTGAGCCGCGGAATCGCTGGGTCTGGCGGTTACGTCAGACCCAGCGGCCCGTTCCGTTCTCGATCACGTAAATCTTTTCCTGCGTCGGCGGCCCGTCGAACAGGTTCGGGTGGTCTCCCTCGACCATGGCGCGGAAAATGCGAATCACGCCGCCATGGCATACGGCAACGGTCGGTTCGCTCAAGGTTTCAAGCCAGCGCGAAACCCGTTCCGCCAGCATGATGTAGCTTTCCCCGTTTGGCGGAACATAACCCCAGCGGTCGTTCTTTCGCGCGCGGTGCGCAGGTTTGTCCTTCGCCTTCAACTCGGCCATCGTCCAGCCTTCGAGGTCGCCGAAGGTCGCCTCGGTGATCGCGGGCTCGATTCCGTAGGCGTTGGGGTCGATGCCGAGTTCGCCGCGCACGATACGCATGGTTTCCTGGGCGCGGCTCAAGGGGCTCGAGACGAAGGCCCAGCCTTCGCCCCTGCCAATGCGGCGGGCGAGCGTTGCGCCATTGTTTTTGGCCTGTCCGCGCCCGGTATCGTTGAGGGGAATGTCGCGCTGGCCCTGCAGGCGGCCTTCGGCGTTCCAGTCGGTCTGCCCGTGCCGGATCGCGATCAGCGGCACGCGGATTGCTGGGACCGGAAAGGGAGGCGCGCTGCGCTCTTCGTCGAGGATGTCCATTAAACTTTCAGCACCAGCTTGCCGAAGTTTCCGCTGGTGTAGAGCAGGTTCAGCACATCGGGAAACGCGTCGACGCCGCCGTCGCGCACGTCTTCGCGGATATTCAGCTTGCCCGCAGCATGCCATTCGCCGAGATGTTTGGCGGCTTGGGGATACTGGCTGATGAAATCGAAAACGATGAAGCCGCGCACATTGAGCCGGTTGACCAGGATCGAGCGGTAATTGAACGGGCCCGGCACAGGTGTCTTCGAATTATAGGCGGAGATCAGCCCGCAAATCGCGACACGGCCGCGGAAGTTCATCAGCGAAAGGCAGGTGTCGTGGATTTCCCCGCCGACGTTTTCAAAAAGCACGTCGATGCCGTCCGGGCAGGCTGCAACGAGATCGTCGCGCAGGCTCCCACCCTTGTAGTCGACACAGGCATCGAAGCCGAGTTCATCGGTTACGTAAGCGCATTTCTCAGGGCCGCCCGCGATGCCGACCGCGCGGCAGCCCATGATCTTTGCAATCTGTCCGACGATGGAGCCGACCGCGCCGGATGCGGCGGATACGACCACCGTCTCTCCCGGGTTCGGTACCGCGACTTCATGCAGCCCGAAATAGGCGGTCATGCCCGGCATACCGAGGCCGCCGATCCAGCGTTCCGGCGGGGCCTTGGACGTATCGACCTTGATGACGCCGGCCCCGTCGGAGATGGCGAAGCGCTGCACGCCGAACAGGCCGGTGACCGTGTCGCCATCCCTGAATTTCGGGTGTCTGGAGGCTTCGACCGTACCCACCGCGATGGCGCGCATCACCTCGCCGAGACCGACAGGCGGCACGTAGGACTTGGCGTCGTTGACCCAGCCGCGCATCGCCGGATCAAGCGAGATATGCGAAATGCGGACGCGGAACTGCCCGTCGCCCGGTTCGGCAAGCGCTTCGTCCGCAATGTCGAAATTCTCCCGCGTCAACATGCCTGAGGGACGGGCCTTGAGGCGAGCGGCGCGGTTGATGTCTGACATTGCGATTACTTTTCCTTACACGGTCGAGATGTCCGGGGCGTCCACAGCCTTCATGCCGACGACATGGTAGCCGCTATCGACATGATGCACTTCGCCGGTGACGCCGCGGCCCAGATCGGACAGGAGATAGAGCGCGGATGAGCCGACTTCCTCGATGGTGACGGTGCGCTTGAGCGCGGAATTATACTCGTTCCACTTCAGAATGTAGCGGAAGTCGCCGATGCCGGACGCGGCGAGCGTCTTGATCGGACCTGCTGAAATCGCATTGACGCGGATGCCGTTGCCGCCGAGATCGACGGCGAGATAGCGCACGCTGGCCTCAAGCGCCGCCTTGGCAACGCCCATGACGTTGTAATGCGGCATGACCTTTTCCGCGCCGTAATAGGTCAGCGTCAGCAGGCTGCCGCCGTCCTTCATCAGCTTTTCGGCGCGCTGCGCGATGGCTGTGAACGAGTAGCAGGAGATCAGCAGCGACTTGCTGAAATTGTCTTCCGTGGTGTCGACGTAGCGCCCGGTCAGTTCGTCCTTGTCGGAAAACGCAATGGCGTGGACGAGGAAATCGAGCTCGCCCCACTGTTTCTCGATTGTCGCGAAGACCGCATCCATCGAGGCAGCGTCGGTGACGTCGCAGTGTCCAGCAACGATCCCGCCCAGTTCCTCGGCGAGCGGTTCGACGCGTTTCTTCAGCGCATCGCCCTGATAGGTGAAGGCAAGTTCGGCGCCTGCGTCGGCGCAGGCCTTGGCGATGCCCCAGGCAATCGAACGGTTATTGGCGACGCCCATGATCAGGCCGCGCTTGCCGCGCATCAGGCCCGCTGCGGGATTGGAAGACTCGGTCATGCGAATACAGGCTTTCTGAGATAAATGCCGTTATGCGCCGAAACGCGTTTCTTTGCCGCGTCACAGCCTTAGCCTTCTCATATACAAGCCGTGTGCATGCCTCAAGACACTGTACCGCCATGCATGGCATGTCAGGCCTTTTCGCGCAGCTTCTCCATCAGCGCGACAAGCTCCGGATTCTCCGGGTCGGGAAGCTGGATGTTCAGCGTCACCAGCAGGTCCCCGGCGCCTCCGCCGCGTTTGGGCAGGCCTTTGCCCTTCAGCCGCAAAGTCTTGCCGCCGCTTGCGCCTTTCGGCACGGATATGTCGGCCTGCCCCGTCAGGGTGCGCACCCGCACCTTGCCGCCGAGCACGGCGTCGGCCAGCGGCACCGGCTGGTCGATGCGCAGATCGTCGCCATCGACCTTGAAGCGCGGATGCGGCGCCACCTTGATCGTCAGGCGCACGTCGCCCGGCCTGCCGGTCATCGGGTTGGGTGAGCCCTGGCCCTTGAGCCGCAGTTCCGTGCCGGTGCGCGATCCAGCCGGCACATTGACATCCAGCGTGCGCCCGTCGGGCAGCGATACGCGGATCTTGTTGCCGCTCGCGAGGTCTTCCAGCGAGATGGTGGCGTCAGCCTTCAATTCGGGTGCTGAAGGGGCCGCGCCCATGCCCGACATCGGATCGGCGCCGAAGCCCGCGCCGCCGCGCCGTCCGGCGCCGAACGCGCCGAGGATGTCGGCGAACACGTCGCCCGCATCGAACTCCGCGCCGCCCTGGCCGGTGCGGAACGAGAAGCCGCGCGCGCCACGCCCGCCGCCCATGCCGCCGGCGGCGCGTGGATCGAAACCGGCAAATTTCGGGTTGCCGTCGGCATCGATCTCGCCGCGGTCGAACTGGCCGCGCTTTTCCTTGTCGGAAAGCAGCTCATAGGCCGTGTTCGCTTCGGAGAAGCGCTCTTGTGCCTTCGGATCGTCCTTGTTGGTGTCGGGATGATACTTCTTGGCCAGCTTGCGGAACGCCGACTTGATCTCAGCGTCGCTTGCCGATTTAGACACGCCCAGAACTTTATACGGATCGCGTGCGGCCATGATTACGCCCTCGATACTCCCGTGTTGTCGCGAAAATGTAACCGGTCATGCGCACACGTCTATGGGAAGACGCATGCGTTGCACACAATATGTCGTGTCTGCGAACGGAAATTGCAAGCCGCGAAGCGGGCTTAAGTAAACGTCTAAAGCGGTGTCACCGACCAGCCGTTTGCACCGACCGGGCAGGCTTCCGAGAGGATTTCGTCAGCGTTACCCTTGGCCTGGGCGGTGATCGCGACGCGGCGGCAGCGCCGGCCGTCTCCGGATGTCACCGTCGCAATCGGCGTAACGGTTCCCGACTGGACGTGACCGCCCTTCCAGTTGACGCGTTCTCCGTCCTCGCGGTCGATGAGAGCCGTGATGAGCGCGGCTTTCAGCGACGGCCAGGCATCATTGCCGACAAAGGAAACCAGGTAAGGTGCTTCAACCGCGGTCGAGCGGCTGAGAGAGGGAATGATCGAGCCGGTCGATTCGCTTAAGGAGAAACGGCTCATCGGCATGGAGCAGGCGGCAGCGGAGACACAAAGACCAGCAATGACGGCAGCCCTCGCCAAGGGCACAAGCCTTCTGTATATCACGACGCTGTACATCTCCGGGCGATCCACCTAACGCTCATTTGCGTAACGCTCCCCCGATCGTTCGCAAATTCTCTACTTGAAATGCGGCAAGAAGCGGCAATCTCGTTTAAGCAAGACGGCTCCCACCGGGTACTCCACATGACCATTAAAGACGCAAATCAGTTAACGGACAGTGACCTGAAGGAGGCAGGCGATCCATTTGCCCTTTTTGGCGAATGGTTTGCGGAGGCCGAGGCCAGTGAACCGAACGATCCCAACGCCATGGCGCTGGCGACCGTCGCTGCTGACGGCCTGCCCAATGTGCGCATGGTCCTGCTCAAGGGCTGGGACGAGGACGGCTTCGTTTTCTACACAAACCTGGAAAGCGCCAAGGGCGGAGAGCTTGCCGCCAATCCGAAGGCCGCGATCGTCATGCACTGGAAGTCGCTGCGCCGGCAGGTGCGCCTGCGCGGGCCGGTTTCTCCGGTCAGCGATGAAGAAGCGGACACTTATTATGCCTCGCGTCCGCGCGGCAGCCGCATCGGCGCCTGGGCTTCGGCCCAGTCGCGCCCGCTGGAAAGCCGTTTCGCGCTTGAAAAATCCGTTGCCGAGTGGACCGCGAAATACGCCCTCGGCGAAATCCCCCGGCCGGAGCACTGGTCGGGTTTCCGCATTGCGCCGGTGGAGATTGAATTCTGGCGCGATAAGCCGTTCCGCCTGCACGACCGCATCCGCTATACCCGTTCCACTCCCCTGGACCCGTGGTCGGCCACCCGGCTCTACCCGTGAGTTTGAAATCCATGCCGAATAATGACGAACCAAGACGCACGCTGATCCTGACCGGTGCAAGCCGCGGCATCGGACATGCCACGGTGAAGCGGTTCTCCAGCGCCGGCTGGCGGGTCATCACATGCTCGCGCCACGCTTTCCCGGAGAACTGCCCGTGGGATGCGGGCCCGGAAGATCACATCCAGATCGACCTCGCCGATATCGGGAACACGCGCGAAGGCATTGAGGAGATGAAGCAACGGCTCAAGGCCGACGGCGGCATGCTGCATGCCCTGGTCAACAATGCCGCGATCTCGCCCAAGGGTCCGGAAGGTGCGCGGCTCGGCACCATGGACATGCCGATTGCCGATTGGCTCAAGGTGTTTCAGGTCAATTTCTTCGGCCCGGTCATGCTGGCGCGCGGTCTGACCGACGAACTCCAGGCAGCGAAGGGCGCCGTGGTCAACGTCACCTCGATTGCCGGCAGCCGGGTGCATCCCTTCGCCGGTTCCGCCTATGCAACGTCCAAGGCGGCTCTGGCGTCGCTGACGCGGGAAATGGCCAATGACTTCGGCCCGTTGGGCGTGCGCGTTAATGCCATTGCGCCGGGCGAGATCGATACCTCGATCCTCAGCCCCGGCACCGACAAGATCGTCGAGAAAATTCCCCTGCGCCGGCTCGGCAAGCCCGACGAGGTCGCCAAGATCATCTACGCCCTATGCACAGAAACCTCGTCCTACGTCACCGGCGCGGAAATCCACATCAACGGCGGCCAGCACGTCTGATCTTTGCGGGCCTGCTGGCATTGGCTGCGCCGGGTGCGGTTGCGCTCGACATGGCACCGCTGCCGGACGGCGGGGTTGCACAGTCGCGTTCCGGTAACATTACCGGGGCGTGGTACGTCGCCCCGACCAACCGCTACGATCACGGCATCCTCGGCGATCATGTCGAGGCCGGGGGACTGGCGGTAAAAACCCGGGATGGTCAGACGTTCGCGTTCGAACTCCCCGCAACCCATGTCTTCGAGGATCTGACTCCGCGTATCGCCGATCTCGACGGCGACGGAACCAGCGAGGTCATTGCCATCCGGTCCAGCCTGACACGCGGCGCCGCCGTTGCGGTCTATGGCTTGAGGTCCGGCAAGCTCTCGCTACTGGCGGTGACACCGGAAATCGGTCGAGCGCACCGCTGGCTCAACATCGCAGCCATTCACGATTTCGATGGCGATGGATCGCGCGAGATCTCTTTCGTGCGCACGCCGCATATCGCAGGCGTGCTGGAGGTCTGGAGCTATTCGGGCGGCAAGCTGGTCAAACGCCTCGAGATGTCCGGCGTTTCCAACCATGCGATTGGTTCGCGTGCGCTGAGGCTATCGGCGCTTCTCGACGTCGATGGCGACGGAAATACCGAGTTGATCCTGCCCGATCAGCCGCACACCTCATTGCTGGCAATATCCGTGCGCTCCTGGAAAGCGCAGGTGATCTCGCGCGCCGTCTTGCGCGCGAAAGCCGCTGGCGATTTATCGAAATCCGGCAAAACCATCACGGTTCCCATGGCGGACGGGCGCAAGGCGTCTATACGAGCGGTGGATTTCCGCTGATGGGCCCTGAGATTTTCATCGCCTTCTTTTCCGGCTTTCTGGTCGGGCTCGGACTGATCGTCGCCATCGGCGCGCAGAATGCATTTGTGCTGCGCCAGGGGCTGATGCGCGAGCATGTTCTGCCCGTGGTGCTCCTGTGCGCCCTGTCGGATGCGATCCTGATCGCGGCCGGCGTTCTGGGCATGGGTACGCTGATCAGTCAGTCGCCGTTGCTGATCCGCATCGCGACCTGGGGCGGGGCGGCGTTTCTGCTGGTCTATGCGGGGCTGGCGCTGAAGCGGGCCACAGCGCCGGAAAGCCTGCGCGCGGACGATCACAAGCAGGGATCGCTGTCCGCCGTGCTGACGGCCGCCATGCTGTTCACATGGGCAAACCCGCACGTCTATCTCGACACGATCGTGTTGTTCGGAAGTCTGTCGGCAGCTTACGAAAACGAAACCCGCCTCGCTTTTTGGGCGGGCGGGTCTCTCGGGTCGCTCGTATGGTTTGCCGCGCTGGGCTTTGGCGCGCGCCTATTGGCGCCGCTATTCGCAAGGCCGGTCGCCTGGCGCATACTCGACATACTGATCGCCGTCATCATGACCGCGATTGCGATATCACTCTTGCGCGGAATGCCAGCCTGAAGCCGGTACGCTCCGGTCTGCTAACTCAGTCGGTTTCGCTGATCGAGGCCGACATCTGCGGGTTGGTCTGCTTGCGCACCGCAGGCTTGGCCTTCAGCGTCACACAGTACTGCGCCGCGGCAGTCACTGCGCCGATGCCGACATTGTGAAACTTGGACTCAAGCGTATCGTTGCGATTGTTAGAGGCCGAATTCTCGTACTTCGCCATTTCTTTTGTCTCCTGACCGGCGAGGCACTGACTGTTCAGGTGCGGGCTTCGCCTTGGACCATTTTGGTCGGCACACCGGGCGGGGACGTTTTTTGCGTCGGCGTCCTGTGGGTCGGCCTAGGAAGCGGGCAGATGCTCCTGGATTTCGGCAAAACCGGGGCAATTACCAGCTAAAGCAACTCTGCACATTCCTTGATCAATTGCACAAGCAACGGACATAAGAATTCGTTAATCATGAGATTCTTATGAGCATTGTTGCGTTTTTGTGACAGATGAGGCCTCCGCGCTGCCGATTGTTTCCGGTTTATGCGGTACGCCCCCTGTGCGTCGACACAGATGGGGGCTGCCGCGGCTGGTACAAGCAGCGGTCGCAAAGAATCGCAAAAAATGGCGGGGAGGGCCCGTCAGGCCCGGTTCCCCGCCGGAAATTCAAAGGCCGGATCTTTAAGCGTTGCGCAGGCCTTCCGCACCGACCCAGGCTTCCGCCTTGTCGAGCGCGCGTTCGAGAATGTCGAACAGCTCGTCGGTGTCGGCTTCGCTGATGATCAGCGGCGGGCAGATGGCAACCGCATCGCCGAACAGGTTGCGCAGGATCAGGCCGTCATCCTCGCAGAACTTGGCGACCTTTGCCGCCACGCCCTTCTTGGGATCGAACTGCGCCTTGGTCTCCTTGTCGGCGACGATCTCGATGGCGCCGATCATGCCGACGCCGCGTGCCTGGCCGACCAGCGGATGATCGGCGAGCTTGTTCAGCCGGGTCATGAATTGAGGCGCGCGCGCCTGGACGATGCCAACGATATTGTCGCGCTCGTAAATCTCCAGCGTCTTGATCGCGACGGCCGCGGCGACAGGATGCGCCGAATAGGTGTAGCCATGGCCGAAAACGCCGATCTTGCGGCTTTCCTCGACCATCGCCTCATACATCTCCTCGCTGATCATGACCGCGCCGATCGGCTGGTAGGCCGATGAAAGCGCCTTGGCGACGGAGATCGTGTCGGGCTTCATGCCGAATGTTTGGGTGCCGAACATTTCGCCCGTGCGCCCGAAACCGCAGATCACCTCGTCGGCGATCATCATGACGTCGTACTTATCGAGGACGGCCTGAATCTTGTCGAAATAGGTGGCCGGCGGGACGATGACGCCGCCCGCGCCCATCACCGGTTCGGCGATGAAGGCCGCGACCGTGTCCGGCCCCTCGCGCTGGATCATTTCTTCCAGCTCGCTCGCCATGCGGGTCGCGAAATCCTCCTCGCTCTCACCCGCCACGCTTTCGCGGTAATAATGCGGGCAAGCGGTGTGCATGATGTTGGCGATTGGCAGGTCGAAGTCGATATGGTTCGCCGGCAGGCCGGTCAGGCTGGCCGACGCAATCGTCACGCCGTGATAGCCGCGCAGGCGCGAAATGACCTTCTTCTTCTGCGGGCGGCCGAGCGCATTGTTCATGTACCAGACGAATTTCACCTGGGTGTCGTTGGCCTCGGAACCCGAACCGACGAAAAACACCTTGGAGACCGGAACCGGGGAGATTTCCTTCAGCTTCTCGGCCAGCGCGATGCCGGGATCGTGGCTCTTGCCACCGAAGATGTGGCTGTAGGACAGCTTGCGCATCTGCTGCGCTGCCGCCTCGATCAGTTCCTCGTTGCCGTAACCCAGCGACGTGCACCAGAGCCCAGCCATGCCCTCGATATAGCCCTTGCCGTTGGCGTCGTAGATGCGCACGCCCTCGGCTCGCTCGAGCGTCAGCGGCCCTGTCTCGCGGTGCGTGGCAAGGTTCGTGTAGGGATGCAGAACGGTTTCGATGTCCCGGACGGCGAGATTTGAAAGCGGTGACATGACGGTCTCCCGGATAAAGGCTGGAATTCAGCCATTCCTATGCTTGTGCGACGCAAAGTGAAAGCGGATTCGCGCATGGCGTCATTGCAGGCCTTGCATTGTGTGCTGGCACAGCGAAACTGCGCTCGGGAAGAGGCTGAAAAAACAGCCCGCGAGAGGGAATGAGGAGGATGCCATGCTGGGCCTTATGCAGGACTGGCCGCTGCGCTGTCACAGGGTCATCGATCACGCCGCGATCTTTCACGGCAACCGCGAAGTGGTTTCCAGGTCGGTGGAGGGAGAAATCCATCGCACGACCTATTCGGCCGTTCGCACCAATGCACTGAAAACCGCCCAGGCGCTTGAGGCCGAAGGCATAAAGGTAGGCGACCGGGTCGCGACGCTTGCCTGGAATACATGGCGGCACCTGGAGGTCTGGTACGGTATTCTCGGTTGCGGCGCGATCTATCACACCATCAATCCGCGCCTGTTCCCGGAACAGATCGCCTATATCGCCGGCCACGCCGGGGATCGCATCCTTTTCACCGATCTGACCTTCCTGCCGCTGCTCGAAAAGCTTCAAGACAAGCTGCCGTCCATCGAGCGCTACATCGTGCTGACCGATGCAGCGCACATGCCGCAAACCAGCCTGAAGAATGCGGTTGCCTATGAGGACTGGATCGCGGCTTTCGACGGTGACTATGCCTGGAAGGAGATCGACGAGAACGCTGCCGCGGGCATGTGCTACACCTCCGGTACGACGGGGAACCCCAAGGGCGTGCTTTATTCCCATCGCTCCAACGTGCTGCACTCAATCGCGGCCTTGCAGGTCGATATGCTCGGCATCTCCTCCAACGATGTCGTCATGCCTGTTGTGCCGATGTTCCATGCCAATGGCTGGTCACTGGCTTTCAGCATGCCGATGGCCGGCTCCAAATGCGTCATGCCGGGTGCGCGCATGGACGGCCCCGCAATCCACGAATTGCTTGAAACCGAAGGGGTGACCTGCACGGCGGCGGTGCCGACGATCTGGCTGATGCTGCTTCAGCATCTGGAAGAAACCGGCGGCAAGCTCAGCACCTTGAAGAAGGTGATCATCGGCGGTTCGGCCTGTCCGCGTGCCATGACGCAGAAATTCCAGGACATTTATGGCGTCGAGGTCATCCATGCCTGGGGCGACCGAGATGAGCCCGCTCGGCACCCTTTGCTCGCTCAAGCCCGCCTATGCCGGCCTGACCGGGGATGCCCGTCTCGACATTCAGGAGAAGCAGGGTCATCCGCCCTTCACGGTCGAGATGAAAATTACTGATGATGAGGGCAGAGCCCTGCCGTGGGATGACAAAACCTTCGGGCGGCTGAAAGTGCGCGGGCCGGCCGTCACCTCGTCTTATTTCAAGGGCGAGGGCGGCGAAATCCTCGATGAGGAAGGCTATTTCGATACCAGCGATGTCGCGACCATGGATGCGGAAGGCTATATGCGCATCACCGACCGTTCCAAGGATGTGATCAAGTCGGGCGGCGAGTGGATTTCCTCCATCGATCTGGAAAACCTGGCCGTCGGCCATCCCGATGTCGCCGAAGCCGCCGTGATCGGCATTGCGCATCCCAAGTGGGGCGAACGCCCGCTGCTCGTGATCGTCAGGAAAGAAACCCATGAGGTCGAGGCCGGCGACATCCTCGGATTCATGAAAGGTAAAATCGCAAGCTGGTGGATGCCGGATGATGTTGCTTTCGTCGACGAAATCCCGCACACCGCGACCGGGAAAATCCAGAAGACAACGCTTCGGGAACAATTCAGGGATTATAAGTTCCCGAATGCATGAGATTCGGCGCTGCATTAAGCTGGCTGCCGGCAAAACACGGTTGACTGGCGAATGAGCGACGACACCATTATCGAAATCCTCGACCGGCGCGCGATTGAGCACGATGCGGGACGGGTTTCGGCCAAGGGAATCTGGGCCCGCAGGCTCGGTGCGCTGTCGATTCCCGTGGTCGTTATCGCCGGCCTGCTGCACCGGTTCGGGCAGCTCGACACGCCGACCCTGCTCGGCTCGATTGCAGCTGGATGCGTGATCGCTTCGGCGGCCGTCCTGATGGCTTTCGCAACGCTGGTGACGGTTTGGCGCTTCGGCTGGAAAGGGCTGGGAGACGCCGGTATTGGGGTGGTCTATGCCGCATGCATTCTGGTTATCCCCGTCTATGTGACCGTGATCTATTTTGACAAGCCGATGATCACGGACGTGACCACCGATCCGCTTAATCCGCCCGAAATGCCGGCTGCCCAGGCGCAGCGCCCGCCGCTGTCCAATCCGGTGCACTACGATGACGCGCTGATTGCCGTGCAGCGTATCGCCTATCCCGAGATTGTGCCGTTGCGCGCGGCCCTTGCCCCGCCTGAAGTGTATGAAATCGTTCTCGACATCGTCGATGAGATGGGCTGGCAGGTGCTCGATGCGCGCAGCCCCCATGACGGCATTTCCGGCCGCGTCGAAGCCGTCACCCATTCGCTGCTGTTCGGGTTTGCCAATGATGTCGTGGTTCGCATTGCCTATGACGGCGACAGAACGACCGTCGACATGCGCGCGCGTTCGCGGTTCGGGCGGCATGATCTCGGCGCAAATGCCAAGATTATCGACAAGTTCCTGACCGATCTTGCCTCGCGCCTGAGCGTGCCCGGCGTCGGCGGGACGGACACGCAATAAGCTTCAAATCAGCCGGAAACCGCCGTCTGCCTCGGTTGCCGACACGATCCCGCGTTCGATCAGGTCGTCGATATGCGCGCTCACCGACAGGGCGGCTGCGCCATGCAGCTTTTCGTCCAACTCGGGGTAAAGCTTGGGGATCATGTCCGAAATCCGGCTGTCCCCGGATTCCAGTCTTTTCAGGATCTGCGTTTCGCGCTGCTTGCGGTGCGTGATCAGCCCGCGAACGAACCTTTGCGGCTGGCGCACGGCTCCGCCATGGGCCGGCAGATAGAGGCTTTCATCACGGGCGCCGATCTTTTCAAGCGACTCCATGTAGGACCGCATATGCCCGTCCGGCGGCGCGATGACTGTTGTCGACCAGCCCATGACGTGATCGCCGGAAAACAGAACCGCGCCATCGAGCGAGAAGGCGAGATGGTTGGCCGTGTGGCCCGGTGTCGATACTGCCGTCAGAGTGTGCTGGCCGATGGTCAGCGTATCGCCGTCCCGCATGACCTCGTCCGGCGCATAGTCCTTGTCGTTGGAGGCATCCAGACCCTTTTGCGCGGCTCCGCCGGCGCTGTCGCGCGGTGCCCACGGGGCACAACCGACAATTCTGGCGCCGGTTGCTTCTTTCAGGGCTTCGGCCAGAGGGGAATGGTCGCGGTGGGTATGCGTGATGGCGATTGCCGTGACGTTGTAGCCCTCCAGCGCCGTCACGAGCGCCGCAAGATGTGCGTCGTCCTGCGGGCCGGGATCGATGACAACCGCCTCGCGGCTGCCCGCGCCGCCATCGACGATGAAGGTTCCGGTGCCCTTGAACGTGAAAGGCGAGGGGTTTTCGCACACGATCCGCGACACGTCCGGCGCAACGCTTTCCGTCACGCCGTATTGCGGGGAAAATCCGGTATCGAAGCGCGGACTTGGATTCCGCGCCGCTGCGTCACTGGTGTCGGGCTTTGTCACGTTTGTTTTCCTGATCCGGTTGCCGGGCACACTGCATGGCGAACCGGCAGCAATGCAAGCCCGGCGGCGCTTGGCGGCCATGCTTCGTCCACGCACGTTTGAACGAATGGGTGCTTGCCGCGTCCCGGCTTAGGCGATAACAAATTCATTAAAGGCGGTTCGCGCCTGAATCATCGTGAAAGACGGAGTGTCCGCCATGTCGACCAGCACCGCACCGACCCTTGCCACCAGGCTTCTTGGAAACCGCGAGGGAACGGCCGCCATCACGCAGAATGTTCTGCTCGCCATTGTTGGCGTTGCCGCGCTGTGGCTGTCGGCCAAGATCAAGGTGCCGTTTTACCCCGTCGATATGACGATGCAGGGTCTCGTGGTGCTGCTGATCGGCGCTTCTTACGGCTGGCGCCTCGCCGGCGCGACCGTTGCGCTGTATCTGGCGCAGGGCGCCATGGGCATGCCGGTCTTCACCGGAACGCCGGAAAAGGGCATTGGCATCGCCTACATGATGGGCCCGACGGGCGGTTACCTGCTCGGTTTCTTGATCATGGCCATGATGACCGGCTGGTTTGTCGAGCGTTTTGGAACCCGCAATGTCTTCGCCGTTGGCGCCGTCATGCTGGCGGGCGACGCGGTCATGTTCGCGCTCGGGATTGTCTGGCTCGGCATCCTGTTCGGCTGGGACAAGCCGATCCTGGAGTGGGGCCTTTATCCCTTCATCCTCGGCGATCTGACGAAGGTTGCGCTGGCAGCCGCCATGACCGCAGGCATCGGCCGGTTCGCGAAGCAGGCCTGAGCGCCTCAGTAGCCCTGCTGTACGGCTTGCGAAAGCCGCGCATCCACATCATAGGACGCCGCGCGTTCGGCTGAGCCGCGCGCGGCGCTTGGCGTCATCTCGAAAGCCTCGCGGAAGGCGCGTGTGAAGTGCGATGCGTCGGAAAAACCGCATTCCAGCGCGATATCGCTGATCCGCCGTTCCGTCGTCACCAGCAGGAATCGCCCGTAACGCAGCCGGTGCAGCCGGTAATATTCCTGCGGCGAAAGGCCGACTTCCGTCTGGAACAGGCGCTCCAGGTGGCGCGGGGTGATGTTGAGCCGGTCGGCCAGTTCACGCATCGAGACCGGCGCGGCCATGGTCTGTTCCATCATCAGGATGGCGCGGCGCACGCGCGGATCGCGCACATGCTCCGAACCCGGCGGATGCGGCTGGGCGGCATTGGGCGGACGGGCCTGATCGACCAGCAGGATATGCAGGCACTTCTGCGCCATGGCGCGGCCGAACTGCTTCTCGATGATCCATGCGGCGACATCAAGCGCGCCGGCGCCGCCCGCGCAGGTAATGCGCCTGCGGTCGACCACGAAAACCTGATCGGCGATCGGCGTGATCTCGGGAAACTCCCGCACCAGATCCTGATAGTGGAACCAGCTCACGCAGCAGCGGTGGCCGCTCATGATGCCGGAGCGGATCAGCGTCAGGGTTGCCGTGCACAGGCCGACGACGGTGACGTTTCTGCGCGCGGCCTCCCGCAGGAACGTGAGCGTCTGCTCGTCCGCGGGTTCGCCCTTGTGCAGCAGCCCGCCGACCACGACCACATAGTCGAAGCGCGACGGGTCTCCGAGCGTATCTTCCGGCGTGATCTCGATGCCGCAGCTTGACTTGATGGGCCTGCGCACAGAGGCGATGGTGGACCAGCGGCAGCGGATCGGGCGCGACAGGTCGGCCTCGTCGGCGGCAAGACGCAGCGCGTCGATGAAGGTGGCGAACGGCGTCAGCGTGAAATTACTGAGCAGCAGGAAGCCGACCGACAGCTCTTTCGGCTGCCCGTCGCCGGCATTCGCCCGTGCTGTCTTTAGGTTAGGCATTGCACAAGTCCCGTCCCGTCGCAGGCGCGCCGCCACATGTCGCCGCCAGAAAGGTTGGCTCATTCGGGTGGCGATAAGGTGCGCAAACACTAGGTTTTCGGTGTGGTACTGGGGTCATGTCGCTTTTGTTCGATTACGATGTCCGTTTGATACTACGTGCAATCCTCGGCTTTGGCGAGACTGGTTTATTCTGCTCCAGGTGAGGTGGTCACCGGACGAAGGCGGTCGGGATACTGATATGAAGCGCTTTTCCGTTTTCTCGCTGGCGCGTAACGCGTTCAGCCATCATGAGGACTGGCCGCGGCAGTGGCGCAGCCCCGAGCCGAAGCCCGAGTATGATGTCATCATCATCGGCGGCGGCGGGCACGGGCTTGCGACGGCCTTCTATCTCGCCAAGGAACACGGCATCA
>JAGRLC010000054.1:53022-59269 GCA_020441995.1 Rhodobiaceae bacterium
GTGCTGGAGAAGGGCTGGATCGGCGGCGGCAACACCGGCCGCAACACGACCATCGTGCGGTCCAACTACTTGTTCGATGAAAGCGCGCATCTCTATGAGAAGTCGCTGCAGCTCTTCGAGCAGTTGAGCCAGGAACTGAACTACAACGTCATGATGAGCCAGCGTGGCGTGATGAACCTCGCGCACAACCTGCATGACGTGCGCGAGTCCAAGCGCCGCGTCTTCGCCAACAAGCTCAACGGCGTCGATGCCGAGTGGCTTGAGCCCGAAGAGGTCAAGGCCTTCTGCCCGATCATCGATATCTCACCGGATGCGCGTTATCCCGTGATGGGGGCGACGCTGCAGAAGCGCGCCGGCGTCGCCCGCCACGATGCGGTCGCATGGGGCTTCGCCCGCGGTGCCGACGCGCGCGGCGTCGATATCATCCAGAACTGCGAAGTGACCGGCCTGCGCATCGACAATGGCCGCATCGTCGGTGTCGAGACGACCAAGGGCTTCATCGGCGCCAAGAAGGTCGGTTCGGTTGCGGCAGGCCATACCTCGGTCATCTGCGGCATGGCCGGTTTCCGCGTGCCGCTGACCAGTCATCCGCTGCAGGCTCTGGTGTCGGAGCCGATCAAGCCGATTCACCCCTGCGTCGTCATGTCGAACGCGGTCCACGTCTATGTCAGCCAGTCCGACAAGGGCGAACTGGTCATCGGCGCGGGCATCGATGCCTACAACTCCTACGCCCAGCGCGGCTCCTTCCACATCATCGAAGGCCAGATGGGCGCGCTGCGCGAGCTGTTCCCGATCTTCTCGCGCCTGCGGATGATGCGTTCCTGGGGCGGTATCGTCGATACAACACCCGATGCATCGTGCATCATGTCCAAGACACCTGTGGAGAACTTCTTCATCAACTGCGGCTGGGGCACCGGCGGCTTCAAGGCGACGCCCGGCTCCGGCTGGGCCTTCGCCTACACCATCGCCAAGGGCGAGCCGCATCCGCTCAACGCCGCCTTCACCCTTGACCGCTTCACCACCGGCGCGCTCGTCGACGAGCATGGCGCAGCCGGCGTGGCCCACTAGGGGAGAACGAGACAATGCTTCTGATCGATTGCCCCTACTGTGGAGAGCGCCCGGAGATCGAATTCTCCTACGGCGGCGAAGCCCACATCGCGCGCCCGGAAAACCCGGGTGCCCTGTCCGACAAGGAATGGGCTGATTTCCTGTTCATGCGCGGCAACCAGAAGGGTGCGTTCCGCGAGCGCTGGATCCACACCCAGGGCTGCCGGCGCTGGTTCAACGTGCTGCGCGACACCACCAGCCACGAGATCTACGCCGTCTACAAGATCGGCGCGCCCAAGCCACCCGCACCGGGTGAAAAGCCGGTAGCAGCCAAGAAACCGGCTGCAAAGAAACCTGCGGCGCTCAAGAAGGGAGCCGGCAAATGAGTGGTTCCATGCGTCTCCCCGGCGGCGGCCGCATCGATCGTTCGCGCCCGCTGAAGTTCACCTTCAACGGCAAGGGCTACACGGGCTATGAGGGCGACACGCTGGCGTCCGCCCTGATCGCCAACGGTGTGCATCTGATTGCCCGTTCGATGAAGTATCACCGCCCGCGCGGCCTGATGACGGCCGGCTCCGACGAGCCGAACGGCATGGTCCAGCTCGCGACCGGCGCGCGCACCGAACCGAACATCAAGGCCACCCAGATCCCGCTCTATGACGGGCTGGTGGCGTCGAGCGTCAACGTTTTCCCGTCGGTCGAGTTCGACATCAGCGCGGTCAACGGGCTGCTCTCGCCCTTCATGACCGCCGGCTTCTACTACAAGACCTTCATGCCGAGCCAGGCGTTCTGGGACAAGGTGGCGGAGCCGGTCATCCGTAAGGCCGCCGGTTTCGGCAAGGCGCCGACTGAGCCTGATCCGGATGTCTATGACCACAAGTACGTCCATTGCGACGTGATGGTGGTCGGCGCCGGTCCCGCCGGCCTGTCGGCAGCGCGCGCTGCCGCTGCAACGGGCGCCCGGGTCATCCTCGCCGACGAGCAGGCCGAATTCGGCGGTTCGCTGCTGACGCTCAACCGCGAAATCGACGGCAAGCCCTCGGCGGATTGGGTGCGCTCAACTGTCAACGAGCTTGCGGGCCACGAAGAGGTCACGCTGCTGAAGCGCACGACCGTCGCCGGTCTCTACGACCAGAACTACATGGTCGCGCTGGAACAGCGGATCGACGACCTGACGCCGTCTTCGCCCGCCAACCCGCGCATGCGCGTCTGGCACATCCGGGCGAAGGAAGTGATCCTCGCGGCGGGTTCGCACGAGCGTCCGCTGGTCTTCGCCGACAACGACCGTCCCGGGCACCATGCTGGCCGGCGCGGCGCTGACCTACATGAACCGCTACGGGGCGCTGCCATGCAAGAAGCCGGTTGTTCGTCACCAACAACGACTGGGCCTATGAGACGGCGCGTGCCTTCAAGGCGCACGGCGCCGATGTGACGATTGCCGACACCCGCAACGACGGTTCCCGCCGATCTGAAAACGGAAATGGCGCATCTCGGCATCGAGGTGCTCGCCAATACAACCGTGACCGGCGTTTCCGGCAAGCAGCGCGTGAAGAGCGTCAGCGTCGCCGGCATGACCGCGGACGGCTCCGCTATTGCCGGCAACAGCCGCGGCATCGATGCCGACGGCATCATCGTGTCCGGCGGTTATTCGGCAGCCGTGCACCTGTTCTGCCATGTCGGCGGCAAGCTGCGCTTCAACGACGAGCTTGTCTCCTTCATGCCGGCAACCGAGCGCAAGGGCCTGACCTGCGTTGGCGGCACGGCGGCGGAGTTCGGCATTGCGGCTGCCATCGATGGCGGTGCCGCGGCGGGCCGCAAGGCGGCGGAAGCCGCGGGCCTGAAAGCAGGCAAGGCGGACAAGGCGGCGCAGGTTTCCGACGACCGCCCCAACGGCAATGTCGAAGCCGCATGGCTCCTGCCTTCGGGCACGGCCCCGAACCGCTCCAAGTCCAAGTTCTTCGTCGATTACCAGAACGACACCGGCGCCGCCGACATAGCGCTGGCCGTTCGCGAAGGCTTCGATTCCGTCGAGCACATGAAGCGCTACACGCTGACCGGCTTCGGCACCGATCAGGGCAAGCTCGGCAATATCAACGGCCTTGCGATCCTTGCGCAGCTGACCGGCCGCACGATCCAGGAAACCGGCACGACGACGTTCCGTCCGCCCTATACGCCGGTGACTTTCGGCGCGCTTGCGGGCCGCGATGCCGGTGACATGCTCGACCCCATTCGCGTCACCAACATCCACGACTGGCATGTGGCGCATGGCGCGGAATTCGAAAATGTCGGCCAGTGGAAGCGTCCGTGGTACTATCCGCAGGATGGCGAGACCATGCGCCAGGCGGTGGCGCGCGAATGCCGCGCCGCGCGTACGGCCGTGACGGCGCTGGATGCCTCCACCCTCGGCAAGATCGACGTCACCGGCAAGGACGCCGGTGTCTTCCTCGACCGCGTCTACACCAACATGATGTCGACGCTGAAGGTCGGCGCGGTTCGCTACGGGCTGATGCTGCACGAAGACGGCATGGTCTACGACGACGGCACCGTTACGCGCATCGCCGACAACCGGTTCCTTGTCACGACCACCTCCGGCGGCGCGGCGTCCGTCTTCCAGCATCTGGAAGACTACCTGCAAACCGAATGGTCCGATCTCGATGTCTACCTGACTTCGGTCACCGAGCAGTGGGCGACCGTGACGGTCTCCGGTCCCAAGGCGCGCATGCTGCTGGAACGCATCACGGACATGAACCTCGATCCCGAGGATTTCCAGTTCATGACGTTCCGTGAAGGCAAGGTCGCCGGCCTTCCCGCCCGTGTGTTCCGGATCTCATTCACCGGCGAACTCTCCTACGAGATTTCCGTGGTCTGGCATCACGGCAAGGCCTTGTGGGAAGCGGTGATGGATGCCGGTCATGACTTCGGCATCACACCGTACGGCACCGAGACCATGCACGTTCTGCGCGCCGAGAAGGGCTTCATCATCGTCGGCCAGGAAACCGACGGCACACTGACGCCCTACGATCTCGGAATGGGCTGGATCGTGTCGAAGAAGAAGGAAGACTTCGTCGGCAAGCGTTCGTTGACCCGGCCCGACACGGTGCGCGCGGACAGGAAACAGCTTGTCGGCCTGCTGCCGGAAGACCCGGCCTATGTCGTACCTGAAGGCGCGCAACTCGTGAACGCTTCGGTGAAGCTGAAAGACGTGCCGCATTTCCAGCCGCCCGGTCTTGATGGCGCACCGATCTACGGGCGTAATAAGTCGCCGGTGCCGATGCTCGGCCACGTTACGTCGAGCTATTGGTCCGATGCGCTCGGGCGCTCTTTTGCCCTTGGTCTGGTCAAGGGCGGCCAGGCGCGCACGGGCGACGTTGTCTATGCGCCGCTGAACGACCGCACGGTCGCGATGCGGATTGTCGATCCGGTCTTCTATGACAAGGAAGGAGCGCGCCGCGATGGCTGAGCTCGATACCCGCGCAAGAGATTTGCGCTTTAGCCCGCTGGAAGCGGTCAGTCACCGTCTTGTGGCGGCGTCCGCTACCGATAGCGTCTCTGCAACCGAACTGCCGTTCACGACGCAGATCGGCCTGCGCGGCGACGCGTCGGATGCTGCCTTCGTCAAGGCTGTGAAGGCCGCCATCGGCCTCGCGCCGCCCAGCGAAGCCTGTACGGTCGCGGTGAAAGGCGACAATCGCATCCTGTGGCTCGGCCCCGACGAATGGCTCGTGGTCGCACCCGACGATGTCGAGGGCGCGCTGTTGGCAAAGCTCGAGAAAGGTCTGGCGAAACTCGGCGCGGTTGCGATCGATCTCACCGGCAACCGCACGGTGATCGAGCTTTCGGGGCCGTCCGCGCGTGCCGTTCTGGAGAAGGGCTGCTACCATGATATGCACCCGCGCGCCTTTCCCGTTGGCCGCGTCGTCGGCACGCTGATTGCCCACACGCAGCTTTTCCTGGAAAGGGCTTCGGACAATCCGGAAACATTCCGCCTTTATGTGCGTTCCTCCTTCGCGCGCCACATGGCAGAATGGCTCATGGACGCCATGGCCGAATTCAACGAAAGCAATTGATTTAAATGGTCACGAGCCTGTTCGATCTCTTCAAGATCGGTGTCGGGCCTTCCAGCTCACACACGGTGGGGCCCATGAAGGCCGCCACGCTGTTTGTGCTCGATCTGGATTCCCGCGGCCTGATCGCCCTAACGCAGCGCGTGCAGGTTGACCTCTACGGCTCGCTCGCGCTGACCGGCAAAGGTCACGCGACGGATATTGCCACGCTCGTCGGCCTGACCGGTCATGCGCCCGACAAGGTCGATGCCGATGCGATTCCGGTGATCGTGGCGGATATCCGCGAAACGCAGACGCTCAATCTCGGCGGCGGAAAGGTCATTCCCTTCAACGAGGAAACCGATCTCGTCTTCAATTTCCGCGACCGGCTGACCCAGCACTCCAACGGCATGAAGTTCGTCGCCTTCGACGAGGGGGGCAAGACGCTGCACGAACAGACGTACTTCTCGGTCGGCGGCGGTTTCGTTGCGACCATGGACGAGATGGAATCGGGCACGCCCGACACGGCCAATGTCGAACTGCCGTATCCCTTCCGCTCCGGCGCGCGGCTGCTGCAGATCGGCGAGGAAACCGGCCTGTCGATTGCCGACATCATGCTTGCCAACGAACGCGCCTGGCGATCGGACGAGGAAATCCGCGACGGTATCCGCGAGATCTTCGGCGTCATGGAAGCCTGCGTCGATCGTGGCTGCCATACCGACGGCACGCTGCCGGGCGGCCTGAAGGTGCGCCGCCGCGCGCATCTCATGTACAAGGAACTGCGCGACCGTCCCGAACGCGGCCTGTCCGACGGGCTCTCGATTCTGGACTGGGTCAGCCTCTATGCGCTTGCCGTCAACGAGGAAAACGCCGCTGGCGGCCGTGTCGTCACCGCGCCGACCAATGGCGCCGCCGGCATTATTCCGGCGGTGCTGCGCTACTATCACCGCTTTGTGCGTGGGGCGAGCGACGAGGGCGTCGTCACTTTCATGCTGACGGCTGCCGCCATCGGTTCGCTCTACAAGATGAACGCCTCGATTTCCGCTGCCGAAGTCGGCTGCCAGGGCGAGGTTGGCGTGGCCTGTTCGATGGCCGCCGCCGGTCTGTGCGCCGTCATGGGCGGCACCAACGACCAGATCGAGAACGCCGCCGAGATC
>JAGRLC010000171.1 GCA_020441995.1 Rhodobiaceae bacterium
GGCCGCGCGCAGACCGGCCTGCAGGCCTTCTTCTGATCGTCCGATGGGCAGGCTGATCCGCCTCGGCATCCGCTACGGCGTGTTCGGCTTCGCCGCCGGCTTCGTCTTCGGCGCGGTGCGCCAGATGGCGCTTGTCCCGAAGTTCGGCGCGCATGTTGCCGAGCTGATCGAGTTCCCGCTGATCACGGCGACGGTTTTCGCGATCGGCTACTGGATGACGCGCACGTTCGCTCAGGGGCAAAGCCGGGGATGGCTGTTCGGTCTCGGCGCGATCGGGGTTGCGACCCTGCTTGCGATCGAAAGCGTCTTCGCGCTGGCGATCCTGAAACAGCCGCTCGAGACCTACCTGCAATCCTTCAATGTCATGGCGGGCCACCTGTTCCCCATCGGCCTTGCCGTCATGGCGCTGGCGCCGCTGCTCAGCCGGATGATGGAACGCGACGGCTGAGCCGCGAGATCATCGCCGCGACGATGGCCTCATAGGCCGGGCGCAACGCATCCGCGTCTTGCCTCGGCACATGGATGAAGCCGGCTTGTGCGCCGGGATGTTGCGCGCACCATTGCAGCGAGGCGTAGAGGATCGCGTTGCACAGGTAATCGCCGGCATCGACGGACCGGCGCACGAACAGCCCGGTCGCCTGCACCGCCTGCATCAGGTCATCGACCGGCAGATTGACGCGGTGGATGGGCCGGCCTTCGGGATCGAGCATGCGCCCCGGCAGGCCGCCGGCGGCATCGCTCCGGTACGGCGCGGCATTGTTGTGCGCCTTGGTCTCGATGCGGATGGTTTGCGCGCTTGCCGCAAGCCCGAAGTGCAGGATCGCATCGGGTCGGACAATGTCGAGCGCATCGCGCCAGACATCGAGCAATGCGTATTCAACGGGTAGCACCTGCGCGATCAGGTCGACGCCCTTCAGCCGCGCCACCTTCGCCATGCGTTCTTCATCGACCAGCGTTGCCGTCGGATTTTCCGGTGCGCCGGGAAAGGCTCCGAAGCCCGTGACCAGCAGGCGCGGGCGCCGGGGCACTAGTTGTCCAGTCCCGCGACGATGTCCTCCACCGCCAGCGTCGCGGCTCTGGTGCCGTCGCGCACCTGCGCTTCCAGCTCGCGGATCCTCGCCTTCGTCGCGGGGTCGCGGGTCAGGCGGCCAAGGATACGGTCCTCCAGCATCGCCCACATCCATTTGACCTGCTGGTCGGCGCGGGTCGTGGCGAAGGCGCCGGCGGCCTGCGTCACCTCGCGGTGGCGCACGACCTCTGCCCAGAGCTTGTCGAGCCCCTCGTCGGCGAGGCCCGAAACCGTCAGTACGGGAGGCTGCCATTGCGGCACGCGCGGCATCAGGATCTTCAGCGCGGCGACATATTCGGCGGCCGCATTGCGCGCGCGCTGGCGATTCTCGCCCTCGGCCTTGTTGATGGCGATGATGTCGGCCAGTTCCAGGATGCCCTTCTTGATACCCTGAAGCTCGTCGCCGGCCCCCGGCAGCATCAGCACCAGGAACGTATCGACCATGTCGGCAACGGAGGTTTCCGACTGGCCGGTGCCGACGGTTTCGACCAGCACCACATCGAAGCCGGCGGCCTCGCAAAGCAGCATGGTCTCGCGGGTGCGCGCGGCGACGCCGCCGAGCGTTCCGGCGGAGGGAGACGGGCGCACGAAGGCTTGCGGATCGACCGACAGCCGCGCCATGCGCGTCTTGTCGCCGAGGATCGAGCCGCCGGTGCGGCTGGAGGATGGATCGACCGCCAGCACTGCGACCCGGTGGCCTGCCGAGGTGAGGTTCACGCCAAGCTGGTCGATGGTTGTCGATTTACCGACACCGGGAACGCCCGTGATGCCGACGCGCATCGCCTGGCCCGTCTTTGGCAAGCAGGCCTGCAACAATTCGCCGGCGAGCCTGCGGTGTTCGGGTCTTGTGGATTCAACCAGCGTGATCGCACGGGCCAGGGCCGAACGGCTGCCGCCAATGAGGCCTTCGGCAAGCGCTTGCGGATCGGGCGGGCGCGGGTTCATCTGACCGGTGTCCAGACAATGCGGGTCAGTTTCGACTTGCCGATCACGTTGCGCGGTGGAAGCTCCCCCGGCTTTCCGGCGTTGCCGGGGCCCGGATCGAAAACAAGCGTCACGTTCTGCGCGCCATTCGCCGTGCAGATCGGCATGCCGGCCCAGAGCTGCTTGCCGGCGCGGCAGCGCGAGGAATTCATCCCGACTTCGCTGAACGTCATGCCGATGCGTTCCCCGTTCGGGCCCGCAACGCCCGGCCCGAGGCCATGAACAGCAACGATGGCGCTGTTGGTCTTGTTCGGCTCCACGGCGATGGTCTGCAAGCCGTCCTCGAACACGGCCAGCGCATAGACGGTACGTTCGTCATCGGCGATCTGGACGGCCTGCGTGCGGCGGCCGGGGAACAGGCCCTTGATCGTGCCGGAGCCATAAGCGGTCGCGGATGTGATTGGCCCCGCGCTTGCCGCAGTCAGCGTGTAGAGACTGGACGCGGGCGCGCTCGAAATCGCGCCGGACTGATCCAGCGGCACCGTCTGGCCGGCGCAAGCCGCCAGCAAGAGGGTGAGAACGGCCACGCAGGCCGGGAAACGGAATCGGGATGCATGAATCATGGGCGCATCCAATATCAGCCGGAGAGACTGTTGCAAGCGGGTCGGAGATTCCCCATCTGAAATAGTGGCTTTGTGTTAACGCATTCGGGACCGCCAAGGGAGCGAACCAATGAAATCCGTCCATTTCGCGCGCATTCTGCCTGCTATCGCAATCGCAGGCGCTTTTTCCATGCAGAACGCGGTTGCCGAACCTGCTCCACTGCCGCAGACGGACTTCACCGCGCAATGGGACCTGACCGGAGGGCCGGAGCAGATGCAGCCCTCGCGCATCACCTATTCCACCTCGCTCAACAAGATGCGGGTCGACATGAAGATGCAGGGCCAGGAGATGACCATGATCCGCGACATGGGCAGCGGTTCGGCGCTGATGTGGTCCTCTATGATGCCTGGCATGGCGATGCGAATGGATACGGCGGAGAGCATGAAGCTGGAAGGCGAACCGACCGGGCGCACGGATAGCGTCAGCGGCGAGGACTGCGAAATCTGGCTATCCAACAAGGCGGAAGTCTGCATCACGGCGGATGGCATTCCGGTGCGCAGCTCCGGCGAAAGTTTCACCGCGACGATGACGCAGATCGAACGTTCGGCCCAGGACGCGGGCCAGTTCGAGGCCCCTGCCGGCGTACAGGTCATGGACATGCCGAAGGGCATGGGGGCCATGGGCGGTATGGGCGCCGGGATGCCGGGAATGCCGAAACTACCGTTTTAAGAGCTGCCGTTTACGTCAGAGTCAGGCGACGTTCGGGCTCAAGCCCGGTTATTGCGCGACGGGCACGTATTTGTAGTCCGGCTCGGCTTTCGATGCATATGCGGTCATGAACGCGATCAGCGTGTCGCGATCCGGGATCATGCAGTTGCCCTCGCCGTCCTCAACACCGGGAAAATCGGCCAGAACTCCAATGTCGCTTGCGACATCGCAGGCGGCAGCCCAATGAAGGACCTCGCCATTCTCGATGCGCAGGAGCGCATATCCCGCCTCGCCGTCCTCGGCGATCTGGGT
This sequence comes from Rhodobiaceae bacterium, assembly GCA_020441995.1. Lineage (GTDB taxonomy): Bacteria > Pseudomonadota > Alphaproteobacteria > Rhizobiales > Tepidamorphaceae > JACKJK01. The sequence continues at coordinate 3,617 of JAGRLC010000171.1, forward strand.
GATGATCAGTCCATTGCCGCCATCGTGCATGGTGAAAATCGCGGGCTCGCGCCCGTCTTCACTGCTGACGTTGTAGGTCTTGCCGTCGATGGCGACATTAACGGTGGCCACCTCTTCGAACGCGTTGCTCTCACCGCGCGCCATCTCCTTGTAGACACCCTGGGCAACCGGCGTGATCGCATCGGCTGAATCGAACAGTGCGCCCTGCGAGAGGATGCATCCGGCAAGCGCAATGCTTGCGGCCACGACCGAGGCGATACGGAAGAGGCGTATGGCGTGCATGAAAGGCTCCGAAGAGAAGCTGCGATACATGATCGTTGCTCCCGAAGGTGGCATGACGTCAACCGAAATCGCGACAGACCGAGCAGACCGCGCACAGGTTTGACATTCCGCAAATCGCGGTAAAGCAGCAGGCATAGGTTCAAGGGGCAACATTCGCACGTACGAATGCGAAGAGGACTCCACCATGCTCAAACTGATCGTCTATATCTTCCTCGCTCCGGTCATCACCGGCCTGCTCGTCCTTGCGCTCGCGATACGCGAGACGGCAGGGCCGCTGGCACAGTCGGGCCAGATGATGCTGATCGCAACAGGCGCAGGCCTGGTCATCTCGATCCCGATCACCCTGTGGATCGCAAAGCAGATCTCCAAGCTGACCGACGACAAGGCGAAAGCCTAAAAAGCCTGCGGACCATAAGCCGCTCCGGCTCTCATGCGAGCCATGCGGCAAAAGGGTATCTGCGCCTGAGCGCGTGTGTTCCATTGGCGGCGTGAACCGATCCGCCGGGAGCAAGCGATTGTGCTGAGACGCAAGCAGGATTTCGATACCGTACCGGCTCGGGCGGCACATGCCGACCGGCCTGTGCTGGGCATCAGCCTGATGGTCGCGGCCATGCTGCTGATCCCCGGCGCCGACGGGCTTGCGAAACATCTCAGCGCCGAGCACTCGCCGCTGTTCATAAGCTGGGCCCGCTATTTCGCGGCAAGCCTGCTGCTGGCGCCGGCCGCTTTCGCGCTGCATGGCAGGAAGGCGCTGCCGCGAGGCGGATATGTGCCGCAGGTGATGCGGACGGTCTTTCTTGTCGCGGCAATGACGCTTTACTTCATCGCCATTACCACGATCCCGCTGGCAACCGCCATCAGCGCCTTTTTCGTCGCGCCTATTGCCGCCGCCGTGCTGTCGGTGCCGCTTCTGGGCGAACGGCTCACGGTCCGCAAGATCGCGGCCCTCGTGCTCGGCTTCTTCGGTGTGCTGCTGATCGTCAATCCGTCGTCGGGATTCGAGCCCGGCCTGCTGCTGGCGCTCGGTGCCGGGCTGTTATTCGCCTGCTACATGGTGGCGACGCGCAAGGCGGTCTCGGGCAGCGGCCCGCTCGCCACGCTCAACTTCCAGTGCCTGTTCGGCGCGCTGATCCTGACGCCGCAAGCCATCGCAACATGGTCATGGCCGACGCTTGAACAGATTCCGCTGTTTGCGGCTATGGGCGTAATCTCAGTGACGTCGCACATCCTGTCCATCACGGCGATGCGCAACGCAGAGGCGTCCTTGCTGTCGCCCTTCGTCTATCTGGAACTGGTGGGAAGCGTCATCATCGGCATCGCCTTCTTCAGCGAAGTGCCGAGCCTGATGGTAGCCGTCGGCGCGGCGATCATCGTCGCCAGCGGCCTGCTGCTGGTCCTGCGCAGGAAGCCTACGGTGAGCGGGCTAGCGCCGTAATTACTCCGCCGCTTCCCTGGAATGCCCGAGGCGCTGGTTCAACTCGTGGATCAGGCTTTCGGCAGCCTGCGCGATCACGGTACCGGGCGGGAAGATCGCAGACGCCCCTGCTGCCTTCAATGCATCGTAGTCCTGCGGCGGGATGACGCCACCGGCAACGATCATGATGTCGGGGCGGCCTTCGGCGGCGAGCGCATCGCGCAGCGCGGGCACCAGCGTCAGGTGTCCTGCGGCGAGCGAGGAGACGCCGACGATATGCACGTCGTTCTCGATGGCCTGACGCGCGGCCTCTTCAGGCGTTGCGAAGAGCGGACCGATATCGACATCGAAGCCGAGATCGGCGAAGGCAGAGGCGATGACTTTCTGGCCACGGTCGTGGCCGTCCTGACCGACCTTGGCGACGAGGATGCGCGGGCGGCGGCCCTCGTCCTCGACGAATTGCTCGACGAGTTCCTGAATGCGGGTGATCTGGTCTGACATGGCCTGTCCCTCGCGACGGTAGACGCCGGAGATCGCCTTGATCTCGGCGGTGTGGCGGCCCCACACGCGCTCCAGCGCGCCGGAAATTTCACCCACGGTCGCCTTGGCGCGGGCGGCATCGACGGCGAGCGCCAGCAGGTTGCCGCGACCGCTGTCGCCGGCCTTGGCGAGCGCATCGAGCGCGGCATCGACTTGCGCCTGATCGCGTTCGGCGCGCAGGCGCTTGAGCTTCTCGACCTGTTGGGTGCGCACGGATGAATTGTCGACTTTCAGGATTTCGATTTCGGCGTCTTCGGCCACGCGGTACTTGTTGACGCCGATGACGGGCTGTTCGCCTGAATCGATGCGCGCCTGCGTGCGGGCCGCGGCCTCCTCGATCTTCAGCTTCGGCAGGCCCGCGGCAATCGCCTTGGCCATGCCGCCCATCGCCTCGACTTCCTCGATATGGGCAATGGCCTTCTCGGCAAGATCATGGGTCAGCTTCTCCACGAAGTAGGAGCCGCCCCACGGATCGATGACGCGGCAGGTGCCGGATTCCTGCTGGAGGAAAAGCTGGGTGTTGCGGGCGA
>JAGRLC010000055.1 GCA_020441995.1 Rhodobiaceae bacterium
AGGAATAATTTCCTAATATTATACTTGACGTACCAAGGCGGGATTCCAATGTCTGTTGATGGCAGAGCGGCGTAAGGAAAAGATGAAATCGAGATCACGCCCGAAATGATCGAAGCGGGGGCATTCGAATTGAGATCAGTCAAGCAATTTTTGAGCAGCCTCTAACATTTTCTCAAAATAAATAATCGCTAGCGTCGCGACACCTTTTGGCGACCTGTCATCTATATTTTTTTCTAAATGAGTGTCGGGAGGGTCACAATGATTATTGAATTTATCATTATGAACACGAATAATCGCGATACGGTCGCCGGGAAACTCAACCTCTCCTTCAATAGCTCTCACGTAAAGTTGCTTCCCGTCACTACTAACCTCAGCACTAGCGCCAGGCTTCAATAAAACGTTACTGTTTGTTATTTTAGTAATACCACGCAACCCATGCTCTTCCGCATTCCTAGCATGATGCAAGTATTTCAATAAGGGGTCTGTTCGTCGTTTGTGTTTTTCTAGATCGAACCAATGTTTGCTTTTCTTGGACGCTTTTGATCCCTGTTCTAAAGCGGAATAGAATGTACCTGAAGCAGAGAGGAATGTTTCCCAAGCATCAATAATGACGCTCACCGGAGCACCATCGACGATAAGCCCAGCAGCTTTCTTCATTTTTTCGAGCTTCTTGGTCGCTTTTTGGATGGCAAGTGGATTCATAAGTTGAGCACCGATAATAACCAGAGCGAAAAGAGCGGCGGTGATGTCCTCCGGAGCATGCTCAACACACCGCGCAAATAGTCACCCCAGCGCCTTCTCGATCGCTTCTCTTATGAACCGCTGATACGGAATGCCGCGCTGGGCGGCGCGGGCCTTGACCGCATCGACCAGCCGCTCCGGCATGCGCAGGTTGATTTGCTTATCCTTGCGCTCGAACTCGAAATGCACGCGCTGGCCGCCTGACAAGTCGAACTGCGTCAGGTCTGCGTCGTCAACGAACCGCTCCGCGGCTTCGTCGCTTTTCAACTCGGGAAGCGGTTCAAGCTTAGTCTTTGGCTTGCCGTTCATAATGCTCGATCTCCTTGGCATGCATGTAGCGGGCGCTGATTGGACGGATCAGGGTTTCGCCCTCCCTGACACGCAAGGTGAAGGCGGCAAATATATAACGCCCTGCATCGCCTGCGCGCCCGATGGCCAAGAGCCGGGTTTCATCGATTGAATGTGCCGGATCCGGGAAAACATGCGGATCGAAATGAAAGATCGCCTCGATCTCCTCACGCGACACACCGTGCTTGCCGCACTTCGGCCAGTTGCCTTCATCCCAATCGAAACCGGAAACCTGCATCTAGCCAAGTCTCAATATAGCTCTTTGTATATACATTTGCAAATCACTCCTCCCACTGCGTAATCCGCTCCGGCAGGTCGTCCTCGTCGACATCATCCTCGCTGATGGTTCGGTTACGGATGGAGATGCCGGCCTGATGGACGGTCTCGAAGCTTCCCGAGACGAGGTGATGCCACCAGTAGAGGTCGCGGCCCTCGCCGATCAGGCGGTAGGCGCAGGTTGAGGGCAGCCAGTGCAGGTTTGCGACGGCGGTCAGGTCGATTTTCAGGCAGTCCGACACGCGCTCGAAGCGGTGCTCATAGTCCTTGCAACGGCAGGTTTCGCCATCCATCAGCGTGCAGGACACGTCCGTGGTGTAAACTTGGCCGGTATCCTCGTCCTCCAGCTTCACCAGGCAGCACAGCCCGCAGCCATCGCAGAGCGATTCCCACTCCTGCAAATTCATTTCGTCGAGCCGCTTGACGCGCCAGAACGGCGTCCCGACATCAGGAGAAGAGGTTTCTGGCGTCTCCGCCGCGTTTCCGCCCGTTTTGGCGGCATGATCGGCGGAGTTAACCGGCTGCGCTTTCACTGGCTTGCAATCGCGGGTCATTGGGAAGATAACGCTGGTTCGCGAATAACTGACGCCGGGGCAAGCCGGCGGCTACCTGAAGAGCCTGAAAAACAGGCGCGACCTGAGCAGCAGGATAGAGCGGGCACGTGCGCGATCCCTTCGAGTCTTCCCGGCGCGGCAAATTCGGTCTGCGCCTGATTGAAATCGACGCTTTCGTCAACAGCGCGGTCTATCGCCTGTTCGAGGGCCTGCGCCGATTCTACACAGGTTATTCCGCAAGGCTCGAACGGTTCAACTACCGCGGCTTCAAGCGCCTGTTCGTCGAGCTTGCCGGCGACGCGGCGACGCTGGGCGTTGTCGGCGTCGTGGTGCTGCTGGCCTTTGCCATTCCCGCCTTCAACGCGACCACCAAGGAATGGCGCGACTACCAGCAGTTCTCGGTGACGTTCCTCGACCGCTACGGCAACGAGATCGGCCGGCGCGGCATCCGCCACGATGACGGCGTGCCGCTGTCCGACATTCCCGATCACCTGGTCAAGGCGGTGATGGCGACCGAGGACCGGCGTTTCTACTATCACTTTGGCGTCGACTTCCTCGGCACGTTCCGCGCCATCGTTTCCAACATGCGCGCCGGCGGCGTGGTGGAAGGCGGCTCGACGCTGACGCAGCAGCTCGCCAAGAACGTCTTCCTCAACAACGAGCGCACGCTGGAGCGCAAGATCAAGGAAGCCTTCCTGTCATTCTGGCTGGAAGCCAACCTGACGAAGGCCGAAATCCTCAAGCTCTATCTCGACCGCGCCTATCTCGGCGGCGGCGCGTTCGGCGTCGAGGCGGCATCGCAGTTCTATTTCAACAAGTCGGTGCGCGACATATCCCTTGCCGAAGCGTCCATGCTGGCCGGGCTGTTCAAGGCGCCGACGCGCTATGCGCCGCATATCGACCTTCCCGCAGCCCGCGCCCGCGCCAACGAGGTGCTGACCAACCTGGTGCAGGCCGGCTTCATGACCGAGGGCCAGGTGCTGATCGCGCGGCGCCGCCCGGCGGAGGCGGTCGACCGCAGCGCCAAGAAAGCGCCGGACTACTATCTCGACTGGGCCTATGACGAGGTTCAGCGGCTTGCCGCGGGCGGGCACGATTTCTCGCTGACGGTGAAGACGGCCTTCGACGCCGATCTGCAGCGGGCGATGGACACCGCCGTTGAGAAGACGCTGCGCCAGTACAGCAAGCCGCGCCGCGTCAAGCAGGCGGCGATGGCGCTGTCGGGCATCAACGGCGCGGTGCACGCCATGGTCGGCGGGCGCGACTACGGCAGCAGCCAGTTCAACCGGGCAAGCCGGGCCCTGCGCCAGCCGGGCTCCTCGTTCAAGCTTTACGTCTACATGACGGCGCTGATGAACGGCTACAAGCCGAACTCCGTCGTCTCGGACGCCCCGATCTGCATCGGCGGATGGTGCCCGCGCAACTATTCGGGCGGCTATCGCGGCCGCATGCCGATGATCACCGCGCTGACCAAGTCGATCAACACGATCCCCGTACGTCTTTCCCAGCAGCTTGGCCGCGACAATATCGCCGACATGGCCAAGAACATGGGCGTACAGACGCCGATCCGCGTTTCGCGCTCGCTGGCGCTCGGCCCCTCCGAGGTGACCGTGCTCGACCAGCTGGCCGGCTATCTCACTACCGCCAATGGCGGCAAGCGCACGCGCCCCTACGCGATCGTCGAGATGCGCAACTCCAGCGGCGACCTGATTTACGATCACGACCGCGACGAACCGGCGCGCGAACAGGCCATCCCGCTGGAACAGGCGGAAATGATGAACCAGATGCTCGTCAACGTGGTCAACCACGGCACCGCGCGCCGCGCCATCCTTCCGGGCATTCTGGCGGGCGGCAAAACCGGCACGACTCAGGCCTATCGCGATGCGTGGTTCATCGGCTTCACCGGCAACTATGCCGCGGCCGTGTGGATGGGCAACGATGATTTCACCTCGACCGGACGTGTCACGGGCGGCTCCCTGCCTGCGATGACATGGCAGGAGGTGATGGTGGCTGCGCATGAAGGCGAGGCCATCAAGCCGATCCCGGGTGTCGGTTATGCGGAGGGCAGCAACCTTCCCGTGGCCGCCGCCGACGACGATTCAAGCGCGCAGCGCCTGCGCGCGCCGACGCTTTCCAAGGAGGCCGCGGACGTTCTGCACGATCTCGCCGGGGCGCTTTCGCGCGCGCAGCGCTTCAACACCGGCGGCTCCACGCGTTCCGATCAGGTTTCGGCAATCGACGCAGCACCGCAGCCCGCAACCCAATAAAAAACCGTACGGCATTGACACACGCGGCCCGGCAACGTTCAGTCGCTTCCCAACGAGGCAACCCGCACGCGGACGCGGGCGAAAACAATAATTCCTGATCCATGCTGTTCCTGCTCCAGCTCATCGGCGTTTCCATTTTGTCGCTCGCAATCGGCCTTTGGTCGGCGTTCTACGCGGTGGAGCGCGGCATCGGCTTCGAGGCGATCAAGCGGGGAAGCTGGGTTGCCTGGGCAAGCGCGGGCCTTCCCGATGCGGACCCCTATACAGAGGCGACGTTTGCGCGCTCCGGCGAACTGCCGCTGGTCGGCGGGCAATCGATCACCTTCGCGGCGGCCACCGACGACGAGGGCAACACGCTCCAGCGCAATTGCGGGTACAGGATTTTCGGCAAGGCGCCGCCGGCGCAGTGGTGGACGCTCGTCGCCTATGATGTCGAGAGCAGGCTTGCCATCGAAAACCCGTCCAACCGGCCAGGCCTTTCAAGCAGCGAAATCATCTACCGCCAGGATGGTTCATTCGAGATCGCGCTGTCGCCGCTGCCCAAGCCCGGAAACTGGATACCCCTCACCGGCCAGGGCCCGATGCGCCTCTTCCTGCGCTTCTACGACACGCCGGTTGCCCTTGGCGACGATTTTGAGGGAGCCGAACTGCCACGGCTGGTGAAGGAAGATTGCCAATGATGCGGCTTTTCCTGCTTGGCGTTGCCGTCCTGCTTCTGGCAGCAGCGGTGCATATCACCGTGATTCTCTGGATTCCGCGCCTTGCGCCGGCCAGCGCCTTCGGCGTGCTCTACAACAACGCGCCTGAGGGCCGTGTCGATCTGATCGAGGAAACCGAGAACGCGGAACAGCGCCCGCCCTATCTCGACCCCTATCTTCCCATCGGCGTGTGCCGGTTCGATCTGGAGAAAGGCCCGCACCGGATTTCGGCCAATCTGCAAAGCCCCTATTGGGCGTTCTCGATCCACCGTGAGAATGGCGCCTATTTCTACGGCCTGACCCATTCGGCGGCCATCGAAGGCCAGCTGTCGATCGAACTGCGCGATCCGGGACAAACCCGTGAGCTGACCGTGGATCCCGATGCCAACCTGCCTGACATCGTGCAGCTTTCGGTGCCCTTCACGCGCGGTTACATCATCATCCGCGCGCTGGCCCAGACCCCGAGCACACGGCCTGGCGTGATCGCAGCCCTCAAGGCAACGGAGTGCAAACCCGTTCCGGCGCAGTGATAGCCGGAATCCAGGATCGGGACCCTAGTGTTTATAGACGGGGGCTGTAAGGTCCATAGGTCCGGAATCTGCCGGAGTTCCGCGCCTGCCGCCTTCCATGCGGTCAACGCTTGCGACCATGATGTCGACGGCTGCCGCAAGACGGGTCAGCGCCATTTCCACATCAACCGCGCGGATTGACGGCACTTCGATGCGGGTTGTTTCAAGCGCATAGGCATAAGCCTCAACGCGCCACTGCATGGCGATGATCGCCCAATCGACCACACGGCGGTTCTCGTAGATGCGCGCCTCGGCATTCCCCGTCAGTTCCGGAGAGGGAACAGATGCGCGCGCCAGCGCATCCATGCGCCTGCGGTCATCGGCATAGACACGTTCAACCTCGACCATGAAGGGTTCGATCAACCCCAGATCGGCACGGACGGACTGCTCGATGGCGTTGTAGAGGGCTTCCGATGAAATGAACCCCTGCGCCCGCAAGGCCACGTAATAATCGGTTGGGTCAACGGCGTATTTTTCATCCGGCCAGACGCGCGTGCGAACAAGCTCGGCGCGGTGGCGGGCAAAGAAGCGAACCCGGTGGCTCGGCATGAACATGGTGTATGCACGGGCGCGCAGTTCCATTTCATGGTCGGTCAGTTGGAACTGGGAAACCGGCTCGCCACGCCTGGCCGCCAGCTTGTTGCCGATCCACGGCAGAATCGCACCTGTCACGATCGAGGGTTCAGGGCGCCCGAAGTCGCCAAGGCGGCCCGCGCCGGCTTCGCCCGCACTCCCCAGGAGAAGCGCCGTCAACAGCGGCGCGCAAACCAGCAGACGCCCGTTCAAGGCAACCCTCCGATCAAAGCCGGCCAGCCGGCCGGAAAATTGTTTCAAGCGTCGCGGCGCCGTTCCCGCCGGGGCGATTGCGATGGCCCCCCCGGATTGTCTTCTGACGTGGCGACGCTGTAGTCGATACGCACACCGGGGAAGATGATGACTTCGCCTGTGCCTAGTTCCGCATTTCCGCTATGACGGCGTTGAGAGCCGGCATAGTCCGCGAACTCAACAATTGTAGCCATGGATTGTATCCGGACGCGCTCATCCGCTCCTGCAACCATGAAACGGAACAATCCCAACGACTGTTCCTGCGTATCAATTAGGAGTTCGGTAGGGTTAACACTTTGCTAACGAAGCGGGGCGTAGGTTTGCGTATTGATGAGCAAGGCCAGAATCGCCAGCCATGATGCCAGAAAGCAACACCGCCTCCACGACACCAGGCCCTCAGCGCGCCAAGACGGGCAATGCACGCGCGGATACCCTGCTCGGATTGACCGGGGAGTTCGTCGCCAACCGTTCAGGCGAGGCACGCCCCGAGATAAGGCACTATCCGGCAATCGCGCTTGCGATGCTGCCTTATGTCGACCTGGAAACGCGCATGCGCGTTGCCGGTATGCTGGCCGGCTGCGCACAAATCCCGCACAATCTCGCTTTTGCCCTGGCGGATGACGCCATCGAAGTGGCCGCACCGATCCTTGAGCGCACAGATGTGCTGAGCGAAGGCGACATGATCCGCATCATCAACGCCAACACGGCCCCGCATGCGATGTCTATCGCACGGCGCAAGACGCTGCCCGTTACCGTGATCGACGCCTTGCTTGCGCGCGGCAACGCCGACCTCAATCAGCTTCTGGAACGCAACCACGGGGAAGCCATGCAACGCGAACATGCCGAGCTTTCCGAGCGCCGCCCGACAAATTCACAGCCGGCCCCGGAAGCCGATAACGCACCCGGGAAAACCCATGCCGGCCCGCCGCAGATGGCAACGGCCCTGCCCGACCGCACGCTTGCCAAGCTCTTCTGGACTGGCGACCGGGATGCGCGCGCCGCCGTAATGACCGTCGTGTCGCGCAAGGCGCCGGCTGCCATAGCAACGGTTCCGCAGCAATTCGGCGTGCTTGCCGGCGCTGTCGGCAATGGTCTTGTCCAGCTGGCCAACAGCGGCAGGGCTGAAGACCTGATCGCAGGTCTTGCCCGCATCAGCGGCATGTCGCGATCCGAGACCGCAAAGATACTTGCCGATGATACGGGCGAACCGCTCGCCGTCGCGCTTGCCGCGCTACAGATCGATAGCGAGGCCGCGCGTAACCTGATCGGTGCCGTTGTGCCCAAGGCGCAGCGCGTTGCCGACAAGCTTATTGAAGACATCAGCATGCTTGGCGAGGGCACCGCAGGGCGGCTGCTACAGGCCATGTGCGGCAGGCCCGCCGACGAAAAGGCGCGCCGCCTGCCGCTGTCCAGCCAGGTCATGCATGGCACGAGGCCTGGTCATACATCGGCCCGCCGCAACAGCAACGCCACGCCGATGCGCCGTCATAGCGACATTGCGGCGTCACCACGCGCGTCCTGAGCTAATCGCCATCTTCGACAATGCCGGTATCGAGGAAATGCCGGCGCTCGCGGTCCTCGACAGCGATCACCCAAAGATCGGCATCGAAGCGCATCTCGCGCTGTATCAGCTCCGACAGCGCCAGGGCATCCAGTGTTCCGGACTTGGGATGGCGGCGGAAACGCCTGTCCAGTTCATCCTCACCAAGAACCGACTGCGGCGCAGGCACATAGAGATCGTGCATGCGGTCATCGCCTTCGACCGTGATGTAGATGGCCCCCGCCTCGTCCGCGCCTCGGCGCTGAAGAACCGCGAAACCGCCCGACGCATTGACCCGGCGGATATAGGCCGCCACCCAGATGTCGCTGCGCAGGCGCACGCTTTGCAAGCGCTAGCGGACTATTGTGACGCCAGCGACGCTGGACAATTCGGCCACGAGGTCAGCCGAAAGGCCATCGCTCGGCGGAAGGCCGCGATCGGCGCGGAAGCGGGCAATGGCATCACGCGTACCAGGGCCGACAAAACCGTCGATCTTGCCCGGCGCATATCCGAGGTTGGCCAGTATCGTCTGGATCTGGGCCACCATCGGATCGCCAACCGGCGCGGAGGGCACCGGCACCAGAGAAGGATCGGCGCCACCGGGAGCCGCGCCCGCGATCAGATCGTCGATACGCACCGTTGTCGTGGTTACTGTGCGTGAAGAAGTGCGCGCCGCAGGCGTCGCGGCAGGGGTCCTCGCCGGGCCTGCCATTTCGAGAACACGGGAGATCTCGCTCTTCTGCTGCTTCGGCGGCGCGGAGGCAACGGCGGGAGATTGCGCAGGCGCAGCCGACCGGCTGACCGGCTGCGGATCCAGACCGAGGCGGATCAACAATTCGGAACTGGGGATGCCGGTCTCGGCCAAACCCATGTCGCGCTCGAACGCGGCGATGGCAGCGCGCGTACGCGGCCCCATGAGGCCGTCGATCTCGCCGATGTCATAACCGCGCTGGTAGAGCGCGTCCTGTATCTGGCGCACCAGAACCGTTTCGTCGATCACACCCGGCACGCCCTGCGCCGCGGGCATGCGAACCGGGCCGGCGGGATCGGCCGGCGCAACGCGGCCGGTTCGCACAGGAGCCGGCGTGTTCCGCGCAGGCGCTGAATCACCGAAAAAGAAGGGCGCGGGATGCGGACCCGGCTGCGCATAGAGCGCGTTGTAGCCGATCACGCCCCACGTGCAGAAAGCAAACAGCAGAGACGCCCGGCGCCAGTTCATCCGTGAAAAAGTTACGACAACGGATTGTTTCATGCTGCTCCCGCCTTCGCTGGCAATGTCCCAGTCCTCCTCGCTGCGGTAGGCCATCATTGTGTCTCGTTCCATTCCGGTAATCGAAGTCATCAGCCTGCCTTGCGTACAAATGGCGCCACGATTGCCATGTCGGCATCCACGGTGGCGCGTGTATCGGATTCGGTCACTTCGCGCGGGCGAAGCGGTTTGACGACATCCTCGGCCGCCATCGGCGCGGCCTGTTCGTCCGGACCGCTGATCGGCAGAACCACCGTCACCGTGGTGCCCTGCCCCAGCGTGCTATCGATATCCATGCGCCCGCCATGCAGCCGCACCAGACCGTTGACGACCGAAAGGCCAAGCCCGGTGCCCTCGTAGCGGCGCGCGTAATTCCCCTGCGCCTGATAGAACGGCTCGCCGACATGAGTGAGGTCTTCAGGCGCAATGCCAATGCCGTTGTCCTTGACCACAATACGGATGTTGCCGCCGCGGCGCGTTGCGCTGAGCACAACACGGCTCTTGCCTTCAGCGGTATTCTCGCGCGTGAACTTGATGGCGTTGGACAGGAGATTTATGCAGATCTGCTTGAGCGCCCGGCGGTCGGCGCAAATTTCGGGCAGATGCGGCTCGATGCCGATTTCCAGCTTCACGCCGCGATCATCCGCCCTGCCCTGCAGCATCGCGGCGCATGACATCAGCACGGGGCCCATGTCGAACGGTTCCGTGACGATTTCGAACTTGCCGGCTTCGATCTTCGACATGTCGAGAATGTGATTCACAACATCGAGCAGGTGCCTGCCGCTCTGATGGATCAGGCCCGCATATTCGCGGTGCTTGTCTTTCTCGAAGGCTCCGAACAATTCCTGCTCCAGCACTTCCGAGAATCCGATGATCGCGTTCAGGGGGGTGCGCAGTTCATGGCTGACGCTCGCCAGAAAGCGGGTCTTCATCGCGGCGGCGCGCTCGGCTTCGGCAATTGCCGCGTCACGTTCTTCCTCATGCGCCTTGCGCTGTCCTGTCTCGCGCAGAACCACGACCACATCATGGCTTCCCGGAATTGCCCTGCAGCGCATCTCGAACCATGCGTATTGCGGGACACCCTCGGTGAGATCGCCGGTGCGGACCCGGATATCGACAGTCTCGGTATCATTGCCGGACTGGGCCGCATCGAGCAGGCGCAGATAGGCGGGGCGGTCTCCGACATGAACCCGGTTGAACAAGCCGGCATCCAGCAGCGACGAAGGCGCCGTTCCAATCAGCCGGCGCGCGGCCTCGGATGCGTGGACGAGGTTTCCGGCGCGGTTGTGCAACGTGACGAGATCGGCGGCATTGTCGATCATGCGGCGATTGCGGCGGATTTCTCCGCGCATCTCTTCCGCGGTGAAAGATGCGGCCGCGCGCATCGCCTGAATCCAGACCGTGGCGTGCAGAATCGACGGAAAGGCGATCAGAACGCCCACCAGCCAGGCGGGAAGCGGAAGCGCCGCGTCGATGGAATGGGGAACGACAAAGCCACTGAAATGCCCCGTCACCACCGCGATCAGCGCGCCAACGGAGATTGCAACGACGGCGTTACGCGTGCGCTGGCTGCCCATGGCGTAGGCGAGACCGAGAACAAGCGCGAGCGAGGGAACAACAGGGGAAAACAGTCCGCCGGAAGCCGCGGAAAGCCCCACGAGCAGAACCGACGCCACAACCACGGAGATGGTATGGGAGCGGTCCAGCGCACCGGTACGCATGGCATAAACGGAAATCACAAGCGGCAGGGCCAGCATGGCTGTCACGATCGCACCGGGGCCTGTCACCTCGCTTGCGAAGGCAAGATAAAGCGGCAAAGCCGCCAGCGCGGTAATCCCGGTTGCGAGATAGCATGCGACAAATACCCGGTGCTCCAGGGCATGGCCGGAATCCGCATGTACCGGCACATGCATCACATCGTCCAAACCGGACGCGCCGCCAGCGGCGGAAGAAACTGGGATACTCGTCACTCTATACTCCGGCACGGATACGCAGCGCCGCCTCTCTTGAAACTCGGACCCCACGCTTTCACGAGCGATTTAATGAACGGCTAAACAGCGAGCCCATTCGCGAGGTTTCCCGCCGATGGCGGCATTCATCTCGCCGCTTTCGAAAATCAGGGTGTGCGATTGGTTAATTCGACCGCCCTGTCCGGCGCAAAACGGTGGCGCCAGCCGCAGTTGGCCATTCGTGGGACGAGAAAACCAAGAATTCGATCAAATTGTACCGAATTGCTGAACGGCCCTGAAAACTGCTTTGCGTATGGTGAGCGCCAATGAGAACGGCCGGGTGGGGTCCCGGCTGAAATGAAACACAGGGAAAGGGCGCTCCCATGTTCTTCTTGCTGAGAGCCGCGTTCTGGCTTTCTTTGGTCGTGCTGCTTCTGCCTGCCGGCGACGACACCCAGACAGGCACCGCACAGGTCTCGACCGGTGAAGCCATCAGCGCGGCGCAGACCTTCGTTTCCGACATGTCCGGCTTTTGCGGCCGCAATCCCGAGACCTGCCAGACCGGCGAACAGGCGCTCAAGACCTTCGGGTCCAAGGCCCGCTATGGCGCCAAGCTGGTCTACGGCTATCTCGGCAACTTCACCGGCGAGGACGCCGACATCTCGCGCACCACTGTTGCTACGACACGCATCCACGTTCAGCCGCGTGAAGGCCAGCAGGTGCCGGCGGTAACCTATTACCCGCCGCAGACCGCCAATTATGCCCAGCAGGGTCTCGCACCCAGCGCGGTTGCCACGCAAACCACTCCCGCATCCACGGGCTCCGTCACCATCGGTTCGCTGCTCGGCGGCAACTAAGGCAAGATTCCATAATCGGACACTCCGTCGCCATGGCGGGGTTCCGATCCGGCTTCGCGAGCGCTATATGCGCTATTCATAGCAAACGCGAAACCGCAGCGGAGCAGCATGTCGATCGATTCCATCATCGAGGATTTCAACTTCCTGGACGACTGGGAAGACCGGTACCGGTATGTCATCGAGCTGGGCAAAGGGCTGGAGCCCCTGCCCGTCGACAAGCATACAGACGAGAACAAGGTGCCCGGCTGCGTCAGCCAAGTCTGGCTCGACACGACGGTGTTCGAGCAGGATGGTGTGCGTCACATCAAGTTCGTCGGCGATAGTGACGCGCTGATCGTGCGCGGCCTTATCGCCATTCTCATCTCGCTTTATTCGGGACGTCCGGCACAGGAAATACGCGACACCGACGCCTTGGCCGTACTCAGGCAGCTTCAGCTTGACGAGCATCTGTCGCAGCAGCGTTCGAACGGGTTGCACTCGATGGTGGCGCGGATGCAGGCGGAGGCCGAAAACGCGCTCGTCGCCTGAACCCGGCCAGCTTCATTCAATGCCCGGCCTGTAGTCTTCGCTGCCCCAATGCTCAATCGTGCCGCGTCTTGCCCTTCCCCTGGCTTCCTCCACCATTCCGTAGTGACGCGCGAGACGGGCGAGCCCCATCTCGAGAACCACTTTCGCTGACCGCTTGGGCCAGCCGCGTTCACGCTCCACATCGCCCAGACTCTTCAGGTGGCAGCAGACATCGACGAGCAACCCCGACATCTCGCTCCCCACGGCTTCCAGCGCCTTGTTGACGCGGTCGCGCGCATCAAGGGCCGCATCCATCATCATGGCAGGTCCCCGGGCGCCCGCCCTGCGGCCCTTTCCCGGAACATTTCCTGTAAGATCAGCCCCCATGCGCGGCATAAGGCCCGCGCGGGTATATTCGCTTCGCAGCTTTTCGCCAGCCTCAAAGGCGGCACGGCCAATCAGAGACCGTCCATCCGCTCCCTTTCGGCGGCGCAGCCATTCAAGCGGACTTTCCGGTGCGACCGCCGCATTCGACCTCGATGGCGGTTTGCAGGCTTCGGCCTTTGCCGGCGCGTGACTGCCGGAGCGGCGGTCACGTCCGGCAAACCGCAAACCACGATCACTTGGCAGAGCGCGACCTGCCTGTTCGGTCAGGAACCCCAGACTGATCAGTTCCTCGACGAGGCCCTTTTCCGCGCCATGGCCTTCGCTATTCCCGGACGCCGCCGGGATAACCATCCATGCACCATTCCTGCGCGCGATGCCGATATCATTCTCGGCGAGGCCTGCAATGAGATTACGGGCATTCGCGGTCTTGTCCCTGATTACACCGGTCATTGCGCCCCTCCCGCCCGGATCGTGCGCAACAGGCGGGCTTCCATCGTCTGCAGGCGCTGGTCGAACGCCTCGTCATCGCGGCGGTCCTCGATGGTCATGCAGGCATGCGCGACTGTCGTGCGGTCGCGTCCGAACGCCTCGCCGACATCGCTCTGGTTCTGGCTGCAGGTCACATGGGCAAGATACATCGCCGTTTGGCGGGCAAGGGCTACGGCTGCCGGGCCCCGGTTCGGTGCGTAAAGCGCGCACACATCCACGCCGATTTCTTCCGCGACAATCAACGCAGCCCGCAGCGCAAGCTGCCTTGTCGCCAAAGTTTCTGTCTGGGTGACCGCGAACGCGCCCGCCGGGCTGGCGCGACGGCTTTCCTCCATTCCCCCCGGATAGCTCCCGTAATCCTGATACATACGCAACTCCCTGACTCGATAGAGGAATAATTTCCCATATTCTATCTTTGGCCAAGTCGTGGCGTATGGGGATAAGTCGTACAGTTAAGAGCAAAAAAGAGTGCTCAAACTCAGGAATTCAGCCGTTTCTAGTTGAGATTGCAGTGTGGCAATCAACTAAACCAAAGGTTTGTCCCCTTCGCGGCGAGACAATCCACCATGGCGCTCCGGATTCAGGAGAGCCAAGTGAACCCATCAAATGAATCACAACTGGATATAAAACTGCGCGAAGGAGCCAGAGCAGCGGTGATGGGGCAATGCCGCATCATCGCCCGCCAGTATAAACGTTCAGACGCGCTGGCAAGGCTGCGTGCCCCCGCCCGTCTTGAGAGCGCACATGACAGGCAGGTGGTTCGCTGGTTGAAAAAAGCCCTGCGCAACGAGCGCGGCAAGGCGATTGCCGGCCACTGGAACTATGACGCCAACCGTCATCTGTTGTTGCGGGCCGCACTCAAGAGCGAGCTGTCGCGAAAATGCAGCGATGAAAGATCCAGTTGCCGTAAACGCGAAACGCCACCTGCGGACTAACCGCAGGTGGCGTCACGAAACTCAACTTGTAAACCGGCTGGTCTACTTGCGGCCGCGGCGGCGCTTCTGGCCCAGACCCATTTCCTTGGCAAGCTTGGAGCGTGCTTCGGCATAGGAGGGAGCAACCATCGGATAATCGGCGGGCAGGCCCCACTTTTCGCGATACTGCTCGGGCGTCAGATCATAGTGCGTGCGCAGGTGGCGCTTCAGCGACTTGAACTTCTTTCCGTCCTCAAGGCAGATGATGTACTCAGGCGTGACAGACTTACGAACGGAAACAGCAGGCTTGAGAGGCTCGGCGGGTTCTTCGGCGGCGCCAGTCGTAATTCCGTTAAGTGCAGAGTGAACCTGCGAAATCAAACTCGGCAATTCAGCCATCTGCAAAGGGTTGTTGCCGACGTAAGCCGCAACGATATCCGCTGTGAGCTCAATCAGATGTTCGTTCTGAGCCGCGTCTTCCATGAATACTTTCCTTATGGTTGTAACCTTGTAGCGAAATCGCCACACATCAAGATGCGACACATATTGCCGCATATGAATTTAAGTGACCGCAAACCGAATTCATAGATTGCAGTCGAGATTTGCGTTGCATTTATCTGATTTGCGGACTGAGCACAATTACTTCAAGTTAAAAATACTTTACAAAGCCATACTATAAATACAATCAATAGGTGTATTTTGGAATCTTCCCGTGAAATTCACACACAGAATTCAACCAAAAAGCGTATTTAGCAAAACCGCCGCATAATGGCTTTGCGTTCTTTGCAGGTCAGTTATGTGAATTAAAATCAGACGTAAGCCAGGATCAGAGTCGCGGCAAGCAACACAGTGGTCCAAAACGCCATGAGACCTGTCGGCCACGTCCGCGCCAGCATACCTTCCGGTCCGTGATGCTTGTAGATCGTTTTCACGAAACGCTGCACCATGTTGCTGACATTGGAGGCAAGTCCCTGCCAGGCAATACCGGTACGGACATCGAATTCACGCGCCAGCAATTTCCCGAATCCACGCCAGAACCAGTCGACATCCAGCGAAATTGTTTCGGTTCTCTTGAGCCACTTCAGCAACGCGAAGAAGACGATCGTGCCTGCCAGCAACAGCTGGAATTGCGAGACCAGGTGACCGCCCGTATACGGATTGTAGTCGGTCGCCACTGGGAGCATGGAATAAAGCGCCCCCGGGAAGATACCGAAGCCGATGCACAATGCCGATGCCGCATACATGGCCAGACGCATGCTGAGCGGCGGCTCCGCCGGGCGCAGGCCGCTATCCTTCTGGAAGAAGATGAACCAGGGCAGCTTGATCGCAACGATATAGACACCGGCGACAGCCCCCGTCAGCAGGAACCACACAAGCGTCATATGCGCTTCCGCCGCTCCGTTGGCGATCAGGGACTTCGCCGGGAACCCGGATGTGAACGGCGCCGCGGAGATCGATAGTGCGCCGATGATGCAGCAGATCGTCGTCATCGGCATTGAGCGGAACAGACCGCCAAGCTGGGTGAACTTGCTGATGCCCGTCATGTAGAGCACCGACCCCGCCGACATCAGCAGCAGCGCCTTATAAATGATGTGCACGAAGGCGTGGGCGGCCGCGCCGTTAAGCGCGATCTCGTTGCCGATGCCCACGGCGCAGACCATGAAGCCGACCTGGTTGATAATCGAATAGGCGAGCTTCCGGCGCGTATCGTTCTCGTTCAGGGCGTAGATCAGCCCGTAGAAGATCATGAACAGCCCGACCCAGATCAGCACCTCGGCGCCGGGGAACCCGCGGATCAGGGTGTAGACCGCAGTCTTGGTGGTGAAGGCGGACAGGAACACCATGCCCGACCATGAAGACTTCGGATAGGCATCCGGCAGCCATGGGTGCAGCGGCGGCGCGCCGGTATTGATCACGAACCCGAACAGGATCAGCCAGCGGAAGACGGAATCCGTCTGCATCGGCTGGAAGGCGATGGAACCGGTCGTGGCGATCTCGCCGGCAATACCGGCCATCAGAACCACGCCACCGAAGAAGTGGATGACAGCGTAGCGCATGCCGGGGCCGAAGGCTTCGTCGCCATTGCTCATGATGACCAGCGTCGAACCGATCGCCATGAGTTCCCAGAAAATGAAAACGGTGATCAGGTCGCCGGCGAAAACCACGCCGATGGCTGAACCCGCGTAAACGAAGGCGGAGGCAAGCTCGACGACGCGCGCCTGGTTCAGCGCGAAAATTCCGCCGATCAGCGCCATGATGGCGAAGACCGTACCGAACATACGGCTCAGGTTGTCGCCGGTCACCGGCGTCAGCTCATAGCCGAGCCAGTTCATGGTCAGGACCGGCCCATCGGGCATGTTCCAGACCAGCGCCAGCGCGATCAGCGGCGCGACGACAATAATGGCGGCGCGGATCTGCGCGTTAAACAGCGGCAGCAGCAAGCCTGCGGCAATGAGAACCAGACCGGGCGGGATCATCGCAAGTTCAGTCATAATAGGTGTCCTTGCGCTTTACGAAGATGGCCCAGGATTTCGTAACGACGACCAGCGCAAAACCGCTCAGCAATCCGAACCAGGCGCCGAAGCCGAAGATCGCGTCGAGGCTGAAGTGCGGGTGCGGATGCCAGACAGTCTCAGCGGCAATCGACAGCACGAAAACAGCAATCAGCAAAATCCACAGATTGCGTATCGTCGACTCGCGAACGAGCCAGTGGTCGTGGTCGGCGGGGAGCTTCTTGTCGTCAGCCATCTCGATTGCTCCTAGCGCATGCCCATCATCATCTCGGCGAGCGTCAGCGGCACGCCGGGGAAGAAGAACAGCAGGATCGTTCCCGTTGCCGTCGCGGTCAGCGCCAGCACGATCGGCCAGGGCGCCTCGCCATGAGCGGGGTGATGCTTGTCAGCCTTGGGCGGCGCCTTGAAAAAGGCGTTGTAGATGATGGGCAGGAAATAGGCGGCGTTAAGCAGGGTCGACAGGACAATGACCCCGACAGGCACCCATTGCGACGTTTCCACCGCGCCCGTCAGCATGAACCACTTGCCCAGGAAACCCGCCGTCGGCGGTAACCCGATCATCGACAGCGCTCCGATGGCAAAGGCAGTCATCGTCCAGGGCATGCGCCGGCCAATACCGTTGAGCTGCGAAATCTCGGTCAGGTGGGCTGCCGTGTAGATCGAACCCGCGGCGAAAAACAGCGTGATCTTGGAAACCGCGTGGGCGGCGATGTGCATGGCCGCGCCGACCAGCGAGATCGGCGTCAGGATCGCGGTTGCAAGCACGACATAAGACAGCTGGCTAATGGTGGAGAAAGCGAGCCGCTTCTTCAGGTTGTCCTGCCTGAGCGCAACCAGCGAGGCGACGATCACGGTGAAGCCCGCAACATAGGCGAGCCAGTCGCCGGTACCAGCCTCACGCAGCGCATCGACGCCGAAGATATAGACGACGACCTTGACCACGGAGAACACACCGGCCTTCACGACCGCGACCGCATGCAGCAGAGCGGAAACAGGCGTCGGCGCAACCATCGCGGCTGGCAGCCAGAAATGCACCGGCATGACGGCGGCCTTGCCGATACCATAGACGAACAGGAACAGCAGCACGCCCATCATCGCCGGCGAGACCTTGCCCGCAAGGATGCCACCGGGCGCGAAGTCCATCGTTCCGGCAAGAGCCCCGGTCCAGATGATCGCAGGCAGCAGCAGCAGCATCGAGGTTGCCAGCAGCAGCACAAGATAGACGCGGCCGGCCGCCTTCGCATCGTCGTTGCCCTTGTGGGTGACAAGCGGATAGGTCGAGAGCGTCAGGATCTCGTAGAACAGGAAGAGCGTGAACAGGTTGGCCGCAAAGGCGATGCCAAGCGTGGCGAAGATCGCAACCGCAAAGCAGATGTAGAACGGCGTCTGCCGGGGTTCGTTGTTACCGCGCATATAGCCGATCGAATAGATCGAATTGACGATCCACAGCGTTGCGGCAACCAGCGCGAACAGCATGCCGAGCGGCTCGATCTCGAACCGGATTTCCAGCCCCGCGAAAACCTCGAGCGGCGGCAGCGACGGCACACCGCCATTGAGCACCTTGTCGGCCAGAATGACCACGAGATCGAACAGGACGCCGGCGGTGATCAAGGTCACCGTCTCGCGCATGTTCGGCTTCTTGCGGAACAGCGGAATCAGTACGGCGCCTATAAGCGGCACGATCAGCGTCAGCGCCATCACGGTGTTGCCCTCCGGAAAGATACCGCCACTCATAGCGAACCTCCGAACAGGGCTTTGGCTGCGGCCTCGGCAAGACCGGCGGTCAGAGAGGCGTCAACACCGAAGAAGACACAGGCCGCCGCAAGCACGACCGTGGGCAGCAGAAGCGACAGCGGCGCTTCCTTCAGTTCCGAAGTCTTCTTGTCGGGTTCGGAGAACCAGGCCACTTCAACGACCCGCCCGACGTAGAAGACCGCGATCAGCGAGCTTGCAACGATCATGAAGGCCAGCCACCACCAGCCTTTTTCAAAGGCGGCGACGACCAAATAATATTTCGAGATGAAGCCTACGGTGCCGGGCACGCCGATGAGGCTAAGCCCCGCGACAACGAAGCAGCCCATGGTAACCGGCATGACACGGCCGATGCCCTTCATCTTCTCGAGGCTGACGGAACCGAGCTGATAGGCGACCGCGCCAATGGCGAGGAACGCCGCGCCCTTCATCAGTGCGTGGTTGGCCAGATGCACCAGCGTGCCGGTCAGGGCCGTCGATGTCGCCATGGACAGGCCGAGGATCATGTAACCGACCTGGGCCACGGACGAGTAGGCCAGCAGGCGCTTCACGTTCCGCTCGAACACGGCGACGAAAGAAGCGAAGAACATGGCCGCGATGGAGAGTACCAGAAGCAGTTCCAGGACCGGGAAATCGCCAATGATGTTGTCGATGCCGAAGACGCTGAAATACATCCGGATCAGCAGGTAGACGGCGACCTTGGTTGCCGTCGATGCCAGCAACGCCGTGCCGGTGGACGGTGCCTTGGCATAGGCGTTCGGCAGCCAGACGTGGAGCGGGAACAGCGCCAGCTTGAGGCCGATGCCGACCGTGATGAAGGCCAGCGCCGTCAGCATCGCGCGGTCATAAGGCGTGACCGCGATGCGTGCGGCAAGATCGACGAAGTTCAGCGTGCCCGTGATGGTGAGCAGGAGACCGACGCCAATGATGTAGAACGTCGCGCCGATCGTGCCCATGATCAGATACTGATAGGCCGAAAGCAGCGAGCGGCGGCTCTGTCCGAGCGCAATCATCGTGTAAGTCGCAAGCGAGGAAACTTCCAGGAAAACGAAAGCGTTGAAGGCGTCGCCCGTGACCGCGATACCGATGAGGCCGGCAACGCAGAGCTGGTACATGGTGTAGAACCATGCCTGCTGATCCTCGACGATTTCCTTGGCCACGCTGACGCGGGCATAGGGCATGATCACGGCGGCAATCGTCGAGACGATCAGGATGACCAGCGCGTTGGCCAGATCGACCCGGTATTCAATACCGATGGGCGGCGCCCAGCCACCGATCTCGTAAGAGATCACCCCGTCATGCAGGACTTCGCTGAGCAGCCCTATGGTGGCCGCAAGCGTCGTAACCATTGCGATCAGGGCGATGCCCCAGGAAACCGAACCGCGGCTGGTCAGCGCGCTCAGCAGCGCGCCGAAAAGCGGGACGAGAACGATCAGGACTGGAAGGTGATGCGAGATCATTCGTCGTCATCTTCCTGGGTAAAGATCTCGTCCTCCTCGATGGTGCCGTAGACCTCGTTGATACGCACAACAAGGCCCAAGCCCAGCGCAAGCGTGGCAACGCCGACGACGATGGCCGTGAGGATGAGAACATGCGGAAGCGGGTTGGAATAAACCTCGATGTTGTCGCCGATGATCGGCGCGGTGCCACCGAGGATTTTTCCGGGTGAAATGTAGAGCAGATAAACCGATGTCTGGAATAGCGACAGGCCGATCAGCTTCTTGATCATGTTGCCGCGCGCGACAACCACGTAGAGACCGGCGACCATCAGGAAGATGGTGATCCAGTGGTTGAAGTGGGCAAGAATGGGCTGAAGAACTTCCATCATCCGCCTCCTATCGCCCGCGTCCGCCGAAAGCGTAGAAGATCGCGATCATGGTGCTTGAAACCGTGACGAAGACACCGACCTCGACAAGGAACACGCCCCATTCCTGGGCGTGTACGGTGTGGTGGTGATCGAGTGCGTCATAGTTGAGGAAGTTCTCGTGCAGGAACATGCTGACCACGCCGGTTCCGCCATAGATCATCACGCCGACCGGGATCATTTTTTCCACCAGCCAGGTGGGAACGACGCGCATGGCCGACGTCAGGCCGAACATCAGGGCATAGAGGATGAGCGCGGCAGCGGCGATCACGCCGGCCTGGAAGCCGCCGCCCGGGCCGTAGTCGCCATGGAACTGCACGTAGACCGCGAACACCAGCATGAATGGCAGCATCAGCTTGGTGACAACACGAAGGACGACATCGAGCTTCATGACTTGCTCTCCTCCTCCTGCTGCTTGCGGCGCAGACGCGCAAGGCTCACCCCGCGGCGCAACAGGAGCAGCACGCCGATACCGGCGGTGAACACCACCGTCGTTTCACCGAACGTGTCGAAGCCACGGTAGGAGGCCAAGACCGAGGTGACGACGTTGGGAATGCCCGTGTCGGGGATCGAGAGGTCCATGTAGGCCATGCCGACATGGGTATTGATCGGCGTGTCGGCGAGACCGAAGGCCGGCAGGCCCCATGTGCCATAGACGAGCACCGCGCCGGTTCCGCCGGCGACGAAGATCGGCAGCATCGGCGTGTGGACCGGCTTCGCCTCCTCGACCCGCGTCATGTACAGCACGGTGAGCATCAGCACGGTGGAAATGCCGGCGCCGACGGAGGCCTCCGTCATGGCAACGTCAACGGCATCCAATACGATCAGCACACTGGCCATCAGGAACGAGTAGATGCCGCCCAGAATGATGACCGCAAAGAGGTTGCGCAGCCGCACGACACCGATCGTGACAACGGCGAGCAGCGACAGCAGCACCATGTTGATCAGGGATTCCATCGCGCCCTACCCTTTCTTCGCCGGTTTGCGCGCTGGTTTAGCGGCAGTGCGAGCAGGCTTTGACGTCTTCGGCTTGGCGGCTTTTGGTTTCGCAACCGCCGGTTTGGCTGCAGCTTTTGGCTTGGCCGCATTGGTCTGCGCGGCCTTGCGGCTCGCGGGCATGCGGCCACCGATCGACGGGATCAGCTTGACGTCCTCGCGCACGGTTTCATGCGGAATGGCGTGAACATCGAACTCAGGCCCGCAGGCCTCGCCCGATTCTTCGGGATTGTCCACATGCGGACGGACGCCGGCGGCAAGAGCGGCGCGCGCAAGGGCATGGCCTGCAACCGGGCTTGAGAAGAACAGGATCGCCAGGATCATCACCAGCTTGGCGGTGACCAGCGTTGGGCCCGCCTGCAGCATCATGCCGGCGATCAGCAGGCCCGCGCCGAGCGTGTCGCCGACGGACGCCGCGTGCAGGCGCGTGTAAACATCGGGCATGCGGTTCACGCCATAGGCGCTGATGACCATGAACACGCCACCGGCAACAAGCAGTATCCAGCTGAGGATGTTGATCACGGATTCCATATGATCAATCCTCCGGCTCTTCGCCGCCGGAATGGGCCAGGTCGCCGAAGCGGAAATACTTCAGCACGGCCAGCGTTCCGATCAGGTTGAGCAATCCGTAGGTAATGCCGAGGTCCAGGAATTCAGGCCGGCCGGTCAGGAAGCCGACGACGGCCAGCAGCAGGATGGCCGCCGTGCCGATCGCGTTGGCGGCGACCAGACGGTCGAAAACCGTGGGGCCTTTCAAGGCCCGCGCGACGAGCAGGATCAGCGACACCAGAACGGCAAGCGTTGCGGCGGTAAACATCACTTCGCCCCCTCGAAACGGGTGACCTTCTGGTCCATCTCGCCGCTGGCGACGCCATCGAGACCGTCCCTGGAAAGCCCGTGGACGACAATCTCATGAGTGCGCCAGTCGACCACGACGGAAATCGTGCCGGGCGTCAGCGTGATGGAGTTGGCGTAGGTGGTCAGACCCTCGGGCGTCTTCTGGGTCGCCTTGAAGCGGCGCAGGTTCGGCGAAATCGGCAGCGCGGGATGGACAATGCGCCAGCTGACATCGAGCGCGGCCTTGATAATCTCCACCACCAGCCAGGGCCAGTAGATCAGCGCGCGCCCAATGAGATGTACCGGCGTGCCTTCCTTGTCGGACAGGTCGAGCCTGTAGGCCCAGCCCGCAACTATGGCGCATGTGATGACGCCGGCCGAATTGAGCCAAAGCGTGTAATGGCCGGAAAGAAGAAGCCAGTAGCCGAAGAGAACGGCAAACAGGGCAGCCGCCCGCACGGCATTCGAGAGCGAAGAACGCTCACCGCTCATAGCTGCCCCCTCTCCCCAAGGTTTCCCCGTCAGACTGCGCCGCGCCATTGACCTGCGCGAATCGTGCATCATTTTTTCACAGCCACACGCGGCTTCCAATGGGGGTTCACATTCGCGTCATGATGACGCCCCGCCCCTTCTCTGGGATACCACGTACCATTATCTCCTTGCAGAAGTCGGCGCGCGTTTCAAGATAGGTGAGATCATGAAAACACAAGAAAGTGCTTCAACCCCAAGGATCATCAAGAGCGACGCGGAGTGGCGGGCGCAATTGACGCCGGAACAGTATCACATCACCCGCGAGCACGGCACGGAACGGGCCGGAACCGGACCTCACGTCAACGAGAAAGCGGCGGGCACATATACCTGCGTATGCTGCGGCGAACCGCTGTTTGCCTCCGAAACCAAGTTCGATTCGGGCACCGGATGGCCGAGCTATTACAAGTCGATTAGCGACGAGGCCATCGCCGAGCATGACGACCGCGGCTGGTTCATGCGCCGCACGGAAGTGCGCTGCGCGGCCTGCGACGCCCATCTCGGCCACGTCTTCCCGGACGGCCCGCAGCCGACGGGCCTGCGCTATTGCATCAACGGCCACGCGTTGGAGTTCGAGCCGGAGAAGTAAGGCCCGAATGGCTTGTGGAAAAACAAAAGGCCGGTCGCAGGACCGGCCTTTATCGTGTGCGATTTCGTGGCGCGCTTACTGATACGTGCCGCCGAAGATGTAGTTCAGGTTGACACCGATGGACGCACCGAGAAGATCGTCGGTGGTGATGACGTTACTACCGGAAGTGCTGTCAAACCTCGCGACATCCGAGAAGTAATCCAGACGGCCAACTACACCGACGCTGGTGCGCTCATTCACCTGATGCTTAAGGCCCAAGGCCAATTGCCCCCTGAATCCGGCAGTGCTTTCGCTGTCGGAGCCGGTGGTGGCGCCCGAAATATTCATGTCACTGTTCAAGCCATATACGCCGCCGGCCGCGCGGAACAGCAGCATGGTCGCCGGGGCGATTGTCCGTTCGTACTCGAAGGACAGCAAGGCACCGTATATACTGGTGTCGACATCGACTGTGGCCGTGGTCGGGCCGGCCGTTATCTGTACGACATTATCCGAGAACTCACCGTAAAAGGGCTCGAAGCCCCACATCATCTTGTTGGTGGCGTTCTGGTCGTAATAGTGCTGAAAGCGCGTGCCGACTTCCCAATAGTCGCGATCCACTTTAGCCGATAATCCGGGAACAGTAAGCGAATCATCTCCATGATCGAAATAGCTGAACCAGAGTTCAGCCCGGTCGACATAGCCATAGATGATGCCGTCATCGATCGAGACATGGCCCAGCGTGACCGTGCCGTAGGCGCCTCCGTCAGGCTGCAAGCTAATACTGCTGCCTATTGTTGAAGCGCCATCGAAGGCGCTGTATCCGCCTTCGAGTTCTGCGTAGAAGAAGTCGATGTTGCTCTTGCCGATGAAATCGGTGGCCAGCGCCGGCATGGCAAATGTGCCCGCCGTTGCAGCAATGGTCAGAGCCGAAAAAATTTTTCTCATGGCGCGTTGCCCCCGGAGAATCGCGCTGATTTCAGGTTATGGAACGAATAAGCTGGCCTTGACGCGGGGGCAAGGCGTTAATCGCCCATTTACCGATTCAACCGGGGATCGTGGCGCACACGCAACACATGCCGGAGCGTCCCGACAAGCCCAATGCGGGACTTTAGCGCTTCCTGTCGCGCTTGCCCCTCCCCTGTGTCAGGACTATTCATAACCTTGAATGCATACAAACCGGGAGGACCCCGAATGAGCGCCGTTACCAAGGCCGCCCCGCACCCCGACAAACCCGCACCGTTTTCCTGGGACGATCCGTTCCTGCTCGACGATCAGCTCACCGAAGAGGAACGGCTGATCCGCGATACCGCGCGCGACTACGCGCAGGAGAAGCTGCTGCCGCGCATCATCGAGGCTTACCGCGAAGAGAAGAGCGACCGCTCGATCTTCAACGAGATGGGCGAACTGGGGCTGCTCGGCCTGACGCTGCCGGAAGATTACGGCTGCGCCGGCGCGTCCTATGTGTCTTACGGTCTTGTGGCGCGCGAGATCGAGCGGGTCGATAGCGGCTACCGCTCGATGATGAGCGTGCAGGGCTCTCTGGTGATGTATCCGATCTATGCCTATGGCGCCAAAACCCAGCGCAAGAAGTACGTGCAGCGGATTGGCTCTGGCAAACTCAACGGCTGTTTCGG
>JAGRLC010000056.1 GCA_020441995.1 Rhodobiaceae bacterium
GCTCATCAGCCGCGCCTGCAGACCGGGAAGCTGATCGCCCATCTCGCCTTCGATTTCCGCGCGCGGCGTCAGCGCCGCAACGGAATCGATCACCACCATGTCGATGGCGCCGGACCGCACCAGCGTGTCGGCGATCTCGAGCGACTGCTCGCCGGTGTCCGGCTGCGAGATCAGCAGGTCGTCGACCTTGACGCCCACCTTGCGCGCATAGACCGGATCGAGCGCATGCTCGGCATCGACGAAGGCGCAGATGCCGCCGCGCTTCTGGGCTTCGGCGACGCAATGCAGCGCCAGCGTCGTCTTGCCGGAAGATTCAGGCCCGTAAACCTCGATGATGCGCCCGCGCGGAATGCCGCCGATGCCGAGCGCCAGATCAAGACCGAGCGAGCCGGTCGGGATCGACTGGACCTCGACCACCTTGCCGTCGGTGCCGAGCTTCATGATAGAGCCCTTGCCGAACTGACGTTCGATCTGGCCGAGCGCGGCCTCCAGAGCCTTTGTCTTGTCCATCGAGCCACCTTCCACGAGGCGAAGCGGAGCCTGAGCCATGAGAATCGTCCTTGTCTCTACCACATTCGTGATCGGCTGATCACATCCCGTTGCGCTGCCGTTTCGTCATTCGCGGAAATCGTCCGCCGCAAAGCGTCGCAACCCGAAACCTGAATGCTATGTACACTAAATGTTCCGGGTGAACAAGATGTGAACAAACGGAATGTTCAAACAGGATTACTTCTGCGACATCACCGTCTTCACGGTCTCCGCAAGCGTCTTCAGGTTGAAGGGCTTGGGCAGGAAGTGGAAGGTCTCGTTCTCGTCGAGATTGCGCTTGAAGGCATCGTCGGCATAGCCGGAGACGAAGATGATCTTCAGATCCTTGTTGGTCTTGCGCATCTCGCGCAGCATGGTCGGCCCGTCCATCTCCGGCATCACGACGTCGGAAAGCACGAGATCGACCTTGCCGCCTTGCTCCTCCATGCGCTCCAGCGCCTCAAGCCCGGTCGCCGCCTCGATGACGGTGTAGCCCGCCGCCGAAAGCGCGCGCGCGGCAAAGGCGCGCACGGCGTCCTCGTCTTCCACGATGAGGATGGCGCCATGGCCTGTAAGGTCCTTGACCTCGGTCTTGGCGACCTGGCCGGAAGAGCCCGCCTCGTCGGCGGCGCACCGCGGCAGGAAGATGCGGAACGTGGTGCCCTTGCCCTCTTCCGAATCGCAGAAGATGAAGCCGCCGGTCTGCTTGATGATGCCGTAAACCGTGGAGAGCCCCAGCCCCGTCCCCTTGCCGACTTCCTTGGTCGAGAAAAACGGATCGAAGATCTTGTCCATGATCTCCTTGGCGATGCCGGTGCCGGTATCACTCACCTCGATCAGCACGTAATCCGCCTCGGGCAGGAGCTGGTAGTTGAACTCGGACACTTCGCCGGACGCAACATTGCCGGTGTTGATAGCAAGATCGCCGCCGTCGGGCATGGCGTCACGCGCGTTGACGGCGAGGTTGATGATCACCTGTTCAAGCTGCGTCAGGTCCGCCTTCACCGGCCACAGGTCGCGCCCGCGCCCCAGTTCCAGCTTGACCTTGGCGCCGATCAGGCGGCGAAGCAGAACGGCAAGCTCGGAAATCACGTCGTTGAGATGCAGCACCTGCGGGCGCAGCGTCTGGCGGCGCGAAAAGGCAAGCAGCTGGCGCACGAGACCGGCGGCACGTTGCGCGTTCTGCTTGATCGACTTGATGTCGTTGAAGGACGGATCGGTGGTCGAGTGGCTCGCCAGTAGCAGGTCGGAGAAGCCGATGATCGCCGTCAGCACATTGTTGAAGTCATGCGCGATACCTCCGGCAAGCTGGCCGACGGCCTGCATCTTCTGGCTCTGGGCGAATTGCTCCTCCAGCGCCTTCTGCTCGGTGATGTCGAGAGCATAGATAATCGCCGCCTCGCCATCGCCTTGGGCGTCGTCGCCAACGGGATTGACGAAGAAGCGCGCCTTGCGCTTCTCGTTGGCGCCGCTGCCGGCAAGCTGCACGTCAACAGGACCGGCATCGGCAACCCCCGAGATTGCACTGGCAACCATGTCGCGCAGGGCCTCGCGGTCGGCTTCGGCAACGGTATCGTAAATGGGCGCACCGCGCGGTCCGGCCCCTTCCGCGGCGCCCGCCAGCAGTGCGCCGAATGTCTGCGCGAAAGGCGCGTTGGTGCGCTGCGTGCGCCCTTCCGCATCGATGGTCGCAATGGCAAAGGGCGAGGAATTGAAAAAGCGGGCAAACCGCACCTCGACCGCGCGCAGCGGGTCGGCATCGTCGACATCGGCGGAGCGGTTCAGCACCAGCGTGCGCGAGGGAACCGCCGTGCCGTCCGGCTGGTAGGCGATCTTGTGGACAAGGCGCACGGGCAGCGACTTGCCGTTACGCCTGAGCATGTCGAGATCGACGGTCTCCGTGCGAACCTCGCCGGGCGCCGGGGGAATGTGGTTGATCAGGGCCGCGCCGTCACCCGATACAAGATCGGCCAGCGCCACGTTGCCCTTGTCGAACTCGCCAAGGTCGCGCCCCAGCCATGCCGCAAGCGTCGCGTTGATGTAAACGATCTTGCCATCGGCATTGATCGACATGAAGCCGGCGGGCGCATGGTCGAGATAGTCGATCGCGCCTTGCAGCTCCACGAAAGCGTTTTCCTGCCGCTCGCGGTCGCGGGTGATGTCCGTAACCTGCCAGACACGCTTCGCCGCGCTCGGCTTGCCGCCTTCGACGAGCGGTTGAACGCGAACACGGTACCACGTCACGGCATCCTCGCCGCCATCGGCGCCGGCGCGCGCGATCCTGAGATCCTCCTGATGCGGCCGCCCCTCGCCCGCGGCCTGGCTGAGGCGGTAAACCTGCTCCGAGATTTCGCTCTCGCCCGCGAACATCCGCTCGACGGTCTTTACGTCGGCGAGTTCGCTCGCGCCGGTCAGCGCCCGGTAAGCAGTGTTGGCCTGAAGGATGCGGCCATCCCTGTCTGCAACGAGAATGCCCTCGGGCACACTGTCGGCAAAACCTTCGCCGATCGCCCCGCCAGCGCTTTGCCGCGCCGGGCGGATCATGCCGACGGCCAGCGCGAACAGCAGGAATACGCCAGCGACCGCCAGCGCGGCCAGCAGGCCGAGGATGACAGGACGCGCGGTTTCACGGTCCAGGAAGGCCAGCGTCACCGCAACAGCGACCAGAGCGCCGGACAGCGCCAGCACGTAGCCGATGCTGCTGCGCTCACCTTTTGCGGACCCGCTCCCCTCGCCTGTCATGTCACCATTGCCGCCAAGCTGCGCAATATCGGTCATGGCCTTCCAGCCTCTTCATTCCGGGCGCGACTTCTTCGTACCCGCCGCCCATGCAGGCGCCAACGATTCTTATTGCCATGATTCTCTAGCACATCGCGCAATACCGGTGACGCCCGCAGCGCGCGCTTTTCCAATTATGCACGCCATGACCGCTTGCGTTTCTGCCGCATGACGAAGCTGATGACCTGCGCCACGGCCTTGTAGTGCTGCGGATCGATGATCTGGTCGATGTCGACGGTGGCGTGCAGCGCACGCGCCAAAGGCGGATTCTCGACGACCGGCACGCCGTGCTCCCTTGCCGTCTCGCGGATGCGCAGCGCCACCGCATCGACGCCCTTTGCCAGGCATATCGGCGCCTGCATGCCTTCCTCGTACTTCAGCGCGACGGCGAAGTGCGTCGGGTTGGTGACCACGACGGTTGCCTCCGGCACCTTCGACATCATGCGCTGTTTGGAGCGTTCGGCGCGGATCTGGCGCAGCTTGGCCTTGACCATCGGGTCACCTTCGGCCTGCTTGTACTCGTCCTTCACCTCGCGCTGCGTCATACGCTGTTTTTTGTAATAGACGTGCCGCTGATAAGCGAAATCGGCCGCCGCGATCAACGTCATGACCGCAATCGTCGCGATCATCAGCTTCATGCCAAGCATGGAGGCGGTTTCCAGGATCGCCGGGATACCGGCCGCCACAAGCGTGTCCATACGCCCGCGCTCGGGCCAGACCACAACAGCCATAAGCACGCCGACAATCGTGAGCTTGGCCAGCCCCTTCACGAAATTGACCAGGCTCTGCGACGAGAACAGGCGCTTGAAGCCTGCCTGGGGGGAAATCTTGCTCAGCTTCGGCTTGATGCTTTCCGCACTCAGCAGGAACCCGTGCTGAATGGCGTTGCCGGCAATCGCGGCAATGATCAGCAGCATCAGCGGAATGGCGAGCGCAGCCGTGACCGCAAGAGCGATGTCACGCCCGAGCACACGCAGCGAAGATGTATCCATGCCGATCTGGTCGGCATGCTGGAAGATGCCCTTCAGATACAGCGCAAGGTCCTCGGCCGCGCCGCCGCCGAAGATGAACAGCGCCATGGCCGAGCCGATCAGAACGAACCATGTCGAGACCTCCTGGCTCTTGGCGACATCGCCTTTGCGGCGGGCCTCCAAGAGCTTTCGTTCGGAGGGGTCCTCGGTTTTCTCGGCGTCGTCGACGTCGTCTGCCATTACCTAATTCCTAGCCCAGCCCGAGGAAGGGACGGATCGACTGCTCGATGTGCTCCATGTACCAGGTCATGATCGTGCCCAGCACCACCGCCAGCAGGATGAAACCGATCATGATGTTGGCCGGCATCGCGATGAAGAAGATCTGGATTTGCGGCATCAGCTTCGAGAGCAGACCGAGCCCCAGATAGAAAACCAGGCCGAACACCATGAACGGCGCCGAAACCTGAATACCGATCACGAACATGCCGGTGATCAGTTCGATCACCGCCTGCATGATGTCGCCTGCCGGCAGGATGTCGCCGGGCTGGAACAGGTTATAGGACTCCACCAGCGCCATGATGAACAGGTGATGCATGTCGGTGACGAAGATCATCGTCAGCGCCATCATGGCCAGGAATGTACCGATCAGCGCACCCTGCTGCCCCTGTGTCGGGTCATTGCTCACCGCAAAGCCGAGCCCCATCTGGAAAGCGATTGAGGCACCGGCAACCTGCATCGCCGCCAGCACGAGGCGCGCCGACAAGCCGATAATGAAGCCGGTCAGCATCTCGCCCGCCGCAAGCACGGCAATGCCATAGAGCGAGGTCGGGATCGCCGGCATCTTGGCCGCGGTCACCGGATAGAAAAGCAGCGTCAGCGCCAGCGCGAACACAAGACGGATGTTGGTTGGCACCGCGCGGTCGCCAACGGCTGGCATGAGCATCACCAGCGTGCCCATTCGCGCAAAGATCAGAAGAAAGACGGCCGCCAGTTGCGGCAGCAAGGTGACCGTCATGTTGTCCCCCGCTGTGCCTCTATCAGAATGCGACGATGCGGTCGGCGATACGATCCATGAATCCGCTCATCGCCTGCCCCATGAACGGAAGCGCGATGATCATGGCAATGAAGATAGCGACGATCTTCGGCACGAACACCAGCGTCATCTCCTGGATCTGCGTCAGCGCCTGAACCAGCGCGATCGCAACACCCACGATCAGCCCGACCAGCATCAGCGGCGCCGACACAAGTATCAGCGTCCAGATGGCATCCCGGGCAAGATCGAGCACTTCCGGTCCACTCATAATTCGTCTCCTGAAGTCACTATGCGCTGAGTCGCGTCGCCGCGCCGAATGGATGTCAGATCGGCATCCGCATGATCTGCTCGTAGGCACCGATCACACGGTCGCGCAAACCCACCAGGGTTTCCATGGCGAGCTCGGTTTCCGAAAGCGACGTCACCACGCTGACCAGGTCCGCCTGACCCGTGACGGCCGCCGCCGATACCTGGTCGGCCTTTTGCGCCTGGGTTGTCGCGTCATTGACCGCGCCGGAAACCATGTCGGCGAAGCTCTGCGGCGTCGCGCCGCCCGCGGCGTCAAGCGCGTTGCCGCCCTGTCCCGTCGCGGCCTTCGCCGTCTGCTGGGCGATGTTCGCGTAGGTCTTTGCTGCTCCCAGTGGTGTCATCTTGCGCGTCCCATATCAGTTCTGTTTGCTGCCGCTTACGCACGCAGGATGTCGAGCGTACGCATCACCATCCGCCGCGTTGAGGAGATCACGTTGAGATTTGCTTCGTAGGAACGCTGCGCCTCGCGCATGTCCATAGTCTCGATCAGGCCGTTGACGTTGGGGACCTTGACGTAGCCCTTGTCGTCGGCAGCCGGGTGTCCGGGTTCCAGCCGCGTCCCGAAATCGCTCCGGTCGCGGGTAATCTTGTCGAGCTCCACCGTTTCCACGCCAAGCTCGCGGTCAAGCGCCGTTTTGAACACCGGAATCTTGCGCCGGTAGGGATCGCCGCCCGGCCGCGTTGCGGTGGAATCCGTGTTGGCGAGATTTTCCGCGATCACACGCATCCGGCCCGACTGGGCTTTCAGCCCGCTGGCCGCCACCATGATGCTCTTGAGAATATCCATTGGTTCAAACCTTCCTTATCCCGAGCGGCCGACCGCACGCTTGACCATCGAAATGCCGCGCGCATAGACGGTCGTGGCGATCTGATGATCGATCTGGTTCTGGGCAATTTTCATCATCTCGTCCTCCAGAACCACGCCATTACCTTCCGGCGTGACTTCGAAACTGTCCCGTTTGGTTTCCTTGAAATCCGTCGACAGCGACAACCCGCCCATATGGTTCGCCGACGTGCGCACCGGCGCCATTGGCGCACCGGGAACGCCCGAACTTTCAGCCGCCAGCATCCGCTTGAAGTCCGGGGCCTTCAGATCGCGCGCGCCATAGCCTGGCGTTTCCGCATTGGCCACGTTCTGCGCCAGCACCACCTGCCTTTCGGAGTGGAACTGCATGCGCGTCTTCAAGGCGTTGAGTATGGGCAGGTCGAAAAAGCCCATGTCGGCCATCCCGGGTTAGCTTCACCGAATATGAAATCCGGGCAAAGTTTGCCGGGCATATGGTTAACAGGGCGTTAAGAGGTTTAAACTGCCGTTAAGCACCGAGGTTCTGGCGGCACAGGAACTTCCGTGCAACGGGAGGTTCACCGTTAACCAATTTGAACGCACAAAGGCGGCAATTTCTGCCGGGTCGCGTTAACCTTTGAATGCTGGCTGATTCGCCGGCAAGCACCGCATGTGAACCGCCAGGGTTTAGACCGTGCCGGGATCATGCGTATCGCGGTGGGAGGAATGAGATGCAGTATATTGAGCAGCTTTTGGGGTTCGAACTTGGCCTGCCGGCCCGTTTTCTGATCGCCTTCATCGCGGTCATGATCCTCATCGCCTTGACGGCGGCGGTGATCCGCTGGATCGCCAGCGCCAGATCGGGGTCATCGGGCGGCGGTGGCGGGCGCGGCAATCGCCGTCAGCGCCTTGCCGTTGGCGAATGGATTCAGGTGGATGACAAGCGCCGCCTGGTTCTGGTGCGCCGCGATAACGTGGAGCATCTGCTGCTGATCGGCGGCAACGCCGACGTTGTGGTCGAGCATGACACCAGCGGCATCAAGAACCCGGTCATCACCACGGCAATCGGCCCGGCGCCTCAGCCTGACGTACTCGAACCGCCGCAGGAGCCTCGCCCTCCGGCAATCGACCTGCCCTACCGCTCGCCGCTGCGCATTGAGCGCGCCGACCAAACACCGGCTCCCCGTGTTGAACCGGAACTCAGTCAGACAGCCGCGCCCCCTGCTTCAAAAGGCATCGGCCCAAGGCTGCAGCGCGAGATGGCCAACCCGCGTAACAACGGCCCTATTCTGACAGCGGCGGCCCCTGCGGCGCAGTCCGGAAAATCCGGCGATACGGAAATTGAATCCGTGGCTTCACAGGCCATCGCCGAAGCTCTCGACATCGACGCCTCCCCCGCTCCGCAATCCAAGGCGAAAGAAAGCCCGCGCAGCAAGGCGCAGGGAGACGATCTCGAAGAAGCCCTGATGAAGGAACTGGAATCCGGGGATTAAACAATGATGGGGGGCAGACGCGGCACGGGCAAGAACGCCGCTGACAGCGCGCGTCGCGCCTTCAGGATGACAGTTCTTTCGCTGGCTTGCGTCTCGCTCGTCATTGCCCTGATTGCGCTTGCCGCACCGGCCATGGCGCAGGAAGTGACGCTCGACTTTTCCGCCGGAACGGGACTGAACGAGCGCGCGATCCAGCTCGTTGCGCTGGTCACTGTCCTAAGCCTGGCCCCGTCGATCCTCATCATGGTGACGTCGTTCACGCGGATCGTCGTGGTGCTTTCGCTGTTGCGCACGGCAATCGGCCTGCAAACCGCGCCGCCCAACTCCGTCATGATCTCGCTGGCACTGTTCCTGACCGGCTTCATCATGATGCCGGTGTTTCAGCAGGCCTATACCGATGGCATAGAGCCGCTTGTCAACGAACAGATAGAATTGAACGAAGCATTCACGCGAAGCGCCGCGCCTTTCCGCACCTTCATGCTCGCCCATGTCCGCGAAAAGGATTTGGCGCTGTTTGTGGAAATGTCGGAGGTGGAACAGCCGGAAAGCCCGGATGAAATCCAGCTTCAGGTGCTTGTGCCAGCTTTCATGATTTCAGAGCTGCGGCGCGCGTTCGAGATCGGCTTCCTGCTGTTCGTACCCTTCATCGTCATCGACCTCGTGGTCGCTTCCGTGCTGATGTCCATGGGCATGATGATGCTGCCGCCGGTCATCATCTCGTTACCGTTCAAGCTGATCTTTTTCGTGCTTGTCGACGGATGGAGCCTGGTCGCCGGATCGCTGGTCCGATCCTTCACAGGTGCGGGCTAAAGCAATCGCAGTAAAGGTGGTGGCCGGTTTTCCGTCCGCGATTGCCTCAGGCAAGGAAAGCCATCAGCTGCTGGGCACAGCCTTGACGTCGAAGCGTTCCTTGTAGTCGGCAAGAAACGCATCGAGCGTACCGGTGCCGGCAATCTTGGAAACAACATCGCGGATCTCGCCCGCCGCCTCGGGCAGGCCGCCTGTCACAACCTCGAATGAGGTGCCGTCCGGCGTTCCCGCCATGCCCGACGCGAACTTGGAGCGGATACGGCCAAGGCCAAGATTATCGCCAGCCAGCGAATAGGCGATCGCAGCGCGCAAAACGTCGTAGCGCACGGATTCGCTAAGCGGTTCGTCCTTTGACCAGGATTTGCCCAGCAGCCGCTCCAGCTGGTCGCCCGCGTCTTCCCAGTTCTCCGCGCGCCAAAGCGCATCCGCCTTCAGACGCGCAACATCGGGACCATCCACGGTCGACAGCAGCTCAACAGCCAGATCTGCACGCCCGGTCTCGGACAGGGCACGCGCCTCAAGCACAATACGCTGCATCTGCAAATCGGCCGGCAATACCGCCTGGCGGGTACGGGCGATGACTTCCAGCGCCTTCTCCGGCTTGCGGTTCATCAGGTGAACAAGCGCGAGCTTGGCGGCAACCTGCGCACGGCCCGCTCCATGCAGTCGGTTGTCGATCTGGTGTTCGAGCAATTGCGCGGCCTGATCGAGCAGATCGACCTCGATCAAACGGTCGGCGAGCGCACGGATCATTTCATCGCCACGCCGGTCCACAGGCGTCATCTCGCGGAAGTCGTAGTAGAGCGCCAGAGCATCGATGGGCGGCATCTTGTCGGCCTTGCGCGCGATGAACAGGTCCGCGAAGACGCCATCGAGCTCGTTTTCCAGAGCCCGCGTGATGGGCGAATCCGCGTCCGAAATCGCGGCGGCCTTCATCAGCTCGAAAGCCCGCCGGTAGTTGCCCTTGGCAACATGCAGCTTCGCCAGTTCGGCCAATGTATTCAGTTCGATCGTGTCGCCCCGCCAGACAATCGCCAGGGTTTCAAGCTTGTCGATCGCTTCATCCGTCTCGATGGTGCCCATGGCATTCTGAATGGAAACGAGTCGCAGCGTCGCTTCCGCCTCAAGCTTGCGATCCGGAGATTTGACCACTCTTGAATATGCGGCAATCGCCTGTTCATTGCGGCCCGAACGCTCGTTGAGCCAGCCCCACAGCAGCAGCAGTTCGTCATTGGCCTCTACATTGCCCAGCAAAGCTTCAGCCGCGCCGACCTGCCGTGACGCCATTTCCATGTCGCCCACTTCAAGCGCGGCACGGGCGGCTGCCAGGCGGAAATGCACCTGGCGGCGGGTCATGTAACCACCGATCGCCGGCTCGCCTTGAAGGAACTCACGTTCCGCGTTCGGCCAGTCGCCAAGCCCCAAGTAAGCAAGGCCGCGCCACAGCGAAATATCCTGGCTATCACCAAGGCGGAACGTGTCAAAGTCCTTGAGCGCTTCGCGGTCACGTCCCATCAACACCTTGCCGACACCAATCAGGGCCCGGAACGAGGGATCGCGATCGACAGCGGGGTCCTCGCTCTTGATGTAACGGAGCATGCCGAGGCCTTCCGCCGCCATGTCGGTCGCCAGATAGAGGCGGGCCAGGCGCAACCGGCCGGCGGTGCGCTCCTCTTCAGGCAGTTCGGCCACGGCCTGCTGGGTACGGGTAATCAGTGAGCCGACACTGCCGTCGCTCGTCAGCACTTCATTCTCGATGGCAACGTAGCCGGGCCGATGCCGCTCACCCATGGCGCTGTTCGCCGCCTCGTAGACCATCGCGCCCTCGCCCGAGAGCACCAGTCCGTGCGGCCGTCCGATTTCGACGTTCCCATCCCTGATTTCCACGGCGATGTCATCCGCCAATGGCTGCACCACAATACCGTGAATGCTCGGCTCGATCAGGAACTCGACGAAATCATGCGGCTTGAAGATCGCCCGTGCCGGCCCGAACGCGGACACAACCCGCATCGTGGTGCCGCGATCGGGGTCCTCGACGGTATGCACCTGGTTTGCCGTCGGCAACGCGATCTCGATGATACCCTCGTCCTGATCGGTTGCCCGGCGCTCGACAGCCAAGGGCTTCGGCGGCGAAAGCACCAGATCGCCCAGCGTGACAAGCCAGGAGTTCTCCTCCAGCGACGATGATACAAGGTGCGGCTCCCGCAATGTCATGCGCAGGATCTGCTCGTTCCCGGAACGGCTGTAATCAAGATCGGTGATGACATCCTGCAAGTCATTGCGAAGAACACGAGTGTCGATCGGAATCGGTGTGTCGAAGATCATCCACACATAGCGATGGTGGGTGAATACAGCGCTTGCCGTGGGCTTGGAAAACGGAAAGCTGACGTTGATCAGCGAGCCGGACAGGGTAACCGCCGGGGTTACGCGCGCAGCAGCATCGAAAGCGCTGGCCGCCTTGCCATACGAGGCTTCGTCGAGCGCGGGCTGCACGGCGGCCGGCTTGGCCTGTGGTACTGGGTTCACCGGCGCCGGAACAGCGCCGGCGCCACCTTCCCGGGCAATTTCCGCCATCGCCTGGTGTGCGATTTTCTCCTCATCCGATATTGGCGCATGATGGATATGACCCGCATCCTCAGGATCTCCTTCAGAGCGGTTGATCGGAGCGTACTGATCTGGCTTGAATGGCTTTGAAACCGATGAAATATCAGAGCTTTCAGGCGCTTTATCGGGGGTGGCCACGGCTTCCGACGCAGCCCCCGCAACCTTCAGTCCGCCCTTCTCCGTATCAGACGTGGGGACGGTCTCCAGCGGATTGCGCTCACCCGCCCAGTCCGGGTTCGTCACGTCGACAACGTAGGTATTGCCTTCAGGGAACCCGCGCACATTCGCCGACGCATCGACGCTCATGGTCACCCGCAAGCCACCGTCATTGGAAAATCCCGAATCGACCTTGGTGACCCACTCAGGCAGATACGCCCGTATTCCGCTGGCATTGATCTTGCCGGGATGTTCGAAATCAACGGTGACAGCTTCTCCATCGCGCTCGATACGCGCATTCGTGGGCTCACCCCACTCGAACACCATCCGGGTGAAAGTGGGAAGCAGACCGAAGCGCACGTCGATCGACTTCGCCGAGGCGATCCGTTCCGCCCGCCTCTCCTGCGCGCGGCGTTTCTCCGTGTTGCGCGCGCGATCGGCGAGTTCATCGATGATTTTCTGAGGCAACGCCGGCGGCAAACCTTTCCAGGTTGTCGGGAGCAGATCGACCACGACCTTCTCCGCCGCCTCCATCATGTTGACGTTATAGGCAGCCGCGAGCGCGAACCGGGCCCCGCCGCCATCGGGGTCGACGCGCGCGGCACCGATATATTCCGGGAGATCGCCGGAAACCTTGCCGACATCGAGCTTCACAGCCTCGGGAAAGGTCAGCACGACCACGCCCGGCGTTGCGCGCAGCTTGATTTTCATCGGCTTGGGAAAGGTGAAGATAAGCCTGCCGTATCCCTCGCCCTGGATCGTCTCGACCCTTGCGGTCTCTTGCGCGCCAACACTGCCGGAATACAGGAAAACCGCCGCCAGAAGGCAAAAGCCCGCGCATACGCGCAGCAAAGACTGCGCGGCGGCAAAGAGCGTCAATCGCCCGTTGTACTCGGCATGGGCGGCCATAAGCGTCCCGGAACTCGGTTACACGCAAGGTTCCACACCGGGCGCTGCCACTGCGAAACCAACGCAAACCTAGCCGGTTGCGGTAAATGCCCGCTTAAGTTCCGCAAAGTAATTGTGGGATCGCAGCAAACGCGATGGCCGATAGCCTGACTGGGTGTCGCGCACCGTTGCGCGGCTCCGCGAAGCCTGAGACGAAGCTCGCCCGGCGAAGCGAAAACAAAACAGCCTGCGCGTTAGCTCGCAGGCTGGGTGCCGACGATTTGCGGAAGATCCTGAACCTTGAGCCCCTGCTCCTGCTGGGCGGCGCGGTTCATCAGCGCGATCGTGAGGCGTTCCGCCCCTTCCGGCGTCATTTTGGAAACGATTTCAGCCATGGTGCGCGGGTCCATGCCGGACGCGACCTCGACCAGAACCTGCGTATCCAGCCGGTCGAAGACCGCTGCCGCATCCTTGGGCTTCATCGCCTGATACATGGTGACAAGGTTCTTGAAGCGCTCGGCCTCC
The DNA here is from genome assembly GCA_020441995.1 of Rhodobiaceae bacterium. GTDB lineage: Bacteria > Pseudomonadota > Alphaproteobacteria > Rhizobiales > Tepidamorphaceae > JACKJK01. Next base: position 12,880 of record JAGRLC010000056.1, read on the forward strand.
TGCTCCTCGCGCTGTTTCAGCGTCGCGTTGATGCGTTCCTCGAGGCTTTTCAACTCGGCAAGGCGCTGTTCGATGCGAAGTTCGGCTGCGCGCAGCAGGTTTTCGCGCATTTTCAGATCGTCTTCCAGCTTGTCGAGATCCTTGCGGCGGTCTGCGAGACGGGAATTGATGGCCTCTTCCGCGGTTGGCGGTGCATCCGCCTCGACTATGACCTCTTCTTTGCCGGCCGCGGGCTTGCCTGTCTCGCCAGCCATTTGCGCAGCGGCTTCGGCCTCCGTCTTCGCGCTGTCCTCGCCGGATGAAGCGGCGGCATCAGCGGCGCCAGTCTCGGCTTGTTGCGCCAAGGCCATCCGCGCGCCGGAGATGGCGCCGGGCGCGTCCACGGCAATCTGCACACCCTTGAGCAGCAGCAGCGCGGCCGCGGCGGCAACGAGAACAGGCAACACGCGAACCTCGCGTGTTGCCATTGATGCGATACGCTTTACCGGGATTTTCTTCATGCCGCCTGATCCGTCTGGGCGGAGCCGAATTTCATCTTGCCAAGCCCGAGCCGCTTGCGCGCGGCGGCAACATCGGCCGGATCGCGGGTATCGGAGCGCATCGGCGTAAGCGTTGCATGTTGCGCTGCGCTGGCATCGCGCTCCGCCATGCAGATCTGGCGCAGCCTATCGACAACAAGCTCAGCGGCGTCCATCTGCTCGTGCAGCACACCGGAAATTTTCTCCGCGTGACGCATGCGCGAGCCCAGCGCGCGGTCCCAGTCGCTCGCCGATCCCTTGAGCGACTGAATGGCCTGCTCCGCATTTGTCGTTGCTTCGATCAGATCGCCAACCAGGTTCTTCATGTCGGTTTCGTCGGCGCGCAACCGCTCAAGCTTGCGGTTCAGCCTGACGCAATAAACGATCGTAACGACCAGCAGGGTCGCAACCAGCCCCTCGACCACCACGCCAACAAACGAACCACTCATGCTCTAGTCTCCCGCCATGATTTCGGCCTGCTCGAAGGCCGCATATGTCATCTTCGGCCGCCGCAGCGGACTGGCCACGCGAACGGCGATCTTGTCGCCGATCCGTCCGACGCGGCCGTCGGTCAGTTCCACGTCCCCGCACTTCAGCGTCACCAGATCATCCGGGCGCATATCGAGGGGAATGGTGTCGCCAACGGAAAAGTTCAGCGTCCGCGACAGCGGCAGATCGACCTCGAAAAGCACCGCGTTGAGGCCGACATGCGCAGCCCACATCTGGCTTGCGAGGTGACCTTCCCAGGTGGCGTCGCGGCCGAACTTCTCACCCATGAACATTTGCAGCAGGAGGCCGCGGATAGGCTCGATCGTGGCATAGGGCAGCAGCACTTCGACATTGCCGCCACGGTCTTCCATATCAACGCGCAGACGTACCAGGACAGCCGCGTTGGCAGGGCGCGCGATCGCGGCGAAACGCGGGTTGGTCTCCAGGCGCTCGATGTTGAAATGTACTGGCGAAAGCGGACTGAAAGCATCGTCCATGTCCTCAAGGATGACTTCCATCATCCGGCGGATCAGGTTGGACTCAATCGTGGTGTAGGGGCGGCCCTCGACACGCAACTGGCCCTGCCCCCGACGCCCGCCGAGAAGCACGTCGACCATCGCGTAAATCAGGTTGGATTCAACCGTGATCAGACCGTAGTTGTCCCACTCCTCGGCTTTGAAAACACCGAGCATGGCGGGAAGCGGGATTGAATTCAGGTAATCGCCGAAGCGGATCGAACGCAGGCCGTCGAGCGACACTTCAACGTTGTCGGACGTGAAATTGCGCAAGGACGTCGTCAACAACCGTACAAGACGGTCGAAGAGGATTTCCAGCATCGGAAGGCGCTCGTAGGAAACCAGCGCCGAATTGATGATGGCACGGATGCCCTGCCGCTCATCGCGGCTGAGTTCGTCGACACTGAACCCGAGAAGGTTGTCGATCTCGTCCTGGTTGAGAACCCTTTCAGCACCCTTGCTGTTATCGGACTGGCGCCCGTCGGGTTCGTCGATCATCGACTCCCAGGCGGATGCCATACCGTCCTGGTCTACAGCACCGCTTTTATCGTCATCGAGGTCCGCGCCCCAGGCGGCGGCAAGTTCGTCCTGATCAACGGGTTCGTTGGCCATGGTCTTCCCTATTGGACGATGATTTCGCGGAACAGCACCGTATCGATGGTGCTCGGATAAATGGCGATATTGACGCGGCGGGTCAGCTCTTCCTTGAGCCGATGCATGCCCGCCGAACCGTCAAGGTCGGTCGAGCGCAACTCGCGCAGATAGACCTGGAAGGCATCCATCAGCCGCGGCTGGGCCGGCCTGAGCACCTTCAAGGTATCTTCATCCGACATTTCCAGTGAAACGTGGACCTTCAGATAGCGTTGCTTTTGATCCGCCGAATTCAGGTTCACGATCATTTCCGGCAGATCGAAATAAAAGGATGGCTTGGGCTGAGCGGCAACGACCGTATCCTCGCCGCCGGAGAACAACCCCATGAACCAGGCTCCGGCAGCGCCGCCGGCAATCAGCAGCACCACGCCACCGATCATCGCCAGCTTCAGTAGCTTTTTCTTTTTGGAAGGAGCAGCGCCTTCCTCGGCGCCATCCTCGCTTCCACCTTCGATCTGATCTTCTTCTTCGGCCATGACAGTCACCGCACGTTGCGCCGGACAGACTGAAAAAGACAATTGCGGCGCATATTGATCCTTGAGACCCAGTAAGGGTTCGATTGGTTAACGAAAGGTTTCCAAAACGGGTCAGGGGGGAAATTTTTGCCGGGCAAACCTTGCCTGCGCGGCAGCTTTTCACGCCCAAAAACACTCATCGCGGTAGGCCTATACTGTTGATTTAATTGAATAATATTACTTGGCACAGCGTATGCTTAATTGATTGTGAACGCTGCGAAAGCCGTTTGGCGGCGTTCATGGGGAGCAACCAAACGGTAAAAGCATTATGGAAAACGCACTTCTCATAGGTTTATCGCGCCAAGTCGCCCTCAGGCGGCAGATGGATGTGATCGCCAATAATGTCGCGAACCTCGGCACGACCGGTTTCAAGGCCGAAACCGTGAAGTTCGAGGAATATCTGATGCCCGAGGCGGAATGGACCGCGGACCGGTTTCAGGACCGGGAGATGTCCTATGTGCAGGATGTCGCGACCCTTCGCGACTACTCACCCGGCGCAATGGTCCAGACCGGATCGCCGCTCGATGTCGCCATCAACGGCAAGGGCTGGTTCGTCGTCAACACGCCCGACGGCGAGCGCTACACCCGTAATGGCGCGTTCCTGCTCAATCAGGCCGGTGAGCTGGTAACCAGTGAAGGTTATCAGGTGCTCGGCGAATCCGGGCCGATGATCTTCGGCACCGAGGACACCGGGGTTTCGATCGCCTCCGACGGCACGGTTTCAACGGCGGCTGGCAACAAGGGCCGCCTGCGCGTCGTCGAGTTCGAGACCGACATGGCCCTGCGGCCCGAAGGCACGAGCCTTTTCACCACCGATCAGACGGCAACGATCATGACCCAGCCGCGCGTGGCCCAGGGCGTTCTGGAGAAATCCAACGTTCAGCCGATTGCCGAGATCAGCCGCATGATCGAGGTGAACCGCGCCTATCAGTCGCTGGCCTCGATGATGGAAAAATCCGATCAGCTCCGCCGCAACGCGATCAACAACCTTGCTGAAATTCCGGCCTGACGCCTGACAGCGCAGGACCACGCGGGAGGGAACTTCCGCCCGCAACCGAAAGGACAAGACCATGAAAGCCCTCAACATCGCCGCCACCGGCATGATGGCACAGGAGCTGAACGTCGAAGTCATCTCCCACAACGTCGCCAACATGCGCACCACCGGTTTCAAGCGCCAGCGTGCCGAATTCCAGGATCTGCTCTACGACAACCTGCGGCGCACCGGCTCGGTAACCTCGGATTCCGGCACCATGGTTCCCGCGGGCGTGCAGATCGGCATGGGCGTCAAAACCGCCGCCACGCCGCGCATCATGGGCCAGGGCGCCGTTACACTGACGGAGAAGGACCTCGACCTTGCGATCCGCGGCGAAGGCTTCTTCCGCATCAGCCTGCCCGATGGTTCGACCGCCTACACCCGCGCCGGCTCCTTCGAGCTTGACGCCAACGGCCTGCTGGTCACCGTCGACGGTTACCAAGTCGAACCGGCCATCACGGTCCCGACCAACGCCCGTGATATTTCAATCAGCACCGACGGCACGGTCGAAGTGCTGATCGACGGCCAGACGGAAACCACCGAGCTTGGCCAGATCCAGCTTGCCCGCTTCATCAATCCAGCAGGCCTGGAAGGCATCGGCGACAACCTGTTCCTGGAAACCACGGCCAGCGGCACGCCGCAGGTCTCCACGCCCGGCGACACCGGCTTTGGAAGCGTGCTGCAGAAGTACCTGGAAGAATCCAACGTCAATCCGGTGACGGAAATCTCCGATCTGATTGCCGCCCAGCGCGCCTACGAGATGAACGCGCGCATCATAACCGGCGCTGACGAAATGCTGTCGGCCACCGCCAACCTGCGCTGATGAGTGAAAGGATGAAGACGATGAACATCTACGAAATCTCCATTCGCCCGCACGCCCAGATGCTCCTCCGCGCAGCCATCGTCGCCATGATCCTGATCGGCGTCGCCCTGCTCGCCGGACGCGCTTCCGCGCAGGTTGTGGCCCAGAAGGTCACGCTGCGCTCCGTCGTCACCGTCGCGGACGCGGTCGTCCTGCTCGGCGACCTTGCCGAAGGCGCTGGCGAAAAAGCCGGAGCAAAACTCTTCCTGGCCCCCGCGCCGGGCACCACCGGCACCGTGCAGGCGGACCGAGTCGTCGATGCGATCCGCCGCGCCGGCATCGCCGAAGTCGAAACCGGCGGCATCACCGAAGTCGTCGTGAGCCGCTCCGGGCGCCGCATCCCGCGCGAGGAAATCACCCGGGCCATCGCCACCGAACTGGTTCACCGCGGCCATGCCCGCAATGCCGATCAGCTTGAGATCCGGCTGGATTCCTCGGTCGGCGGTTTCATCGTCGAAAGCACCGCCGCCGGCGCCATCCGGGTCATGTCGATCCAGGCCGACCCGCGCGCACGCCGCTTTGCCGCCAAGGTCACCGTCGATGGCAGCGCAACCGCTGCCCGCGGCATTGAAATCACCGGCTACGCCGAAGAGGTTGCATCGGTTCCGACCCTGTCGCGCCCGGTCCAGCGCGGCGACACCATTGCGCCCGCCGATGTCATCGTCGAGCGGCTTCCCGTTTCGATGATTTCCGAAGACGCCATCATTTCGGTCGAAGCCATTGCCGGCATGGCCGCGCGCCGTGCCCTGCACCCGGGTCAGCCGCTGCGCAGCGGCGATCTGATGGAGCCGATCCTTGTGCACCGGGACGATGTTGTCGCGATTGTCTTCAACCGTCCCGGCCTGTCGCTGACCGTGCGCGGACGCGCGGTTTCGAACGGTGCGCGCGGCGACGTCATCGCCGTCACCAATCTTCAGTCCAACCGCATCCTTCAGGCGGAGATTACCGGTCCCGGAACCGTCGCCGTGCATGGCTCGGCGACCCGGATCGCCGCCGCCAATTGAACCCATCCATTCAAGAGTTCGCTCATTCAAGTCGTATCGGGGGAGTAAAACATGACCTTTTCAATCGCCAAGCCAGCCGCGCGCAAACGCCGAACGCCGGACCGCTTCACCCGAGCCGTATGCGTCGCCGCGGCAAGCTGGCTGCTTGCGGCCTGCTCCATGGCCGACAAGCTGGCTCAGGTCGGCCATGAACCGGCCCTGAGCGCCATTGAAAATCCGACCGCAATGCCCGGCTACCGCCCGGTCACCATGCCGATGCCGGAACCCGAACCGCCGGTCTACAACTCCAATGCCCTGTGGCGCACAGGCGCGCGCGCCTTCTTCCGCGACCAGCGCGCAGCCCGCGTCGGGGATATCCTGACGGTGCGCGTCGCGATCTCGGACTCGGCCAAGATCTCCAACGCGACCAAACGCAACCGCACCGCCAGCGACTCGGTCTCGATCAATGGTGCGGCCGGCCTTGAATCGATCATCAACAAGCTGCTTCCGGCGGAATCCTCCGCCTCCGCTCTTGTCGACACGACGAGCAGCGGTTCGGCAAGCGGCGATGGCTCCGTTGACCGCAGCGAGTCCATTGTCACCAACATCGCCGCTGTCGTGACCCAGGTGCTGCCGAACGGCAACCTGGTGATCGAGGGCCGCCAGGAAGTGCGCGTCAACTTCGAGAAACGTGAGCTTGTGGTTGCCGGCATCGTGCGGCCCGAAGACATTGGCTCCGACAACATGATCGACTCCGAGAAGATCGCGGAGGCACGCGTCGCATATGGCGGACGCGGCCATATCTCGGATGTGCAGCAGCCGCGTTACGGCAGCCAGGTGCTCGATATCCTACTGCCGTTCTAAACTTAGGAATCCAAACTTCCAGAACAGAAGGAAACCCCAGCCAGCCCCGCGCGCTCCCCAAAACACAAGGGGCTGGTTATTCAAGAGCGGAAAGCGGCAAGACGGAACGACACGGGGCGCTGCTCCCCCTGCCCTGACACGTTCGGCCATCGCCCGATCCGCCGCCCCGGCACCAAGACCGGACACGTAAAAAAAGCCGCCCAGAACGGGCGGCTTTTTCTTTTCTTGTTCTAAACCTGGCTATTCGTCGCGATAGACACGTTCGCGCCGCTCATGCCGCTCCTGGGCCTCGATCGACAATGTGGCGATCGGACGGGCATCAAGACGCTTGAGCGAGATCGGTTCACCACTCTCCTCGCAATAACCATAGGAGCCATCCTCGATCCGGCGCAGCGCGGCATCGATCTTGGAAATCAGCTTGCGCTGCCGATCCCTGGCACGTAGCTCGATTGCGCGATCCGTCTCACTCGAAGCACGGTCGGCAATATCTGGGTGGTTTGCAGTATCATCCTGCAACGCAAGCAGCGTCTCCTTGCTCTCACGCAGGATGTCCTGCTTCCACTTCAGCAATTTTTCCTGAAAGTACTTACGCTGCCGCTCGTTCATGAACGGCTCGTCCTCGCTCGGAACGTAGACTTGATCAAGCGCACCGCTCATATCCACCTAACCTCCGGAACTGACAACGCGCGCCTTATATAGCCGCACAGGCGGTGGCTCAACATGCTGCCGATAAAAAAGTCAGTTCCGGCAAATCCGCAGGGGAAAGCCGCATAGGGGTGGTTTACGGGTATTCAGCCCCGGAAAAGCCCGCGTTTTGCCAGCTCTACCGCCGCCCTGAGCTCGATATGCTCAAGCACTTCGGACAATCCGGGATCCTCGATGCGGTCGCGCTCACGCCGCGCAAGCTCGCCAAGCCGGGTCAGAACCGCCGGGTTGTCGATACCGGCAATGAGATCGAGCTTCACTGATTCGAGCAGATCCAGCAGGTCGTGACCGCGCTTGACCGCGCGGCGCTTGCGCACGGTCGCGTCCTCGACCTCCTGCAGCATGATCAGCGCTTCGATACCGGCGAGCGATGAACTCGACCGCGCCGCCTGGGCAGCGGGCTTTCCCTCAGGCTGAGACACAAAGAAGCCGTCGCCGGACGTGCTGGCACGTCTCCGGCTATTGCCTGCCGCATTCGTTCGCTGGGCGGATTCGATCCGCATCGCGCCTGTTCCCGCCTTTCCTTGTCCGGCCCGGCATATACCGCGCCGCTGACCCTACAATCCTGCGGTCATGGTAAATGGAACGTTAACGCCAGGCAGTTTTTGCCGGGCAGTTTTAGCCTGCCGGCGCATTCCGGCCCGCAGTCTGAACAGCTGCGGGTAAAGCAAATCTCAATTTAATCAATCAGTTACCCCTGAACGGGCGTTTGGCACGCCGTGTGCAATGTCTATGACAGCAAATCACACACGTGAATTTTCGCGTGGCAAAGGCTCGGGGGAGCGGGGTTGATATGCTGAAGATTTTCCGGCGGCTAGCCGTATTCATTATCGCAGCGACGATTGCCGGCATGACCGCGCAGCCTGCGCTTGCCGCTGGCGCGTCGCGCATCAAGGATCTCGTCGATATCGAAGGTGTGCGCGAGAACCAGCTCGTGGGTTACGGACTTGTCGTCGGCCTCAACGGCACCGGCGACAGCCTCAACAACGCGCC